>NZ_DASXHN010000272.1:0-37383 GCF_036488505.1 Paraburkholderia sp. | reverse complement strand
CGCGCGCCTTTGCTGCGATGCAACGGAACTCTGGCATCACGCGAAGGGTCATCTTCACACCCCGTCGATGCCGCGCGTTGCACAGCCGGTCTGATGCGGCGACGCGGGGCGTGGGCGATGCCGGCACGGGTCGCCTGCCCGTGGTTACACCCAATCCCTTAAAAAAACCCATGTGAGACGCCCGCCGCGCGACATCCGCGCGCCGTCACACGGGGCTTCCTTTGGCTCGAACAATGCAACAATCCTCTTCCCGTCTGATCGAACTCGACTTTTTTCGTGGACTGGTTCTGTTGATCATCGTTGTCGATCACATCGGCGGCAGCATCCTGTCGCGCGCGACGCTGCATGCGTATGCGCTGTGCGATGCCGCCGAGGTGTTCGTGTTCCTCGGCGGCTTCGCGACCGCCACCGCGTATGCGGCGCTCGCCGAACGACGCAACGAAACGATCGCGCGCGGCCGCTTCGTGCGGCGCTCGTTCGAAATCTACCGCGCGTTTCTCGTGACCGCCGGACTGATGCTGCTGGTCAGCGCGGTGCTGACCGCGCTCAGCATCGACGGGCCGAATCTGGCCACCACCGATCTCGACGATCTGCTCGACACGCCGCTTGCCGCGCTGCGCGACATCGTGCTGCTGCGCCGCCAGCCGTATCTCGCGTCAGTGCTGCCGATGTACGCGTTCTTCGCGCTGCTGGTGCCGGCGATCCTGCCGCTCGCGCGCAGCAAGCCGTGGCTGCTGATCGCGGGCAGCGTCGCGCTGTGGGCCGGCGCGCCCGCGATCGGCGCCTATCTGCCGGCCGCACCGGACATGCACTGGGACTTCAACCCGTTCGCGTGGCAACTGCTGTTCGTGCTTGGCGTGCTGGCGCGCTGCCAGCCGGTGTATCAGCGGATCAGCGCGCACCGGCTCGGCTGGCTCGTCAGCGTGCTCGCGTTCGCGGTGGTCGCGAGCGCCGCGTACTACAAGCTGGTTCTCATGCATGCGCCGCTGGCCGCGAGCCTCAAGCAGAATCTGTCGTATCTGCGCGCGGGCAACTTTCTCGCGATCGCGTGGCTCACCGCGAATCTGATCGAACTCGGCTGGGCGAAGAAAATCGCGCGCCGGCTGCCGTGGGTCGGCCTGATCGGGCGTCAGGGGCTGCTGTGCTTTATCGCCGGCGCGGTCATTTCGCTCGTGATCGACTCGGTTCTGTACGCGGCCACCGACGGCTATCTGAACTATCCGCTCGGGCTGCTCGCGGATGCGGCGGCGGTCGGCGCATTGTTCGCGGTGGCAGTCGGCGTGGAGCCGTTCAAACGCTTCGTCGGGCGCTTCGTCAACGCGCGGCTCGGCACGTCGTCGTGAGTGCCCAACGCGTCGTAGCATGCGAGGCGGTTGAAGTGCGTTGACGTGCGTCGGGCGTCTCGCGCTGGTTAGCCGACTTTGAATGCAGCAATTCCGGCCCGCGCGCCCGCCTCGGCCGGACTCAATTCCGGCGCCAATACTGATAGCATGACGGCCGCGCGCAAGCCCCGCGGCGGCCTTCCACACTGACATGCGTCGATTCCTCCCATTCGCCCTCGTTATGCTCGCCGTCATCGCCGGCGCGCCCGCGTTCGCGAGCACGGTCGTGAGCCGCAGCTTCCATTCGGACGCACTCGGCCGCGACTGGAGCTACACGATCTATCTGCCGAACGCCTATCGGCCAGACGGCCCTCGCCTGCCGGTGCTGTACCTGCTGCACGGCAATAACGGCGACGCGAACGACTGGATCACGCAAGGCCATCTGCAGACCACCGCCGACACGCTGATCGAGCGCAAGGAGATTCCGCCCGTCGTGATCGTGATGCCGCAAGGCGGCACCGACTGGTACGTCGACCGCAAGGAAAAGATGGAAAGCGCGTTCTTCGACGATCTGCTGCCCGAGACCGAAGCGCGCTATGCGGTGGCAACGCAGCGCGGCGGCCGGATGATCGGCGGCGTGTCGATGGGCGGCTTCGGCGCGCTGCGCTACGCGCTAACCCAGCCGGAACGGTTCTGCGGCGCGTTGCTGCTGAGCCCGGCGATCTACGCGAACGAGCCGCCGCGCTCGTCGGCGGCACGACACGTCGGCGTGTTCGGCGAGCGCCAGTTCGACCCGCGCGTGTGGCACGAACTCAACTACCCGGCGCAGTGGGATCGCTATATGAGCGGGCCGTATCGCGTGCCGATGTTTATCGCGTCCGGCGACGACGACCTCGTGATCCAGGCCGACGCGTCGCTGCTCTACACGCACCTGCGGCTGGCGGGCAATCCGGCGGCGCTACGCGTTATCGATGGCGGGCATACGTGGGATGTATGGAGCGCGCTGCTGCCCGCCGCGCTGAAATACACGCTGGGCTGCGTGAAGCCTCCGGCACAGGATCATCCGTCGAATCAGCGGCCCTGATCGGGCCGGCGCGGCGGGTGACGCCGCAAAGCGCACGGCAGGTCTGCCTGCGCGGCGCGCTACCGCACGAGATCGGTCCACAGCACCATCAGCACGGTCATCAGCGCCGGACCGATGAAAATGCCGATCAACCCGAACGTCTCCGCGCCGCCGAGGATGCCGAACAGCACCAGCAGGAACGGCAGGCGCGTGGAGTTGCCGATCAACACCGGCCGCACGAAGTGCTCGGCGATAAACACGACGACAGCGCCGAACACCGCCAGCCCGACCGCCGCAGCCAACGAACCCTGCGTGAGCAGCCACAGCGCGGCGAGACAGAACACGATCGGCGCGCAGAACGGCAGCATCGCGGCGATCGCCGTGACGAGGCCGAGCAGCGCCGCATGCGGCATCCCAGTCGCGAAATAGGCGATGCCGAGCAGCGCGCCCTCGCCGGCGCCGACCACGATCAGGCCCGACACCGTGCCGCGTACCGCAATCGCCATGCGCTGCACCAGCTCGGCGCCGTTGTCGCCAAAGCCGCGCCGCGCGGCCCGCAGCAACGCGCCTGATAGACGCGGCCCCGCCTGAAAAATCACGAACAACGTGATCAGCATGAACGCGAACACCATCGCCGCATGCGCGGCGCGCGCGCCGAAACGACGGCCGAGCGTCATCACGGTGCCGCCGTGCAGTCCCTTCATCGCGGCCGAGTCGCGCAGCGGCTGCGCGAGATTGGCCTGCCACCATGCGCTGATCTGCTGCCCGCCAAACGGCAGACGCTCCAGAAAGCCCGGCATCGCAATGCCGTTTTGCTGCACGCTCCGGAACCAGTCGTTGAGTTCGTGCGCCTCGTGCAGAGCCTGCGCGATGCCCAAGCCGAGCGGCAGCAACACCAGCAACGCGATCAACAGCGTGAATACCGCGGCGAGCAGGGTCGGGCGCCCGCTAAACCAGCGACTGCGCGCCACCTTATGCAAGAGCGGCCACAGCGCGATCGCCGCGACGCCCGACCACGCGGCCACCACGATGAAATCGCGCACCACCCACAGCGCGAGCAGCACGAGCCCGATATAAAGTGCGATCGACGCGGCTTTCTGTTTGGCCACAGCCTCTGCGGCGGCGGCGGGCGGCGTTGCGGGACTGGCGGGAGGAACAGACGGAGGGCGTGAAATCATATAAACCCTTGATTCTTCGTGAAGGTGTGCGCGAGCCGACCTGAAAAAATCTAACCCGCTACACTGGCGATTCGGCTCGCCTTGGACACATCTTAAAGGAAGCGCCCGCGCCCTTCGCAGCGCGCGCCCGTCGTGTCAGCGCGGACAACACAGCGTTGCAAAAACAGCCCTTATTAAAAGATCACATAAAAAGCGTCCATCGGTCGCCATTTCCGTCAAGTGCGGGTGCGCCGAGGCATTATTGCTGTTTGCAGAACACTGTTTCAACGCCGGCACAATGGCTATTCATCGCGCGCGGTACTAAATTCGGCTGTTCACAATACGGAGCCGATGATGATGACCCTTGAGTCGATCCCACTCGACGGTACCAATGGCGTACGCATCGAAATTCTGGAGCGCTCCGACACGACGCTGGTAATCCGCTGGGTCGAGCCCGGCCGCTGTCACTATGGCGAGCAGCGTTGGCGCCGCCGCTCCGCGCATACGTCGGGAACCTGCGCGGTGTCGCGCCGCAAGATCCGCCGCGGCGACGCGGTATTCAAGCCGGCGGAACGCCCGGCGCCGTCGAATGCGTCCGCGATGATCTGCGCGGAAATCCTCGAACCGCTTCTCGAAGCCGCTTGACGCACGCGCCACTCCCGCCCTCCCGCAATTGTCGGTGTGCGCGATGGCTGTGTGTTGCGGTCCGTCGTTGTCGATCGCGATTTGCGCTTGTGATCCCGCTTGGATCCCGCTTGGATTCCCTTCTGATCCCCGCTTCTGCTCCCGCCTGGATCCGCCGCGACCGCGCACTGACTGCTGACCGCCCGCGCGCCCGTCGCGCCGGCATGCCGCTGGCCGGCATCGCCCGGCGTGCCGCGCGGCCGGCCGCCCCCCGTCCACGCTCCCCGGTTGCCGCCCTTCGCCTCGTGCGCTAAGGTGGACCCGTTGCGCCCGCTCGAGCGCCGGCCCGCTTCCCGGCGTGCCGTCCGGCATTGGAGCGCCGCGCCCATCCACCGCGCCGCGCCCGCCGTGGCGCTGCTTGAGGGCCCATCATGGCAGAAGACACGCCGCAACCCCGCGCAGCTTCCCCCTCCTCCGCTTTCGACGCTTCCCCCGCTTCGTCCCGTGCCTCCGCTGCGCCCGCCGCGCTGATCGCACCGCAGCAGTTCTCGCTCGACGTGCTGCTTGAGAAATACGCGAAGGGCGATGAGCAATCGGCCGACGATGTGTTCCGGCGCGTCGCGCGCGGCGTCGCCGAAGCGGAGCCGCCGGAGTTGCGCGCATCAGCCGAGGCGCTGTTCGTCGACAATCTGCGGCACGGCGCGCTCGGCGCGGGCCGCATCATGAGCGCGGCAGGCAGCGGCATCGCCGCGACGCTGATCAACTGTTTCGTGCAGCCGGTCGGCGACTCCATTCAGGGCGTCGATGAGCAGGGACTGCCGGGCATCTACGTCGCGCTGTTGCAGGCGGCCGAAACGATGCGCCGCGGCGGCGGCGTCGGCTACAACTTCTCGGCGATCCGGCCGAAAGGCGCGCGGGTTCACACGACGAGTTCGTCGGCGTCGGGGCCGTGCAGCTATATGGACGTGTTCGACGCATCGTGCCGCACCGTCGAAAGCGCCGGCTCGCGGCGCGGCGCGCAGATGGCCGTGCTCGACTGCGACCATCCCGACCTGCTGGAATTCATCGAGGCCAAGCATTCGAGGGGCCGCTGGAACAACTTCAACGTATCGGTCGGCGTCACCGACGCATTCATGCGCGCGGTCGACGAAGACGCACCGTGGCAACTGGTGCATCGCGCCGAGCCGTCGCCCGCGCTGCGCGCGGCCGGCGACGTTCAGCAACGCGAAGACGGCCTGTGGGTGTATAGCGAGCATCCGGCGCGCGCGATCTGGGAGCGCATCATGCGCTCGACGTACGACATCGCCGAGCCCGGCATCGTCTTCATCTCGCGGATGAACGAGGACAACAATCTGCGCGCGGTCGAAACGATCCGCGCAACCAATCCATGCGGCGAGCAGCCGCTGCCCGCATACGGCTGCTGCAATCTCGGCCCGCTGAATCTGACGCGCTTCGTGATCGACCCGTTCGCGCAGTTGCAGGGCCGCAAGCCGTCGTTCGACTGGGACGCGCTCGCGCAGCGCACGCGCATCCAGGTGCGTTTTCTCGACGACGTGCTCGACGTCACGCTATGGCCGCTGCCGCAGCAGCACGACGAGTCGCGCGCGAAGCGGCGCATCGGCGTCGGCTTCACCGGTCTCGGCGACACGCTCGTGATGCTCGGTCTGCGCTACAACTCGCCCGAAGGCCGCGACTTCGCGGTGCGCATCGCGCGGCTGATGCGCGACGAGGCATATCGCGCGTCGGTCGAACTCGCGAAGGAGCGCGGCGCGTTCGGGCTATTCGACGCCGCGCGCTATCTGGAAGCCGGCACTTTCGCGTCGCGGCTGCCCGACGACATCCAGCAGGCGATCCGCCGCGACGGCATCCGCAATAGCCATCTGCTGTCGATCGCGCCGACCGGCACGGTCAGCCTCGCTTTCGCGGACAACGCGTCGAACGGCATCGAGCCGGCGTTCTCGTGGACCTACAAGCGTATGAAGGTGATGGCCGACGGCGGCCGCGAATCGTTCGACGTCGAGGACTACGCATACCGGCTCTATCGCGAGATGGGCGGCGACGTGAACCGGCTGCCGGACTATTTCGTCAGCGCGCTGCAGATGTCGGCGCGCGATCATCTCGACATGATGGCGGCCGTGCAGCCGTACGTCGACACATCGATCTCGAAGACCGTCAACGTACCCGCCGACTATCCGTTCGACGCGTTCGAAAGCCTCTATTTCGATGCGTGGAAAGCCGGGCTCAAGGGTCTCGCCACCTATCGGCCGAACGACACGCTCGGCGCGGTGCTGAGCGTCACGCCGGCGCAGGCCGACGACACCCTCGCCGACGCGGATCAGGACCCGCTGCGTATCGCCATCGATCATCGGCCGAGAGGCGAACTGCCGGCGATCATCGAGAAGGTCGAGTATTTGACCCAGGCTGGCAAGAAATCGCTGTACGTCGCGGTGTCGTTCATCGAGGTGACCGGACGTCTGGGCGGCGAAGACGTGACGATCGAGCGACCCATCGAGTTCTTCATCCCCACCGGTCAGCGCGACGAATCGCAACAGTGGATCACCGCGACGATGCGCTCGCTGTCGCTGGCCGCGCGCGGCGGCTTCGTCGCGCGCAATCTGCAGGACATGCGCAAGGTCTCGTGGGATCGCGGCCAGGTGCGGCTCGGCGAAGTCCAGCGGCTCGACGGTCATCGCGCGCCGCGCTGGCACGATTCGGAAGTCGCGGCGCTCGCGTTCGCGATCCAGCAGATCCTCTATCGGCGCGGTTTTCTCGATGCCGAAGGCAATCAGGTGGCGTCGCGGATGCTTGCGCGTCTGCCGCGCGGGCAGATGAAAACGGAGACGGCGTTATCGGCCGATTTTGGCATCCGTTCGAATCCCGAGGTCAACGCGGACACGTTGATGCAGCCCGACACCCTGCAAGGGCTGCATACGATGCTTGGACGAAAATGCGGTTCGTGCGGCGCGAATGCGGTGATTCGCAAGGACGGCTGCGATTTTTGCACCGCGTGTGGCGAGGTCGGCGCCTGCGGGTAGTGGTAACGGGCGAAGACACCGGCCAGTGTCTTCGCCTTCCTGCAAGCAACGAAGTCCGCCTAGAACTTGTGGCGCATCTCGGCGCGCACCACCGCCTGATGGTCGTTCGACGAGTCGCCCAGGTTGCCGATATTGGCGACCGCCGCGGCGCCCGTCGAGCTGATGCCGCTAGCACTCTGGAATGTGCCGAGCAGCAACAGATCGGTTCGCTTGGACAACGTATAGTCGAATAGCAGCGAGTACTGGTTGTAGGTCTGGTCGCCGATGTCGCCCTTCACCGCATTGCCCTTCGTGTAGTTGTATTCGCCCGCGATCGCGAATACCGGCGTCACGCGATACATCGCGTTCAACTCGAAACTGTTGAAGGTTGCGCTCGCACCGTTGAACGCGCCGATATTCATGTACTTCGTGTTCGAATACACCGCGCCGATCAACGCGCTGCCGATCTGGTACGAGCCCCCCGTCGTGATGATCTGCAACGAGTTCGCCGGCTTCGCGCCCAGATAGCCGGAATTCAGCGAGCCGAATGTCGATGCACTTGCATTGCTGTTCAGGATCGATCCCAGCGCGGCCGGATCCTTGAAAAAGACGTACGCAACCGCAATGCCGAGCGGACCGCGTGCGTAGTTGCCGCCGAACGTGTAGCCGCTCGATTGCGAAACGTTGCCTGCGACGCCGCCGAGGCTTGCGGTGCCGCCGAATGTCAGCCCGCTCAAGTTCGCACTCGTATATTTGATCGTGTTATTGAGGCGATATGTGTGGTTCACGTTGTCGATGTCGCCCGGATGCTCGGTCGTGGACCCGCCGAACGCAGCGGCGAAACCGTACCGGCCGACATAATCGTTGATGCTGTCGTACTGGCGGCCCAACATGACCGGACCGTAGCGGTTGCTACCGATCCCCACATACGCCTGCCGGCCGAATTCGGTACCGCCCTGGCCGAACTGCCCGGTACTGACGTTGATACCGGACTCCAGCACCGCGACCGCGTTCATGCCGCCGCCCAGATCCTCGATGACCCTGATGCCCCAGCGGCTGCCGAGCGTGCCCGTGTTGGAATCGACCGAAAATTGCCGGCCGCCGACGTTCTTGCCATTCACGATGTTTTGGCGTTCGTATTGAACAGCAGGCCTTCGTCAAGAAGACCGTACAGCGTCACTGAGCTTTGTGCATGAGCCGTTCCGGCGACTGCTCCCAGGATTGAAACTGCAACGAAAAACCTCCTCATTCCTCATCTCCACCAGTTCTCTTTATTCATTTATCAAATGTCAGGAATGGAACTACCGATGTTTCTTCTTTCATGTCCGCATATGAAGTCCTCCTATTAACCGCTCGTATTCGCTCCGCTGCATCCGGGTCGAGCTTCATGCGGTTGACAGCGCCGGGGACATCGTCCGGCTACCGCTGGCGCATCGGCTAGCCCAGAAAAGCACCGCCATTAGCGTGAATGGCCTGCCCGGTCAGATAGCGCGCCGTCGGACCACATAGAAATTGCACGAGGCTCGCAACTTCATCGGGCTGGCCGCGTCTTCCGAGCAAAGTGGTGCGTTCAGCATGATGGGCGGGTGTCGCATGCCCGGCCGCGCCGCCGCGCACCGTCGCGATCAAACCGGGTACGACGCAATTGACCGTGATGCCGTCCGGGCCGAGATCGTGCGCGAGCGCGCGCGTCAAGCCGACGAGCCCCGCTTTCGCGGCGATCACATGTGCGCGTCCCGCCGAACCCGCATGAGCCGACATCCCGCCGATATTGACGATCGCGCCGGCCTTCGATTGCCGCAGATACGGCAATGCCGCGTGTGCGCAAAGATAGGCGCCGTCGAGAATCACCGACATCACCTCGCGCCAGCGGGCGAAATCGAGTTCCGCGAACGGTACTTCGCGACGCACGGCGGCGTTGTTGACGAGAATGTCGATGCGCCCGAAATGGTGAATCGCGGCGTCCATCAGACTTTGCGCACCGGCCGGTTCACTGACGTCGGCCAGATGCGCGGCCGCGCGGCCACCCGCCGCTTCGATTGCACGAACGACCTCGTCCGCCTCGGCGGCCGAACTGCGCGCATTGACGATCACCGCATGGCCCGCCGCCGCCAGTTGCAACGCTATTTCGCGACCGATATTGCGGGCTGCCCCGGTGACGACAGCGACCCCGCTGACTTCCGCGTTCATGAATGCACCTCGACTGAGTTCGTTGATAGATTCGATTTCGTATTGCCTTGCAGCGGCCGGTCAGGACGAATCCAGAACGACAGCACAATCCCGACTAGCAGCAGCGCGATCGACATCACGAACGGCACGCGATAGCTGCCCGTCATGTCGGTGACCACGCCGAACGCGATCGGCGAAACGACCGCCGCGATGCCCGCCGCCGTGCTGATGAAGCCGCTCGCCACACCCGCATAGGCGGGTGCGACGTCCATCGGCACCGCCCAGATCGGGCCTTCTGTCGATTCGAGGCAAAAAAGGGCGGCGGCCAGACACAACGCGATCGTGGTGCGGTCGCGCACGAATAGCACGCAGGCGAGAAACAGCAGCGAGCCGCCGAAGCCCATGATGATCACGTTGCGGCGCGCGGTATTCAGATTGCCGGTGCGCCGGTAGAGTGCGTCGGTCAACAGGCCGCCGGCCGTGTCGCCGAGCACGCCCGCGAGAAACACGCCCGACGTGAACAGCGCCGTGCTCTTCAGATCGATCCCATACACGCCGACAAAGAAGCTCGGTAGCCAGCTCAGATACAGCCACAGCGTCCACGCGTGACAGAAGAACACCAGCGTGACCGGCAGAATGCGCCGGATCAGCGGCGACCATGGCACCGCCGTGCGATGGCTCGGCCCGGCATATGCGGGTAGCGCATCGATCTCAGCAGCGGTAATCGAAGGATGCCTGCGTGGATCGTCGCGGAAATACAGCAGCCAGACAGCCACCCAGATCGCGCTCGCGCAACCGAGCGCGATAAACGCGCCGCGCCAGCCGAGCAGCGGAATCATCAGCACGATCAGCGGGGGCGTGATGGCGGCGGCCGCGCGCGCCGACGAATGCGTGAAGCCCTGCGCGAAACCGCGCTTCGCGACCGGCACCCAGTTGGTCATCGCCCGGGTCGCGTTCGGAATCGTGCCGGCTTCGCCGAGCCCGACGAGCGCACGCGACATCACCAGCGTCAGCAGCCCGCCGGTCACGCCGGTCGTCAGCGTGCCGAGCGCCCATAGGATGCCCGAGATCGCCAGCATCCGGCGCGGCCCGATCCGGTCACCCAGATAACCGTTGATCACCTGAAAGATCGCGTAGCAATAGCCGAACGCCGACAGTGCGAGGCCAAGCTGCGTATTCGAAAGATGCATCTCCGACTTCAGCAGCGGCGCCGCGATCGAAAGATTGACCCGGTCGATGTACTCGATGAAATACATCGCGCAGATCAGCAGAAAAACCCTGCCGGTTGTCCCCCGGAACGTGTCTGCTATCGACTTCATCGGGGAGTGCTCTGCCGGTTACGTTGCTGCATGGTTGTCTCCTTGCTTCGATTGGCGCCGATGCGCTGGCGCGACAGGCGCACAGCACGCGGCGAATTTGTCCGCAAAACGTATGGTTATGCCTGCAGTGCCCGATTCGCGGTTTCCGGCGCCCAGCGCACGCATAGCAGACCCGCCAGATAGATCAACGAAACCGCGCCGATGGCAAGCGGATAGGAGCCGAACGCGGCCGCGAGCGCGCCGACGATCGACGGCCCCGCCGCACCGAGCACGCGGCCAAAGCTGAACGCGAAGCCGGAGCCGAGCGCGCGCTGGAGCGTCGGAAACATTTCAGGCAGCCAGATCGTGAAAAGCGAAAACACGCCGCTCGTGAAAAAGCCCAATAGCGGCAGCGTGAGCAGAAATAGAGGCAGGCTTTTGAGCAGCACCACGACGCCGAGGTACGCGGTGATATTGCAGATCAGCGCGCCGGAGAAAAATACGGCGGCCACAGACTTGCGGCGCGGAATCCAGCGCACGATCCACGGCATCAGCACGCATCCGGCCAAGGTGCCGAGGCTCAGGATCAGTCCGCTTAGCGAGCCGAGATATTGCGCATGGGCCGCCGATGCGCCGCCCGTGCGCTGCCAGGTATTGACGAGCGTCGGAATCCAGAACGTCGATGACCAGAGCCCGAAAATCAGGCACGTCATCATCAGCGCGGCCGACCATGTCGTCCTCGCCTGGCCGCGTGCGAACAGGTCACGCACGCGCGCGCGCGATCCCCGGATGCGCTTCTGTTCCTGCCACCGGCGCGACTCGGGCACACCGAGCCGAAGCCAGATCGTCAGCAACGCGGGAGCGCTGCCGATCAAAAACAGCACGCGCCAGCCGGCCAGCGGCAGGACGACCAGCGCGGCCACGGAGGCGAGCAGAAAGCCGATCGGCGTGCCCGTGTGCAGCCACCCGGAGAGACGCTCACGCAAATGCTCGGGGACGGACTCCTGCAGCAGCGGTGCGCCGGCGGCCCATTCACCGCCAATGCCGAATCCGGTGAGGAAACGGAAAATCGCAAACGACAGGATGCCGGGCGCGAGTCCGCAAGCGCCTGTGAAGATCGAGTAGATCAGAATCGTCGCGCACATCGTCGGTACGCGGCCGAAGCGGTCCGCGCACCAGCCCCAGAACATCGAACATGCCCAGCCCAGCATGAAGAGGCTGAACATCAGACCGCCGATCCGCGCGATATGCGCGTGATCGGCCGGGAAGCCGCTTTTCGGCAGCAGCTCGGTCAGCGCGGGCACGATCACGTAGATGTAGATCGCGTTGTCAAAGCCGTCCAGCATCCAGCCCGCCCATGTCGCAATAAAAACGCGAGACGGGCGCGCTGCTGCGCTTACCACACCAGCGGTACTCGACATGACTGCTCCTGAGTCCACCCTCGGCCGCATGGATCGATACCGCGGCTAGCCTTATCTGCGCTATCTGGACAAGCTGAGCGGCAGCCTGTGGCGGCGGATCGCCGGCCCGGGGTCGCCCGCTCTGCTCACGGTGACGCGCGCGGCTCGCCCTGCGCGCGCCTCACCGCTGCTGCCAGTCGTGCTTATGCCGCGTTATCGGCCGGGCGAGCCAGCTCCGCCAGCGTCGCAACGTTCTGCAGCGACTCTGTCCGCCATCCCGCGTCGAGCAGCGTTGCGGCGCGCGCGCCGCCTAGAATCGGTTCGACCAGATCGATGAACTTGGCGGCCAGATCGTCGTTGGTCATCGGCCGCTCGATGCTGCCGATTGCGTGCGCGACGTGCTTTTCGAGGCGCTCGCCGTTGGTCAGCGTGATCGTGATGTGCACTGCGTCGGCGGGCATCGCCGGATCGATCTCGGCGTTCACCTTGTCGCGCAGCCGCACGGTCGCGGCGTCGTGCACGGCTGCGTTGCTGTACTGGTGCTCGCCTGCGCGTCCGTCGATGATCGCGACCGCCGCTGAGTGATAGACGCTGAATTTACCGTCGAGTCCGGTTTGCGGCGTACGCTTGCCGGTCAGTTCGAGCACCAGCGGGTGAACCTTCAGCAGCACCGACTCGATCGCGTCCGCCTTCAGCGCGTGTTCATTGCGCAGCTGGATGCAGCCGTCGATCGCGGGATGAATCACGATGCCGCACGCAAACGGCTTGTACGAATTCAGCAGGCTTTCATGACGCTCGCCGAGCCCTTCGGTGATTTCAGCGTAGTTGCGATGCGTGCTGGTCACGTTCGCCCAGCCGCGTTTGGCCTCGATGCCCTGCTCGGAGCTCGTATAGCCGCGCGCCGCCAGCAACGCCGACAGCAGACCGTTCTGCGCGGCGCGCCCCGGATGGAAGCTCTTGGTCATCGTGCCGAACATCTCGCGCAGGCCGACCGGCTGCGTGGCCGCCAGACCGAGCGCCCAGATCATCTGTTGTTCGTCGAGACCGAGCAGCTTGCCCGCCGCGGCGGCCGCGCCGAACACGCCCGCCGTCCCGGTGATGTGCCAGCCGATGTCGTAGTGATCCGGATAGACCGCATTGCCGATCCGGCATTCGCTTTCGATGCCGAGCGCGAGCGCATGGATAAACTCCTTGCCGCTGACCGGTCGATATTCGGCGAGCGCGAGAATCGCCGAAGCGACCGGGCCCGCAGGGTGAATCACTGTCTTTAGGTGCGTGTCGTCGAAATCGAAGACATGCGAGCTGATGCCGTTGAAGAGCGCGGCGTTCAGTACGTCGACTTTCTGCGCGCGGCCGAGCACCGTCGCCTGTTGCGGGCCGCCAAACGGCGCGAGCGCCGCAATCGCGATCTCGACCGCCTCGTGCTGCGATGCGCCGACCGCACATCCCATCCAGTTGACGAAGGTGCGCACCGCATGGTCGCGAACGGCTTGCGGCAGGCTCTCGGCACGCGCGTGGACGAGATAACGGGCGAGGGTTTGGGTGACGCGGTCGGCTTGGGTCATCGGATCGTAGGCAATTGAGAAAGAGTGAAAGGCGCCAGCTAAAGCACCACTGCGATTCTACATATTGTCGACAATACGCAAATAAACGCAAACCCGCATTGCGCGTTGACTACAGCCACAGTATTTTGTCGACAATCTTCAAAGCACCGCCGCGTAGTAGACTGCTGATTTTCAACACATACGTCTGTTTATGGCCCGCGCTCCTACTTCGCTTGAACTGCTTCGTTCCGTCACGCTATCCGGCCTCGTTCAGGAGGAAATTCTCCGGCGCATCAGAACTGGCGAGTTCGAGGCAGGCGCCAAGCTCAATGAAATGGACCTCGCCGAGCATCTGCAGATCAGCCGGAGTCCGGTGCGTGAGGCATTTCGCGCGCTCGAGGAAGCGGGTCTCGTCGTGCTGGAAAAGAATCGCGGCGTCTATATCCGCGAGATTTCCGACGCCGAGACCGCCGAACTGTACGAGGTGCGCGCGGGACTCGACGAGATGGCTGGCCGCCGCCTCGCGTCGAAGATCACCGACGCGCAGTTGCAGGAACTGCACGCGATGCTCGATCAGCTCGAAGCCAGTTCGATCCACGGCGAGCTGAACAATTACTTCACGCTGAATATTGCGTTCCACGACCGGCTGGTCGAATTGTCGGGCAACGCGACGATGTTGCAGTTCTACCGGCAGGTGGTGAACCGCATGCACCTGCTGCGGCGGCGCGGCTTTTCGATTGCCGGCAGCTCCCAGGCATCGCACAACGAACATCGGGCTATCCTGGCCGCGCTCGCGCGCCGCGACCCCGAAGCGGTTGCGCTCGCCATGCGTCAGCATGTGCAGGCAGGCTTCCAGCGCGCGATCAGCGCACATGCCGCCGATGAGCCCGGACTGGCAGCCGGCTCCGCCGCCCGCAAAAGAACCCGATCTACCCTCGCCGACGATCCGCACTAGCCAGCCCGGGCTTGGCATGCGCGGTACGACGGCGTCCTCATTTCATCACCGACTCGGAGTGGTCACCTCGTATGAGCGTTGCAAAACCCGAAGGATACGGAATCGTTGCTGAGAAGCTCGGCGCCTGGATTACCGATACCAACACGTCGGCGTTGCCTGACAGGACCGTCGACATTGCCCGTCTGCTGCTGCTCGATGTGACCGGCTTGTGCATCGCCGGCCGCTCGGAAAGCTATATCCGCGCGACGCTGCACGCCACCGATGCAGGCGGCGCCTGCACGGCGCTCGGTCACGCGGGCAGCTTCAGCGCGTTCGACGCCGCGCTCATCAACGGCACCGCCGCGCACGGCGAAGATTACGACGACACGTTCGAGGGCGGCCCGGTGCACTCGGGCGCGGTCGTCGTGCCCGCGGTGCTCGCCGCGTGTGAACGCGAGGGTCTCGGTGGCGCTGCGCTGCTGCGTGGGATCACGGTCGGCACCGAACTGATGTGCCGGCTCAGCCTCGTCGCGCCGCGCGCGATTCACAGCGCCGGCTTCCATCCGACCGCCGTGATCGGCGCGCTCGCGGCAGCCGGCGGCGTCGCGGCCGCGCTGCGGCTGAACGCGCAGCAGGCTACGTCGGCGCTCGGCATCGCGGGCAGCATGGCGGCAGGGATCATCGAGTATCTGGCCGAAGGCACCTCGACGAAACGGATGCACGCCGGCTGGTCCGCGCAGTCCGGCATTCGCGCGGCGTTGATGGCGCGCGGCGGCTTTGACGGCCCGCGCACCGTCCTCGAAGGCAAGCATGGTTTCTTCAAGGCATTTGCGCCGTCGCGCCCGCCTGATTTTGCGCCGGTGCTCGATACGCTCGGCACCGCGTGGATCATGGAGACGATCGCGTTCAAGCCGTATGCGTGCGGCACGATGACCCAACCGTTTATCGATTGCGCGATCGCGCTCGCCGAGCGTGGCGTACAGGCCGAACAGATCCGCGACATCGTGTGTGAAGTCGGCGAAGGCACCGTGCATCGTCTGTGGGAAGAGCTGGCCGTCAAACATCGGCCGCCCACCGCGTATGCGGCCAAATTCAGCACGCCGTTCTGCATGGCCGTCGGTTTCTTCGATCGCAAGGCCGGCTTCGGCCAGTTCACCGAAGCGCGCATCCACGACCCGGCGGTGCTCGCGCTGGCCGGCAAGATCCGCTACGTGATCGATCCGGACAACGAGTACCCGGCCAATTTCACCGGCCATCTGCGCGCCACGCTAAATGACGGCACAGTCGAGGAAGTGCGTCAGCCGCATATGCGCGGTGGAGCGCGCGAGCCGCTGTCCCATGCCGAACTCGCAGCCAAGTTCACCGACAACGCGCTGCACGGCGGCTGGAACGCCGCGCTCGCCGAGCAGGCGCGCAGCTGGTGCGAAACCGTGTTCGGCGAGCCGGCCCTCGGCGCGCTCACGCAATTACGTCAATAAGACGGATCGAAGCGTGCGCCGCGCCGATCAGTCCTGCAAGCCGAGCACGTTCCGGTACGAACAGCGGCTGGTATCGACGAAGCGCACGCGAAATTCGACGGGCTGATCCTTGAACGTATAAGCGGTGCGCTCGATACGCAGGACCGGCGCCCCGGTTTCGATCTCGAGTGCGGCCGCCACCTCTTCATCGGCGACCGCGCCACCCAGATCTTCCACCACCCGCACGACGGAAATCCCGAAGTGCTCCTGGTAGAAACCGTAGATCGAACCGCGCCGTGCGTTGAACATCTCCGCATCGAGGCCGGCGAACACATCGAGCGGAAACCACAAACGATCGAGCATCACCGGAACGTCGCCATAGAGCCGCAGATTGTCGGCGGTCGCGAGGCGCGCGCCGCGCGCGAGCCTGAGCGCCGAGGCCAGCGCGGGACTCGCGCGTTCCTTGCCGAACCGCAGCAGGCGCGCGGTCACCTTCAAAAATTCGCCGTTGCGATCGACAAAGCTGAAGTAGTGGTCGAACGCATGTTCATCCGCGAACTTCGCGACGATCGTGCCGCGCCCCGCGCGGCGAATCAGTAGACGCTCGGCCACGAGTTCTTCGACAGCGCGGCGAATCGTGCCGATGCCGACGCCGAACTCCTCGGCCAGTTGCGGCTCGGTCGGAATCTTGTCGCCCGCGGACCAATGGCCGGTACGAAGGCGCTCGAGAATACCGGCACGGACGATCTCATAGAGCGGCTGTTCTCCCGGCATACGAAGTCCTGGCATTGTTCTCGGTGTCAGAAAGAAAGGAAATTGCCCGAAGGATACAGGATCGATATGCGTACGTTACCGCGACGCGCGCGGCATCGACAACCGGCTGCATAACCCGCCGCGATGCGTACCAACCCTAAGCTATCAGCCAATCGAATCATTCGAATGATTCGATTGACGATGATCAGGCACGGCCCTAGACTGAGTTCCATTGCGCAATCACGCGCACTAACGTCCGAGGACATGACCCATGCCGAATTTCATCAAGCACATTGCATTCAAGGTTGAAGACGTCGAGAAAGAACGCGCGTTCTATGAAAACGTGTTTGGCTACAAGCACGTGAACACCGTGCGTCGCAAAGGCAAGAACGGCGATCACATTTCGCATCACCTGACCGACGGTTACATGGACCTGACGCTGATTCACTACGAGTCGTCCAATGCGGACGAGGCCGATTTCGCCGGCCCCGCCCCCTGCATTCATCACATCGGCATGGAAGTGGAAGATCTCGACGCGTTCATTGCGCAGATCAAGGAAAACGGCGGTGAAATTCTGACGGCACCGGGTCATCTGCCGGTCAAATTCCGTTCGCCGAACGGCCCGGTTGCGGAAGTCGTGCCGATGCAGCGCTGGGAAAAAGAAACGCTCTCCGCTGGCGTGCACGGAGAAGTGCTCGAGTAATACGCATCAGCTCGCCCCATACTCATCGATAGCGAGCTGTTCGACATAAGGCCGCGCCGGCGCGATCTTGTTCGCACTGGCAGCGCCGCGACATCGGATGCAACGGCCCCCGCCGTCGCGTCGTCGCCTGGAGGAGACACAATGGTATCGACCCGCGGTCAGAGCCGTTTTTCCGCGACGACAGGCGTACTGGTCATCCTGTGCATCATGTCGTTCCTGATGTACGTGGACCGGACGAATATTTCCACCGCGGCGCTTGCGATCCGCCACGATCTGAACCTGAACAATTCGCAGCTAGGGCTGGTGTTTTCCGCGTTTGCGCTCACCTACGCTGTTGCGATGATCCCCGGTGGCTTCATCGGCGATCGTCTCGGCGCCCGCAAGATGCTCGCGCTATGCGGCGTGCTGTGGGGCGTGGGCACGCTGTTGACCGGCTTTGCCGGCGGGCTCACGACGCTGTTGCTCGCGCGTTTCGTCGTCGGACTCGGTGAAAGCCCGATCGTGCCCGCCTCGGCGCGCGCGCTGACCGCGTGGATGCAGCCGGAGCGGCGCGGCTTTTCGCAAGGCATCACGCATGCGTGCGCAAGACTCGGCAACGCATCGACACCGCTGCTCGTCGCCGGCCTGATTGCGGCATTTTCATGGCACATCGCATTTGTCGTGCTCGGCGCCGCGAGTCTCGCGTGGGTCGGCTTGTGGCTCTGGTACTACCGGGACAATCCGACCGATCATCCGCGCATCACGCCTGAAGAAATCGCCCGTCTGCCCGTCTCGGTTGGCAAGGCCCGCATACCGATGCGCTGGCGGCCGTTGTTGCAGGCGCTGTGGCCCGCCACCGTCGTGAGCTTCTGCCACGGGTGGGTCCTGTGGTTCTTCCTGAACTGGATGCCATCGTTCTTCGCCCAGGCGTATCACCTGAACATCCGTCACTCCGCGATCTTCAGTTCGGGGATTTTCCTGAGCGGTGTGGTCGGCACGACGCTCGGCGGCTCGTTGAGCGATCTGATGCTGAGGAAGACCGGCAACATCCGCCGCTCGCGTCAAACGTTGATCACGATTGGGTTTCTTGCACCGATCGTCTTCTTCGTGCCGATGTTCCTGCACGTGTCGTCGACGGTTGCCGCATCCTCGCTTGCCGCCGCGCTGTTTCTGTCCGAACTGGTGACCGCGCCGCTGTGGGCGGTCGCGATGGATCTCGCGCCGAATCATGCGGCAACGTCGAGCAGCATCATGAATACGGGGCTCGGTATCGCGGCGTCGGTGTCCCCGCCGCTGGTCGGTTGGCTGGTCGACACCACGCACTCATGGCAGCCGGTGTTCGGCCTGTCGATGGTGTTCCTCGTGCTCGGCCCGATTGCGGCCAACTGGATCCGCCCCGACCGGCCGTATCTCGGCGAGCCGGAGGGGAAGACGGAAGCAGCCGGCGGTTATGCGGCGACCGTCGATGCTTGCTGAAGGCGCTGGAAAAAGCGGGAGTGAACAGCGCTGGACTCATCGCACAGATAGGCCTATCCCCAGCAGGAATACCGGGGCCGGGCCTTCAACGATCCAGCGAAACAGCTTGTGCGGCGAACACCTCACCCCACCCGCGCGTAATACAGGTTCTGCGGATGCTTCGCTTCCGCGAAGAAAAACCAGCGCTCGGCGACAAGCCCCGCATACTGCACGAGACACGCCGCCGCCAGCAAAGCGAACGATGCGCCGATCGGCTGTAGACCCGCGCCAAGCGCGATCAAGACGACCGGGGCGACGAACCCTGCGCCGAGAAACCCCCACTTGACGCCGCGCAACGTCCGCGCCGATTTGCCGTGAAAGAACTCGCGCAGATTGAACGCGCCGGCGGTGAAGCCGCGTGTCACCTGGACGAGCTTCGGATTGCGGATACCGGTCGCACTCTGCACAGTCGACTTCGGCCGCAAGCGCGCGTTGCGCACGAGCGATGCGGAACGGCTCGCGCAGCCGACAAGCGTCAGCACGCATGCGCAGATCGCCAGCCCGGCCGTCAGCGCCGGGACAAACCACGCGCTCAACGCGGTCGCCAGCGTGAAGCCCGACGCGCAGCCGAGCAGCACGAAGTTGACCAGCGTCAGCGGCGTCGCCCATTCCTGCAGGAAGCGCAGACACGCGTAGATCATCGCGGTGCAGACGAACAGCGTGGCGCTCGCCAGCACACCGAGCCAGCCGAGCGCGAGCGACCACGGTGAGCCGAACCAGTGCGCGACGCCATAGACGAACGCGCACGCAAGAAACGCGGGCAGACACAGACATTCGCGCGACAGCCACGAAGTTCGCCACATCGCGATCGCACGCCATGCGCGTTCCGGATGGCCGAGATGGAAAAACGACGCGATCAGGCCCAGGCCGCCGAGCAGCAGCGCGAGCGCGGCGCCCACCACATAAAACGCGGCAGTGGGTGGCGCGACGAGGCCGAGCCGCGCCGCGCTTTCCACGCCGACGAGCGCGATCAGCAAGCCTTGCGCGGCGCCGCTCAACGTGGTCAAGAACACTACGGAAAATGCGGGATTCATTGCGAGGCTCCGTCTTTGTTCGGTGGCTCAGTGATTCGCTTGCTCAGTGAGCCGGTTGCTCAGACACGCGTGGCGATCGACGCGAGATGCAATTCACCGCGTTCGAGCTGCGCCTGGAGCCGCGCATCCGGCGACGCCGACGATTGCGCCGCGTCGTCCGCGAAAGCATCGGTGACCGAGCCGGTCGATTCGCACGAACATGCGCTGCTGCCGCAACCGGCGGCCGCGGTCGGCACACGCGGCAAATAATGATTCGCCGGCCGCGTGTTCCATTCGGGCATCAACTGATAGCCGCCGCGCTCGCGGATCGCTTGCGAGACCACCGATTCGGGATCGTGGATATCGCCAAAGAGCCGTGCCGAAGTCGGACACGCAAGCACACAAGCCGGCTGGCGATCGCGCTCCGACAGATGCTGATCATCGATGCGATCGACGCACAACGTGCACTTGGTCATCTCCTTGCGCGCTTCGTCGAGCTCGCGCGCGCCATACGGACACGCCCACGCGCAGTACTTGCAGCCGATGCAGCGATCGAAATCGACCAGCACGAGGCCGTCCTCCTTGCGTTTGTAGCTCGCCCCGGTCGGACAAACCGGCACGCACGGCGGATCCTCGCAATGCAGACATGACTTCGGAAAATGGATCATTTCCGTGTCGGGGAAAGTGCCGGCCTCGAAACTCTGCACGCGGTTGAAGAAGGTGCCGGACGGGTCCGCGTCGTAGGGGTTGAAGTCGGCGAGGCTGCCCGATTCGCCCGACGTGTTCCATTCCTTGCAACTCGTCACGCACGCCTGGCATCCCACGCATACGTTCAGATCGATCACCAACGCCATCTGGGTCATCGGAAAGCTCCTTGCCGTTGTCTCAGCAACCGTTACCGTCGCGCTATTTGCGCCGCGCCGTGCCGCGCAGCCGCGCCGCGAATTCGCCGCGTCCCGCGAAATAGGTCTGCACGATCCGCGAGACCATCCCCTGCTGCGCCACCGCGCCCGGCAATGCGGGCATCGCATCGAATTGCGGCAGCGTGTGCCGTGCATCGGCTTCGGCCGGATAGATGCGCACCCGCACGTCGTACCACGCGGCTTGCCCCGTCACCGGATCGGAATTCGACAAGCGCGCAGGCGCGTCGTCGCCGCCCGGCAGTTCGTCGGTGATCAGGTGATTGAGCAGGAAGCCGCGCTGCGATTCGTTCGCGTCCGGACCGAGATTCCACGCGCCCGCCGCCTTGCCGATCGCATTCCACGTCCATACCGTCCCCGGTTCGACGGTCTCGCTGAAGCGCACCATGCAGCGCACCCGGCCCCATTGCGATTCGACGTAGATCCAGCCACCGTCGTCAATCCCGCTCGCCACCGCCGTTTGTGGATTCACATACAGATAGTTCTCGCCATGAATCTGCCGCAGCCACGCGTTCTGCGAATCCCACGAGTGATACATCGCCATCGGCCGCTGCGTCACCGCCGCGAGGGGAAATTGCGTGAGATCCGTGGCCGCGCTTTCGAGCGGCGCATACCAGAACGGCAGCGGATCGAAATACCGTTCGACGCGCGCCCGCAGATGGTCGGGCGGCTGTCTGCCGCTGCTGCGCCCCTGCGCGGCGAGCCGGAATTTCTGCATCACGTCCGAGTAAAGCTGGATCACGATCGGCTCGTTGAATTTGCGGAAGCCTTTTTCGACCGCCCAGTCGAGATACGGTCCATTGCAGTTACGCATGTACTGCAAGGTCTCGGGCAAGCGGTAATGAAACACGCAGTTGTTTTGCGCGTATTTTTCCCACTGCTTTGGGTTCGGTTCGCCTACCAGCGCCTTGTCGCCGTCCTCGCCGCGCCAGCCGATCAGAAACCCGACGCCGGAAGTGGGTGACGTCGTGTGATTGACGATGAAGTCCGGATAGTCGCGAAAGCGCCGCGCGCCTTCGGCGGTCGTGAACGCGGGAAACTTCAGGCGCGACGCCAGTTCGATCAGCACTTCCTGAAACGGCTTGCATTCACCGGTGGGCGGCACCACCGGCACCCGCACCGAATCGGCCGGACCGTCGAACTCGGAGATCGGCCGGTCGAGCATCGACATCGCATCGTGGCGCTCGAGATAGGTCGTGTCGGGCAGGATCAGATCGGCGAACGCGGTCATCTCCGACTGGAATGCATCGCAAACCACCAGAAACGGAATTTTGTACTCGCCGTTCGGATGCTTGTCCGCGAGCATCTCGCGCACCTTCATCGTATTCATCGACGAATTCCACGCCATGTTGGCCATGAAAATCATCAGCGTGTCGATCGGATACGGATCGCCGCGCCACGCGTTGGTGATCACGCTATGCATGACGCCATGCACCGCGAGCGGATATTCCCACGAGAACGCCTTGTCGATGCGCACCGGCCCGCCGTGTTCGTCGATGAACAGATCCTCGGGCGCGGCGGGCCAGCCAAGGGGGCCGGTCGCCAGCGGCGTGTTCGGCTTGACGGCATCGGGCGTGTTCGGCGGTTTCGCCGACGGCGGCACCGCCCGCGGAAACGGCGACTTGTGGCGAAAGCCGCCGGGCCGGTCGATCGTGCCAAGCAACGACATCAGCACGGCCAGCGCGCGAATCGACTGGAAGCCGTTCGAGTGCGCGGCGAGGCCGCGCATCGCATGAAAGGCGACCGGGTTGCCGGTGACCGTGTCATGCGTTTGGCCCCACGCATCGGTCCAGCGGATCGGCAACGTAATACGATGCCGGCGGCTGGTGTCGATCATCTCGGCGGCGAGGCGTCGAATCGTAGCGGCCGCGATGCCGGTGATCGTCGCCGCCCATTCGGGCGTGCAGGCGGCCACGCGCTCGCGCAGCAACGCGAACGACGGCGTGGCCGGTTTGCCGTTATCGAGTGTATAGCGGCCGTCGAGCGCGGGCGTCACGCCGGGCTCGTGATGCGGCACCGCGCGCGCGGTGCGCGGGTCCCACCACAGATGATTCTGCGGAAACAGCGGATTACCGACGGGCCGATCGGGATCGCGCACGAACAGGCCGAAGTTTTCGCTGTCTTCGTCGAGATCGATCAGTTCCGCCGCATTCGTATAGCGCTGTACGAATTCATGGTCCCATGCATCGGCGGCAATCAGTTCGTACAGAAACGCCATGAAAAGCGCGCCATCGGTGCCGGGCTTGATCGGCACCCATTCGTCGGCGATCGCCGCATAGCCGGTACGGATCGGATTGATCGCGATAAAGCGCCCGCCCGCGCGCTTGAATTTCGAGATTGCGATTTTCAGCGGATTCGAATGATGATCTTCCGCTGTGCCGATCATGAAGAAGAGTTTGGCGTTGTCCAGATCGGGGCCGCCGAACTCCCAGAACGAGCCGCCGATCGTATAGATCATGCCGGCCGCCATATTCGCGGAGCAAAAGCCGCCATGCGCCGCGTAGTTGGGGGTCCCGAACTGCTTCGCGAAAAGCCCGGTGAGCGCCTGCATCTGATCGCGTCCGGTGAACAGCGCAAACTGCTTCGGATCGGTTGCGCGAATCGCCGCAAGACGTTTTTCGAGCACGTCGAATGCGACCTCCCATGACACCGGCTCGAACTGCGCGCTGCCGCGCTCCGCGCCGGCCTTGCGCATCAGCGGCTGCGTGAGACGCGCGGGCGAGTACTGCTTCATGATGCCCGACGCACCCTTCGCACAGATCACACCCTGGTTCAGCGGATGCTCGGGATTGCCGTCGATGTAGCGCACCTCGCCGTCGCGCAGATGCACGCGGATGCCGCAGCGGCACGCGCACATGTAGCAGGTGGTGGTCTTGACCTCGAGCCGTTCGTTCTGCGTGCGGGCGCGATGCTCCATGGGCAATCTCCGTCGCTGTTGCGGGTGGCCGACGCGTGCGCAACATGCTGTCGATACACGCTGGCCATACGATATCGACCATCGTATTCGCGTCGGGGCCCCAAGGGAAATCGCGATTTGCGACAGAAACTATCTGAGTTCCCGATAGTTTCCGTTCGGCTTTCAGCTGCGCGCTGCCGTCGTTGGCGCGTCCGGTTGTCCGCGCCTGGTCAAGTGCGCTTCGTTATAGCCGGGGGCGCATGCTCAGGAGCCGGCTCGAACGAGCCGTTCCAGTTGCGCGATCAACGCATCGGGAATCTCGACGCCGTCGGTTTGCGCCGCCTGTGCCAGTTGCTCCCTTCGAGAGCCAGGCAGGCGCACGTCGTCGTCCATCAGCATCATCTCGATCAACGCTTCGACGCGCGACAGATATGCATCGTCACCGGCGAGCGCGCCCGGATCAATCGCCCAGAACAAGTGGCCGATGCGCGAGCGCTCGCCATGCTCGGTGAGGAACGAACCCGCTTCGTAGCCGAAGTTCGCGCCGGTCAGCGCGGCGGCCAGCAGCTCGACGACCAGCGCAAGCATCGCGCCTTTGGCGCCGCCGAACGGCAGCATCATGCCGTCGAGCGCGGCGCGTGCGTCGGTGGTCGGCGTGCCATCGGCCGTGGTCGCCCAGCCTTGCGGAATCGGCTTGCCGTCGCGCGCGGCGATTGCGATCTTGCCGCGCGCGATCTGCGACAACGCGAGGTCGATCACGAGCGGCGCGCCGTTGCGCCGCGCAAACACGGCGGCCACCGGATTCGTGCCGAACAGCGCGCGGCGGCCGCCCCATGCGGGCATCGCGGCCGGCGAATTGCTGAATGCCAGCGCGACCATCCCCGCTTCGCCAAGCGCGGCCAGATGTGCGGCGCCCGCACCGAAGTGATGGCTGCGGCGGATGCCCGCGACCGCGCTGCCGAATTGGCGCGCCCGCGCGGCAAGTGTCGCGGTTACGAGATCGCAGGCCGGAAACGCGAGGCCGTCCGCGCCATCGATCAGCACAGTCGCGCCCCGATCCGCGACGATCACCGGTTGCGCGGCGGGATCGACGCGGCCATTGCCCAACTGCGCGCAATACATCGGCAGACGCGATACGCCGTGAGACGACAAACCGCGCACGTCCGCATAGACGAGCGCGCGCGCCGTCGATTCGGCGGTCGCCGGCAGTACGCGCGCGCGGCGTAGCACATCAATCGCAAGCGTGGTGAGAGCGCCGGGAAACAGTCGGGCCATCTACATTCCTCTGGCTGTAATGTTGCGGACGCATCACTTTGTCATGACCGGCGCGAAGCCTCAAGTTCGATCGCGGGCGTCGATTGTCACTTCGCCGCCTTCTCGATCAGTGCCGCCCCGCCCGGCACGCCACGCTCTTCGAGACCAGGCTGACCCGTTTGCGCCGGTCGCGGTTTGCGGGCCGGCTGGGGCTGCGCCTGGTCCTGGACCTCGCGCGGCGCGGCGAGGAATTCACGCGCCGCTCGCGCATCGAACGCGCCCTCCCAGCGCGCGACCACCAGGGTCGCGACCACGTTGCCGATCATATTGGTGAGCGCGCGGACCTCGTTCAACACACGGTCGACGCCGAGAATCAGCGTGATGCCCGCCACCGGAATGATGTTGTGCGTCGATAGGGTCGCCGTCAGCGCCACTAGCGCGGCGCCCGCCACACCCGCTCCGCCCTTCGACGTCAGCATCAGGATCGCCAGCAAGCCCAATTGCTGCATCAGCGTCAGATGCGTATTGGTGGCCTGCGCGATAAAGAGCGAGGTCATCGTCAGATAGATCGCCGCGCCGTCGAGGTTGAACGAATAGCCGGTGGGCAGCACGAGCCCGACGATCGCGCGCGGACAACCCATGCGTTCGAGTTTTTCCATCAGCCGCGGCAGCACGGATTCCGTGGTGGACGTGCCGAGCACGATCAGCAGCTCCTCGCGGAAGTACTTGAGGAGCGGCCACAGCCCTACACCCGCCCAGCGAGCGGCCGCGCCGAGCACGATCGTGACGAACAGCATGCTCGTGATGTAGAAGCACAGGATCAACAGGCCGAGCTGCTGCAACGTGCCGATCCCGTATTTGCCGACCGTGAACGCGATCGCGCCGAACGCGCCGAGCGGCGCGAGCCGCATGATCATTTCGACGATGC
Organism: Paraburkholderia sp.; assembly: GCF_036488505.1. GTDB lineage: Bacteria > Pseudomonadota > Gammaproteobacteria > Burkholderiales > Burkholderiaceae > Paraburkholderia. Next base: position 11,440 of record NZ_DASXHN010000272.1, on the reverse strand, counting down.
GCATCAACGTGTCGCCGAACTGCTCGATGGCGCGCATCAACAGCCGGCTGCGCTGCGACATGATCGACAGCGCGATGCCGAACAGCACCGAGAACAGCAGCACCTGCAACAGATCGCCGCGCGCAAACGCGCCGACCACCGAATTCGGCACGATCATGTCGATGAAACTCGACGATGCGGTGTGCGCGGTGTCGACGTAATGCGTGACCGCGTGTGAATCGAGCGACGCGGGATCGATGTTCAATCCCGCGCCCGGACGCAGCACGTTCGCCACGACGAGACCGAGCACGAGCGCGATCGTCGTCACGACCTCGAAGTACAGCAGCGTCTTGAAGCCGACGCGGCCGACCTGTTTCAGGCTCTCCATGCGCGCGATGCCCACGGAGACCGTGCAGAAGATCACGAGCGTGATCAGCATCTTGATGAGGCGGATGAAGGTATCGCCAAGCGGCTTCATCTGCACGCCGAACGCGGGCGCGAAGTGACCGACGATAATGCCAGCCGCAAGTCCGATCAGGACCTGCACGTAGAGATGTTTGAGCACGCGCAAGATGGTGTCTCCTCCACTCGCTGCTGCCAGATGTCGAGCCGGCGCCCTGCCCCGCATGATGTGCCGGTCACGGCGGGCGTCTCGGCCCTTTTCCGTGCCGGCATGCGCCGGGAATGTGGGAACCGCTCCGCGCGCCGCGCGGCTTGCAGGAGCGGTCGAGCCGCCTGCGTCAGGCGCTTTCGAACAGACGCGTGAGCACGAACTCGCGATGACCGAGCGCTTCGGCCGCGGTAAAACGGCCGTTGATCGTCGCCATCATGCATTGCAGCAGCTTGTCCCCGCTCTGGTCGAGATTCTGCTCGCGCTGCAGAATGCCGGTCACGTCGACGTCGATATGCTCGCCCATCGTGCGTACCGTGCGCGGATTCGCGCAGATCTTGATGACCGGCAGGATCGGATTGCCGATAACGTTGCCCTGCCCCGTCGGGAAGAAATGCACCACGAAGCCGGAGGCCGCGCACAACGTCACCATCTCCGCCGCCGCTGACGACGAATCCATGAACCACAGGCCAGAATGCGTTGGTTCCTCGGCTTTATCGAGCACGCCGTCGACCATGCACTTCCTGCCGATCTTCTGAATATTGCCGAGTGCCTTTTCCTCGATCGTGGTCAGGCCGCCCGCGATATTGCCCTTGGTCGGCTGCGACTCGGAGAGGTCGTCGGTTTTCCAGCGGTTGATCATGTCCTGATAGCGGTCGAACATGAACTGGAAGCGCTCGCGCACGCCGTCGTTCGCGCAGCGCGCGGCGACGAGCTGTTCGCCGCCCGTCAACTCGGAGGTCTCACCGAATACGAGCGTGGTGCCGAGCCCATAAAGCTTGTCGAACGCATCGCCGACGGTCGGATTCGCGCCGCAGCCCGATGTGGTGTCCGACTCGCCGCACTTGGTGGACACCCACAGATCCGAGATCGGGCATTCCTCGCGATCCAGCGACGTCGCGTACTGCACCATTTCTCTCGCCGCCTTCGATGCACGCATGATCGTATCGTGATCGCCGTGCAGCTCGATGCCGAAGCCCATCACCGGTTTGCCGGTTTTCGCAATGCCATCGACCACGCGCTTGGTCCAGCCTTCCTCGATACCGATCACGACGACCGCCGCGACGTTCGGATTGCTGCCCGCGCCGATCAGCGTGCGGAAGTGCAGATCCAGGTCGGCGCCGAACTGCAGCCGCCCGTATGGATGCGGCAGCGCCATCGTGCCTTTGATGTTGTGTTCGACCGCCTGCGCCGCGGCATTGGACAGGTCGTCGACCGGCAGAATGATCACGTGGTTGCGTACGCCGACGCGGCCGTTGTCGCGACGATAGCCGCGGAAAGTCGTATCCAGGTCAATCACGCTCATGGTGTCTCTCTCGTTCGGGTTGGTGCAAGTGAGGGGGCGGCTCGATGCCGCGAAGCGGGGATGCGTGCGCAAGCCGTTGAAAGCGTGAAGGGAGGCACGGAAAAGCGCACGTCGAAGCGGACGTAACGCGCACGCAAAAGCGCACCGTTGCGCTTGCCTTTCGTTACCAGCGCTTCGTCTTGATGTTGTGCACGTGCGCGTGCTCGCCGGCCCTGATCGGCGCGACCACCTTGCCGATATCGACGCCGTACTTGAACACCGTGTCGCCGATGGCCATGTCCTTCAGGGCAACCTTGTGGCCAATCGGAATGTCCTGCTTCGCCGGCACGGTGACGATCTCGTCGTCGTCCATGATCCATGCGTTCAGTAGCGTGCCCGCCTTGATGCCCTCGACGACCGCCACGCCAACCGTGTCTTTCGCCTCGTGCAGCACGATGTGGATCGTCCTGCGCTCGGCCGACGCGCCTGCTGCGGTGTCGTTGATGTCTGCCGTGGGATTGCTCATTCGCGTCTCCGTTCATGATTTTGAATGCGGTATGGGGGCCGCCGGGCCAGCGCAGTCAGGTGCGCCGCGGTGAACTGATATTAGGCGGCGATTTTCCGGATGTCAACTAGGTCATCTATATGGGTTAGAGGACTTGCCGCTGTCGCGTTGAGCCGACGGATCGGGATTCATCCAGATGTGCTAGATGATGCAGTCGTTTAGAATCGGGGCAGGTTCAACCATCGCGAGCGGTACGACTCGCGTATGCAGAGGTTTTCATGAGCACGCTCGCGATCAATGCGCCCGCGCTGGGCGGCACGCGGTACAAGGAGGTCAAGAGCGCGATTCTTGCCGCGCTCGCGGCCGGCGAATGGAAGGGCGGCGAATGCATCCCGTCGGAAAAGCGCCTGGCGGAGCGTTTCGGCGTTTCGATCGGCACGCTGCGCAAGGCGATCGACGAGCTATGCGCCGAGAACATTCTGGTCCGTCATCAGGGCCTCGGCACGTTCGTGTCGATGCATCAGCGCGACCGGCACTTCTTCCGGTTCTTCCGGATCGTGCGGCGCGACGGCGACAAGGCCTACCCCGTCGTCACGCTGATCGAGTTCAGGAAAGCGCGCGCGTCGCGCGATGTGGCCGCCGCGCTCGGCATCGAGACCGGTGCGCGCGTGCTGCAGTTCGTCAACGGACTCGCGCTGCACGGCAAGACCGTGCTAATCGAACATATCACCGTGCCCGAAGCGCTCTTTCCGGGTCTTACCGAAAGTAAGCTGCGCAACCGGCCGAATACGCTATACAACTTCTATCAGGACGGCTTCGGCATCAATGTGGTCGATACCGACGAACGCGTGAGCGTCGCGCTCGCGAATCAGCTCGAAAGCGTGCAGCTCGGCGTCGAGCTCGGCGCGCCGCTGCTCGAAATTCGCCGCATTGCATATTCGTATCACCGCAGCGCGGTCGAACTGCGGATTTCGCGGCTCAATACCGAAGAACACGAGTACATCGGCACACGTGCGTTGCGCGACGGCGAAAAGTGACGGCGGAGCAGCCAGCCGCGCGTCATCTGTTGATCTTCACCGTTTCACCGCTTCAGATTGGCGTCAGCACCGGCTCGCCGGCGAAATGCCGGCGCGCGTTGTCGAGGAAGTTGTCGACCGAAGCGGTGATCGCCTCCGGCGAGCGGCCGCCGACGTGCGGCGTCAACACCACGTTGCGCAGTTCGAGCAGCGCCCGTGGCGGTTCCGGCTCGCCTTCGTAGACATCCAGCGCGGCGCCCGCAATCGCTCCGGCCGCAAGCGCATGAGCCAGCGCGGCCGTATCGACCACACTGCCGCGCGACACATTCACCACGAACCCGTGCGGTCCGAGCGCCGCCAGCACCTTTTCATCGATCAGGTGCCGGGTGCCCGCGCTCCCCGGCGTCGCGACGACGAGAAAATCGCTCCAGCTTGCAAGCGCTTCGACGCTATCGAAATAGCGCAGCAGCGGCGCATCGTCACGCGGCTTACGGTTGTGATAGCCGAGCTGCATGTCGAAGCCGGCCGCGCGCCGCGCCACCTGTGCGCCGATATGGCCCAGCCCGACGATCCCCAAACGCTTGTTCGACACTTGCGGATGCAGCGGCAAGTGATCGCGCCACACGCCTTCGCGCGTCGCGCGGTCCAGTTGCGGCACGTCGCGTACCACCGCCAGCAACAATGCGAACGCGTGATCGGCGACGCAATGATCGTTGGTGCCCGCACCGTTGACGAGCACGATGCCGCGCGAGCGGGCGTGATCGAGCGGGAGATTTTCATAGCCGGCGCCCACCGCGCTGACGAGTTCGAGCCGCGGCATACGATCGATCTCGGCAGCGGTAAGACCGGTCGTGCCATTTGTCAGCACCGCGCGGATCGCGGCGCCATGCGTGGCGATCGCGGCTTCGCGCCGTGATGGATCGGGCGCATAGATCACGTCGAAAGCCGCATCGACACTCGCGCGGCTCTCGTCGCTCAGATAGATCAGGACCAGCAGGGAAGGCTTCATAAACGCGTTGTGCCCGATAGCGTGAATAAAGAGAATCTGGATGAACACCTTGCGATCGAGTGTAGCAAGCCTGTGCGCTATGCGTGGAAAGCACCTCGTCAAGTAGATCCGCGCACGGCCGCTGTTGGCCCGGGCGATGCCCGCACAAAAAACCACACGCGAGAAGTCTTTCATTTCGGCCGACACCGACCCGTCATAAAATAGCCGCAACTCCGACCCCGAGAATTTCATGCTGGATACCCTGAAGACCGACCCTCCGCCCATCAACGATGACTCCGGGATGTTCGAGCTCGCGCCCGTTTCGCTGTGGCTCGAGGACTTCAGCGGCGTACGCGCGCTGTTCGACACGTGGCGGGCCGAAGGCGTGACCGATCTGCGCGCGTGGTTCGCGCAAGACCTGCGCCGGGTGGCCGAATGCGCGCGCAGCATCCGCGTGATCAAGGTCAATCGCCAAACCCTCAGGCAGTTCGAAGCCGCCGATTTCGACACGCTCACGAACAATCTCGCTTCGGTCTTTCGCGACGACATGCTGAAGACGCATCTGGAGGAGCTGTGCCAGTTGTGGGACGGGCAATCGAATTTCGCCAGCCATACGGTCAACTACACACTCGGCGGCCGGCGCCTCGACGTGCTGCTCAAGGGCGCGGTGCTGCCCGGCCACGAAGCGCGCTGGGATCGCGTGCTGGTGTCGACCGAAGACATCACCGAGCTCGAAAGCGCGCGGCACCAGGTCGCGCTCGCGGAACAATACGCGCGCGGGTTGTTCGAGCATTCGCCGGTGTCGCTGTGGGTCGAGGATTTCAGCGCGGTCAAACGACTGCTCGATGGCGCGCGCGCCGCGGGGATCAACGATTTCCGGGTATTCACCGACGTGCACCCCGAGTTCGTCGAGCGCTGCATGGCGGAAATTCACGTGCTCGACGTGAACCATCACACGCTCGGGATGTTCGCCGCGAAGGACAAGAAGACGCTGCTCGCGCGCCTGCCCGACGTGTTCCGCGACGATATGCGCCCGCATTTCCGCGAACAGTTGCTGGACCTGTGGGACAACAAGCTGTTCCAGCAACGCGAGGTGCTCAACTATTCGCTCGATGGCAACGAGATGCACGTGCATCTGCAATTCTCGGTGTTGCCCGGTCACGAAGAGAACTGGGACCTGGTTCTGATCGCGCTCACCGACATCACCGCGCGCAAGAAAGCCGAGGCGTATCTCGAATTCCTCGGCAAGCACGACGTGCTGACCAAGCTGCGCAACCGCTCGTTCTACGTGGACGAACTGAACCGGCTCGAACGCAAGGGACCGTGGCCGGTCACGATCATCATGGCCGATCTGAACGGACTCAAGCGCGTGAACGATCAACTCGGCCACGCGGCCGGCGACGCGCTACTGCGGCGCGCCGGCGAAGTGCTCGCGAAGGCGATGGAAACGCCGTTCCATGCCGCGCGTATCGGCGGCGACGAATTCGCGATCCTGATGCCGGATACCGATGAGCGCGGCGGCGCCGCGATGATCGACGCGATCCGCCAACTGGTGGAGCTGAACAACCAGTTTTATCCGGGCTCGCCGCTGAGTTTTTCGATGGGCGCGGCAACCTGCCAGCGCGGCGACCGCCTCGAAGCGGGGCTGCAGCGCGCCGACCTGCTGATGTATCAGGAAAAGCGCGCGCACTACGAGAATCAGCTGGCGCCGAATGCCGACGGCAAGTGATCGCGTCCCGGTCTTGCGCGGCCCGGTTCGGCCGTTGGGCTGAGCGGCGGCACGACACGGCACGCGATGGTGCCGTCGCGGCGTTGCCTTCCCGCCGCGGCGCGGCGCGACGCTCACCACTCGCCGCGCTTCATGCTCGTCAAGCCGGCAGCTTCGCCGCCAGCACATCGAGTTTGACGATATTCGGCGGCTCGGCCAGCAGTTCCGCTGCGTTCGCCATCAACGCCGCCGCGACCTTGCCGTTCAGATGCGCATCGCGGCCAGCTTCGTCGTCGAATGCATCGAAAATGGCGTACGTCGAAGGCCCGAGTTTCAGCGCGAACCATGCGATGGTGCCCGGTTCGTCTTCGACGAGCGGCAGGCCGCCGTTCAGAAACGCTTCGACTTCCTGTTCCTTGCCGGGCTTGGCTTCCAGACGGACATACAGAGCAAGCTTGACCATGACGCGACTCCTATGGGACGAGGTTGGCGGTGACACTCAGAAAAGTATAGGCCGCCGCAACCGGTGCGGCGGCCGGTACAGCCGCCGTTAAGGCGGCCGCGGTGAACAGCCTCCGGCAAACCGGCCCGGTAACGCAACGGCAGATCAGTCGCGGGCCAACGGCTCACACGCCCGGAAAGCGCAATTCGAAGCGCACCACGCCCGGAAGCGGACAGAGAACGCGCGCGCTGCCGCCATGCAGATGCATGATCGCCTTGACGATCGCGAGCCCCAGTCCGTTCGATTCGGTAAAGGCGCTGCGCGCCGCGTCGCCGCGATAGAAGCGGTCGAACAGACGGTCCAGTTGCGCCGACGGAATCGGCTCGCCCGCGTTTTCGACCGTCACGGTCGCCCCTGCTTCGTCCTGCGCGCCGCTCAACCGTACGATCGTGTCGCCCGCGCCGTAGCGCACCGCGTTGACGACCAGATTGTTGATCGCGCGGCGGCACAGCATCGGGTTCACCAGTGCGACGCCCGCCGCGTCGACTTTGAAACGCATTCCGCGTTCGTCGGCGAGGCCTTCGAAATAGTCGGCGATTCTGACGAGCTCCGCGCGAAGATCGACCGGCTGACGCTCGACCGCGAGTCCCGCATGGTCAGCGTGCGCGAGAAACAGAATGTTCTCGGCGATATGACTCAGACGGTTCAGCTCTTCCAGATTCGATTCGAGCAACTGCTGATATTCGTCGGTCTCGCGCGGCTGCGCGAGCGCCACCTGGGTTTGACCGATGAGCGCACCGACCGGCGTGCGAATCTCATGCGCTAGATCGGCGGAATACTGCTGCAGGCGCTGGTAGCCGTCGGCGAGACGGTCGAGCATCGCGTTGAACGCATGCGTGAGCTGGCGCAGTTCGAGCGGCGCGGCCTCGCTGTCCAGGCGCACCGCGAGATTGGCCGGACTGATCTGCGCGGCCCGTGTCGCGATGTCGCGCACCGGCCGCAGCGCGCGGCGCAGCACGTAATACGCGAGCAGCGTCGCGGCCAGCATGCCGATCAGCGTCGCCAGCACGATGCGGTTGCGGTACTCGGCCAGCATGCGCATCTCCTGGGTCATCGGATGGCCGGCGATCACTTCGACTTCGGTGCCGTCCTCGCGCGCCGTGGCGGCGGAAATCGCCCAATGCACCGGCACGCCGTCGGGCAGGCGCGTCTGCCGGATGTCGGCGACACCGGGCAGGTTGCCGGCCGGCTGCGCCGACAACGCGGGCACCGCGACGTTGGCCGGATTCACGTCGACGAACGGTGCTTCGCCTGGACGGCGAAACAGCAGCACATCCTGTTCCGCGCCGAGCATCGTCTCGAACAGCAGCGGGCGCTTCTTCAGTTCGCTAACCGAATACAGGTCGTGCACGAGCCGGCTGAAATGCTCGACGCGGCCGGTCAATACGACATCGGCGCGGCGCTTCAGCGAGACCTCGGCGGAGTGATAGAAGTACGCGCCAAGCGAGCCGATCACGACGCACGCAATCAGCGCGAAGAGGATCGTGGTGCGCGCGGTCAGCGAGCGTTCGGTGCACAGTCTCATGCGCCGTCGCCGAACGTGTAGCCGATGCTGCGCACCGTATGAATCAGCTTCTTCTCGAACGGGTGATCGACCTTCGCGCGCAACCGCTTGATCGCCACATCCACCACGTTGGTGTCGCTGTCGAAATTCATATCCCACACTTCCGACGCGATCTGGGAGCGCGATAAGGCCTCGCCCTCGCGGCGCACCAGCAGATGCAGCAGCATGAACTCCTTGTTGGTCAGCGCAATCTCTACGCCTTCGCGCGTGACCCGGCGGCGCAATACGTCGAGCTTCAGGTCAGCGACTTCGAATACGTCGCTCTCGCGAATCACACCGCGACGCAGCAGCGTCCGGATGCGCAGCACCAGCTCGGTAAACGAAAACGGCTTGACGAGGTAATCATCCGCGCCAAGCTCCAGACCACGGATACGGTCGCTCACATGGTCGCGCGCGGTCAGGAAGATCACCGGCAGATCGCGGCGCGTGCGCAGCGCGCGCATGATTTCCCAACCGTCGATGCCCGGCAGCATCACGTCGAGCACCACCAGATCGTATTCGTGCTCGAGCGCCATATGCAGACCGTCGGTACCCGTGCGCGCGAGGTCGACCGCATAGCCGTTTTCGCGCAGGCCCTTCTTCAGGTAATCGCCAGTCTTCGGATCGTCTTCGATGACGAGAATGCTCATGGTGCTCGATGCTCCTGCCTGCTGTTCGACTCGGGGGGCCACGCCAGATCAAACCCGGAAATCGACGCCGAATCAGCGTGAATCAGCGCCAATCAGCGCGAAAAAACGCCGAAAAAACCCTACAACGCGGAAAACCCCTGCGGCCATTCTACGTGTCCACCCTACGCCGTTCATGACGTTTTTGTCATCCCGCTGTCACCCTGACGAGCCAATCGAAGGCTACGCTGTTTCGCATCCTTCCTCACCCTTCCTGGAGCTGCCTCATGAAGACCGTTTCCGCGCGGATGCTGCGCGCACTCGCCGCCCCCGCGCTCGCCACCGCGCTGTTCGCCACGATGTCCGGCGCTTGGGCGCAAGCCGCCGCGCCGACCGGCGTGCGCGGCACGGTCACGTCGCTCGCGGGCGATGTGCTGAAAGTCCACACGCGCGATGGCAAGGACGTCGATGTGAAGCTCGCGGCCGACACGCCGATTCGCGGCGTCGCGCTCGCCAGCGTCAGCGACATCAAGCCGGACAGCTATGTCGGCACCGCCGCCATTCCGCAAGCCGACGGCACGCTAAAGGCGCTCGAAGTGCACGTATTCCCGGCCAGCATGCGCGGCGCCGGCGAAGGGCATCGCGCTTGGGATCTGGGTGCGAACAGCACGATGACGAACGGTACGGTCGGCTCGCTGGTCGGCAGCACCGGCCGCACGATCACCGTCAAGTACAAGGAAGGCGAGAAGAAGGTCGTGATTCCGCAGGACGTGCCGATCGTCAGCCTGGAACCGGGCAGCCGTGCATTGCTCACGCCGGGGACGAAGGTCGTGCTGTTCGCGCATACGGAAGCCGACGGCTCGCTCACGGCGAACGCCATTTCGGCCGGCGAGCATGGGGTGACGCCGCCGATGTAAAGCGGCGCGTCATTCTTCGCGCCCGCTGCGCACGGCCGCGTTCTGCTGAAAGAACGCGGCGCGTTGCCCTTTCCATTGCAGTCTTTTCCGCTGTATTTCTCGCCGATGTCGAAGTCCGAGCCGCAAGCCGAGCTGAATTCCGCACCGAAAAAATGGGTGGTCGTTCACCCGCTGGTCGTGCGCGTCACGCACTGGATCAACGCGTTCGCGATGGTCTGCATGGTGATGAGCGGCTGGGCAATCTACAACGCGTCGCCGATGTTTCCGTTCAGGTTCCCGGTATGGGCGACCGTTGGCGGTTGGCTGGGCGGCTCCATCGCGTGGCATTTCGCGGCGATGTGGCTGCTCTGCGCGAATGGGTTGTTGTACCTCACCTATGGCATCGCCAGCGGCCACCTGCGACGCAGGCTGCTGCCGGTCGGCCCGCGCGACGTGGCACGCGATGCCGGGTTGGCCCTGCGTTTCAGATTGCCGCACGACAGCGGCAAATACAACGCGGTACAGCGCGCGCTCTATCTGCTCGTGTTGGTGCTCGGTGTGCTGCTCGTCGCGTCCGGTCTGTCGATCTGGAAACCCGTGCAATTCTCGTGGCTGACCGCGTTGTTCGGCGGTTTCGATTTCGCGCGACGCGTGCATTTCATCGCGATGGCGGGCGTGGTCGGCTTTGTCGTCGTGCATCTGATGCTGGTGCTGCTGGTGCCGCGCACGCTGCCGCCGATGGTCACCGGGCGCGCGCGCCGTAGCTCGCATCCGATGCCAGAAGCACACGAAAGGACCCGCGCATGAGCGCCCCCACCCGCCCCGATCCCACGGACGACACGAACGACAAGCCCGAGGCGCCGCGCCGCGCCGCTGCTTCGCGGATCATCCTCGCCGATCATCGGCCGCAGATCGAACGCTTGCAGCGGCGCCTGTTTTTGCGCTCGTCGTTGTCGGTCGGCGCGCTCGCCATGCTGTCCGGCTGCAACATGCAGGACAACGATTCGGTCGACAAAGTGCTGTGGGCGATGTCGCGCTGGAACGATCGCGTGCAGGCGTGGCTGTTCGATCGCAACAAGCTGGCGCCGACCTACTCCGCGCGCGATATCACCGATCCGTTTCCGTTCAACGCGTTCTACCCGGAGTTCGACGCACCCGACGTCGACGGCGCGACCTATCGGCTAGAAGTGTCCGGGCTCGTCGCCGACAAGCGCAGCTGGAGTCTCGACCAGTTGCGCGCGTTGCCGCAGGTCTCACAGATCACGCGCCATGTCTGCATCGAAGGATGGAGCGCGATTGGACAATGGCGCGGTGTGCCGTTTCGCACCTTCCTCGAACGGATCGGCGCGGATTTGAGCGCGCGCTATGTGGGCTTCAAATGCGCGGACCGCTACTACTCGAGCCTCGATATGGCCACTGCGCTGCATCCGCAAACGCAATTGACGCTCGACTTCGGCACCGAACCGCTGCCGGCCAAGTACGGCTATCCGCTGAAGCTGCGCGTGCCGACCAAGCTCGGTTTCAAGAATCCGAAGCATATCGCGGCGATTTTCGTGACCAACACGAATCCGGGCGGCTACTGGGAAGATCAGGGCTACAACTGGTTCAGCGGACTCTGACCATCGGCCAGCCGTTCTATACGGCGCTCACATAACGCGGCACCGGCTTGTGTGCACTTGGAGGCGGCGGCGCATCCTGAGCGGCGCGCATGCGTCTGACTTCGTCGACCGGCGTCAGACCGAACAGCCGCTTGAACTCGCGGCTGAATTGCGACGCGCTTTC
>NZ_DASXHN010000242.1:0-8126 GCF_036488505.1 Paraburkholderia sp. | reverse complement strand
TTGCAAAACGCGATCGTGCTGACCGGACGGTAGTGGTTCAGCAGCAGACCGACCGCGTGCAAGCGCTCGTCTTCGGTCACTTCATAGAAACGCTGACGGATCTTGCTGTCGTCGTGCCTGCCGGTCAGCTTGATCTCTTTCGGGTTGCGCAGGAATTGCTGGCTCAGCTTCGCGATGCCTTCCGGGTAGGTCGCCGAAAACAGCAGCGTTTGGCGCTCTTTCGGGCATTGTCTTGCGACCTTCGCGATGTCGTCGAAGAAACCCATGTCGAGCATGCGGTCGGCTTCGTCGAGCACCAGCGTATTGAGCGAGCGCAGCACCAAGGTACCCCGTTCGAGGTGATCCATGATGCGGCCGGGCGTGCCGACCACGATATGCGCGCCGTGCTCGAGGCTCGCCGTCTGCGGACGCATCGGCGTGCCGCCGCACAAGGTCAGCACCTTGATGTTTTCTTCCGCGCGCGCGAGGCGGCGGATTTCCTGCGTGACCTGATCGGCGAGTTCGCGCGTCGGGCACAGCACCATCGCCTGGGTGTCGAAGTTGCGCGTGTCGAGGCGGGCCAACAGCGCGAGCGAAAATGCCGCGGTTTTGCCGCTGCCGGTTTTGGCCTGCGCGATCAGATCCTGGCCAGCGAGCGCGACCGGCAGGCTCGCGGCCTGGATCGGCGTCATCTCGACGTAACCGAGTTGCGTGAGGTTGGCGAGCGTGGCAGGCGGCAGCGCCAGCGCGCTGAACGGAGCGCCGGCGGCGGTGGCGTCGGAAGGAGTATTCATAGGGTCGTCGTCAGGAATCGCGGTTACTCGGCCAGCGGGCCCTGGTCGGGGCGGCCGCGCAGCTGTTCGTACAGCACGGCGCCGTCGTCGCCCTCGAAACGCTCGACGTAATTGCGCGCGCCGCACAGTGGGCAGCGAAACAGCAGCCCCTGGCCTTCGTTTTTGATGACGACGTCGGATTGCTCCCACTGCGCGCCGCAGGACTGGTTTCTACAGGTGAACACGTTGATTCTCCAACTGGATTTTTCGATGATCGGGTGGCAAGGCCGCACGCGCGGCCCTGCCTGGTATTCGGGTAAGCGTTGCTACGCGGCGGCCTGCGACAAATCAGGCGATTGAAAGCGGCGAGACTCTGCCACGGCTCGCTACGCCCGACCTGTCAGCCCAGGTGCGTATGTCGTGGGCGCGGCACGGCGACATCCATGTCGGTCAGGCCGTGCACGATCCCGCAGTCCTCGACCGGATGCTCGCCGTGGCATTGGTCGCGCAATGTGGCCAGTTGCGCTTTCAGCTGTTGCAGCTCTTCGATCCGCATGTCGACGTGCGCGATGTGCTCGTCGATCAGCGAGTTGATGCCGCCGCAGCCGTTGGCTGGCGCGTCGGTCAGACGCAGCAACGCGCGGATTTCGTCGTGGGTCATATCGAGCGCGCGACAGTTGCGGATGAAACGCAGGCGCTCGACGTGCCTTGCCGTGTAACTGCGGTAATTGGCCTCGGTGCGCTCCGCCTCGGGCAGCAGGCGCTCTTTTTCGTAGAAACGGATGGTTTCGGTCGTGCAATGGGCGATTTTCGCCAATTCACCGATCTTCATGGATCTTCCCTCCGCGTGGCCTTGACCTTGTAGTGGCTTCAAGGTGTTTACTAGACCACAAATCGTACGAGGAAGCCACTATGCCTGATGTTCGCCACCCGGAAGTCGAACGTTTTGAAACGGATCACGCTGACGGCCATCAACATGGCCACCACGGCCGCGAACCCGACGACGGACATCAACACGGCTGCGGCCACGATCACGGCCATTCGAACCACGAGCACGATCACGCTTACGACCACGCTGCGGACCACGCCGAACACACCTGCTGTGGCCCGTCCGCCGCCGCGCCGGCCCCGCTGGCTCTACCCCCCTCCGAGGCAGTCGGGGACGATCTGCGCACCGCGATGCGCATCATGCAGATGGACTGCCCGACCGAAGAAGCGCTGATCCGCAAAAAGCTCGGCCGCATGCCGGCGGTGCGCAGCATGGATTTCAACCTGATGCAGCGAGTACTGACCGTGGTCCACGCGCCGGACGCGCTCGAGCCGGTGCTCGCCGCGCTGCGCTCGCTCGACTTCAGACCCGAACTGGCCGCTGACACGGCCAACGCGTCCGGCGCGTCCAGCACCGCGGCGACCGCCGCGCCGAAACCGTGGTGGCCGCTGATCGCCGCCGGCGTCGGCGCGGCAGCCTCAGAGGCCGCTGGCTGGCTCGGCTCTCCCAGCTGGGTAGTCGCGGCACTGGCGGTCATCGCGATCGCTATCTGCGGGCTCACGACCTATCGCAAGGGCTGGCTCGCGCTGCGCAACCTGAACCTGAACATCAACGCGTTGATGAGCATCGCGGTCACCGGCGCAGCGCTGCTCGGCCAGTGGCCGGAAGCCGCGATGGTGATGGTGCTGTTCACGATCGCCGAACTGATCGAGGCCAGATCGCTCGAGCGCGCGCGCAATGCGATCGAAGGGCTGATGCAACTCACGCCTGAGCAGGCGAGCGTGCTGCAACCGGACGGCGCGTGGCTGCTCGCGCCGGTCGACGCGATTGCGCCCGGCGCGATGGTGCGCGTGAAACCGGGCGAGCGGATCGCGCTCGACGGCGAGGTCATCGCGGGCCGCTCGAGCGTCGATCAGGCGCCGATCACCGGCGAAAGCCTGCCGATCGATAAATCCATCGGCGATGCCGTATTCGCCGGCACGATCAACCAGAGCGGCTCGTTCGACTATCGCGTGACGGCCGCAGCGGGCAACACGACGCTCGCGCGCATCATCCACGCGGTCGAGCAGGCGCAGGGCACGAAGGCGCCGACGCAGCGCTTCGTCGATCAATTTGCGCGCGTTTATACGCCGGTCGTGTTTGCGATCGCGCTCGGTGTCGCGCTCGTGCCGCCGCTTTTTGATGGCGCGTGGCATGCGTGGGTTTACAAGGCGCTGGTGCTGCTCGTGATCGCATGTCCGTGTGCGCTCGTGATTTCGACGCCAGTAACGATCGTCAGCGGGCTCGCGGCTGCCGCGCGCAAAGGGATTCTGATCAAGGGCGGCGTTTACTTCGAACAGGGACGCAAGCTAAGCTGGCTCGCACTCGATAAGACCGGGACGATTACGCATGGCAAGCCGGTGCAAGTGGGGTTCCAGGTCGTTGCCGAGGCGGTCGAGGCCGCTGTTGACGTGGCGGCTGACGTGCGCAGCGCTGGCTCTGTCGATCGCAGTGGCGGCGGCATCGTTAGCGAACTGAGCGCTGACGGCAGTGTTCGCGGCGCCAGCGGCGTGGGCCACGCCGATATCGACACCGACGCGCTCCACTACCGCACGCTCGCCGCCAGCCTCGCGGGCCGCTCCGATCATCCGGTTTCGATGGCGATTGCCGCCGCGGGCGATGACGACGGCATCAAGCCCATGCACGTCGATGCGTTCGAAGCTTTGGCCGGGCGCGGCGTGCGCGCCGATATCGATGGCGACGCCTACTGGCTCGGCAATCATCGCCTGATCGAAGAGCTCGGCTGCTGTTCGCCGCAACTCGAAGCGCGCGTCGACGCACTCGAACGACAAGGCCAAACCGTCGTGATGCTCGCCGACGCGCAACGTGTGTTGGCGCTGTTCGCGGTCGCCGACACGGTGAAGGACACGAGCCGCGCCGCCGTCGCCGAATTGCGGCGGCTCGGCGTCGGCACCGCGATGCTGACCGGCGACAACCGCCACACCGCCGAAGCGATCGCCCGACAAGTCGGCGTCGATGAAACACGCGGCGATCAGTTGCCCGAGGACAAGCTCGACGCGGTCGCGCAATGGTCATCGGCTGGCGCGACGGTCGGGATGGTCGGCGACGGCATCAACGACGCGCCCGCGCTCGCGCGCGCAGACATCGGCTTCGCGATGGGCGCGATGGGCACCGGCACGGCAATCGAAACCGCCGACGTCGCGTTGATGGACGACGATCTGCGCAAGATCCCCGCGTTCATCCGGCTATCGAAGGCGACGCATGCTGTGCTCGTGCAGAACATCGCGCTCGCGCTCGGGATTAAAAGCGTGTTTCTCGTGCTGACGCTGATGGGCTTCGGCACGATGTGGATGGCGGTGTTCGCGGATGTCGGCGCGAGTCTGCTGGTAGTGGGCAACGGGTTAAGGTTGTTGCGCAAGTAAGCGCGCCGCCACAGCAACAGTCTGCTGCCCGATTCAGGTTTGCGTCGCACTCGACTGTGAATCGTCAGCCACCGCAGGATGCGCCGGTGCGCTCGCCAGCAACGCATCGCTATCGTCTTTCAAACCGACGCCGGTCAGCCCGAGCTTGCGTGCCTGCGTCAACAGGTAGTGCAGTTTGTGCGCGGCCAGCGGATAGTCGAGCCCCTCGGGACGCACGTTCGAAATGCAGTTGCGCTGCGCATCGCTGCAACCGGTTTTCGGTGCATACGTGATGTAGATGCCTAGGCTATCCGGTGAACTCAAACCCGGCCGCTCGCCGATCAACATCACGACGAAGCTCGCATCGAGCAGTTCGCCGATTTCATCGCCCAGCGCAACGCGCGCCTGACGCGCGACCACCACCGGGCCGATGTTCCAGTCGTTCAGTTTGGGCCGCACTGCCTGCAGCAGCGGTATCGCCTGCTTCAACGCCGCGAATGCGGACAGACCATCGCCGATCACGAACACCACATCATTGGCTTGCGCAGGCTTGGGTCTTTGCGCGAGCGCTCGATGGCTGTCGTCCGACAGCCGCCTCCCCCAATCCGGCCGCCGCAAATAGTGCTCACGATCCGGCGCCGCGCTATGCACATCGATCGATTCGAACCCCTCGGCGCGTAAAGCGTGGTGAAGCGTGTCGGCATCGAGCGGATGATGCACCGCGTCGCGCGCCTGCGCATGGGCGAGATCGAACGCGAGCAACGGCGCGGTCGGCAGACTATTGCCCGCTCGACCCAACGCGATTCGCGCGTGAGTGAAGCGCCGCAGCGCGTTCCACGGATCCTTATCGAGCGAGTCGTTCATACGATGTCCATCCAGTCGCGCGCGCCTTCGAGCAGACGTTGCTGCGCGGACGCGCCGAGCAACGCGCCGCGGGCGTCGATGATTTGCATCGACTCCAGCCATTGCTCGAACTCGGGCGCGCGACGCAAGCCGAGCACGTCGCGTACGTACAGCGCGTCATGGAACGAGGTGCTCTGATAGTTGAGCATCACTTCGTCCGCGCCCGGTACGCCCATGATGAAATTGACGCCCGCGACGCCGAGCAGCGTCAGCAGATTGTCCATGTCGTCCTGATCCGCTTCGGCATGGTTCGTGTAACAGATGTCGCAGCCCATCGGCACGCCGAGCAGCTTGCCGCAGAAGTGATCCTCGAGACCCGCTCGGGTGATCTGCTTGCCGTCATACAGATACTCGGGGCCGATGAAACCGACCACCGTGTTCACCAGAAACGGCTCGAACTTGCGCGCGACCGCATACGCGCGCGCCTCGCAGGTCTGCTGATCGACGCCGAAATGCGCATCCGCCGACAACGCACTGCCCTGCCCGGTTTCGAAATACATCAGATTGCTGCCGACCGTACCGCGTTTGAGCGACAGCCCCGCGTCGTACGCTTCCTTCAGCAGCGCGAGCGAAATGCCGAAGCTCGCGTTCGCTTTCTCGGTGCCCGCGATCGACTGAAACACCAGATCGACCGGTGCGCCTTTTTCGATCGCGGCGAGCGTGCTCGTGACGTGCGTGAGCACGCACGATTGCGTCGGCACCTGATAGCGCTGGCGAAAGTCGTCGATCATCTGCAGCAGTTTGGTGATCGCGGCCAAGTTGTCGCTCGCGGGATTGATGCCGATCAGCGCGTCGCCGCAGCCGTACATCAGGCCGTCGAGCATCGACGCGGCGATGCCTTTGACGTCGTCGGTCGGATGATTCGGCTGCAGACGCACCGACATGCGGCCCGGTAAGCCGACGGTGTTGCGAAAGCGTGTGATCACCGGACGTTTGCGCGCGGCCGCGATCAGGTCCTGGTTGCGCATCAGCTTCGAGACCGCTGCGACCATTTCCGGCGTGAGGCCCTGGGTGATGCGGGTGAGTGCGTCGGTGTCGGTCGTGCTGCTCAGCAGCCAGTTGCGGAAATCGCCGACCGTCAGATGCGCGATTTCGGCGAACGCCTGGTGGGAGTGATCGTCGATGATCAGGCGGGTGACTTCGTCGGTTTCGTAGGGAATCAGTGCTTCGTTCAGGAAGGTGCGCAGCGGGACCTCGGCGAGCGCCATCTTCGCGGCGACGCGTTCCTCTTCGCTCGCTGCCGCGATGCCCGCGAGCTGGTCGCCGGAGCGTGGCGGACTGGCTTTGGCCAGCAGAGTCTTCAGGTCGGCGAAGCGGTAGGTTCGGCTGCCGATCGACTGCGTGTAGCTCATGGTTGCGGCTCCATCGCTTCGCGCGGACGCGGGGGAGTGGGGACGGCGGGTGGCGTGTTGCGGGTATGCGTCACGATAGCGCCAAATGGTGGCAGCGTCACGGTGTTTGGCGCGGGTGCTGGTTAGGGGTTAGCGGTGCAGCGTGTTTGGTGGGACGGGCGTCCGAGTTGCGGGATCGGCAGGCGTTTAATCCCTGCTCCTGCCCGGTCACGCGGCGCGAAATCCGCAGGGTTTGGCCAGCGGCGCTCAAGCGCCGGGGTGATACTTTGGTCGCATTCTCTTGCGCCAATTTTCATCCGTTTAACGTGCTGCCGGCGCAATATCTAAGGGGCGGCATGCATAGCCGGTTTCGACCGGCGCTTCCAGGAGATGAGCAAATGGCGATGATGCGTGAAGTGGCGATTCGTTCTGTGGAGCCGATGGATGTGGTGTCGGTCGATCATGTCGGGCCTTATTTGCAGATCGGCAACGCGTTCGATGCTTTGTTTGACTGGCTTGGAAAACACTATCTGCTTGCGGGAGAGATGCGGATGATTGGGGTTTTCTTCGATGATCCGGGCGTGGTCGAGAAGGCGGCGTTGCGGTCTAAGGCGGCCGTGTTGTTGCCGGGACCGGTGATGGATGAGGTTCGGTCTGCCGTTGCTGTGAGCGATGGCGTTTCGGTGACGCGTATAGGTGGTGGGGAGTATGCGGTGTTGCGGCACGTCGGGCCGTATAGCGACATGCGGGCGGCTTATGAGTGGCTCTACGGAACGTGGCTCGCGCAATCCGGTAGACAAGCGGCGGATGCGCCGGTGTTTGAGGAGTATCTGAATAGCCCGAAGGAGACGGCGCCTGCGGAGTTGGTTACGGAGATTTGTTTGCCGTTGCGGTGAGAGCTGGTTCTGGGCTGGTTCGGGGGTTTGATTTTTGGGTTCGTTCGCTCGCTCGTTGCGGGGATGGTGTGCGTGTGCGTCGCGCAGGTCGTTAACGCTGATTCTGGTTTCTACGTTCTTTACATATGTATACGTAGTAATAGTTAACAAAGCGGCCTGTTTGCTGTGGATAACAACGAAGTTCGCTTATAGATCAACGAGCTGCCGAATCGATAACTGTCGGGAACACGGGCGGATAGAGTGGCGGAGCCTGGGAGAATTTTTGGCGGCCGGGAGACGCGGCGCATTTGTTAAGGTTTCGCCCACAGTGTATTGGTGGGTTTCTACAAGAGTTGTCCAGAGCGGGATGTGGATAAGTTGCGCTCGGGTGGAGGGTGAATTGGACGGCTGTTGAGCGGTGACTCTGGATCGTGAGCGCGACGGGCCTTTGGTCGAAAACGTCGATTTCGGTCCGTAAAAATAGAGCTTTTTGCGATACCTACGGTGATAGTGTATTGATTTGCTAGCGTGGGTTTTCGACGTACCGTTTTCGCGAGCGCTGGGCTGTGCGCTGTATCACGTGAGGCACGCGGTCTCATCACACTGGCTTTAGCCGACGCAATCAGCCTCGCCGTTCCACAGATTTAGCGGCATGAAAACCTGGGTTCGCAGTGCCCGATCGACGTAGTTCGCCGGCTCGCGAGGGTGTCTAGTGTTAGCGCCGTTGCGGGGGCTTGGGTCAGGATGGCCTGCGCCTAATGCAAAGCGGAGATATTGATTGCAGACTGTGTCGTGGATGCCAGAACGGCAGTGGATGGTTGTACGCGAAGTGCTTGATGCGTTGGCTTTTAAGAATTAGATGGCGGGTGGTATTG
>NZ_DASXHN010000166.1:0-7381 GCF_036488505.1 Paraburkholderia sp. | reverse complement strand
CGAAAACGCCGCGGAGTTCGTGCTCCGTGGCGTGGTTATTGCGCACGTTCGCTGAAGCGGGTTATGCGTCGGCCCAGCGGCGCAGAAGATTGTGATAGATGCCGGTGAGGCTCACGACCGTCGCGTCGTTCAAGCCCCTTTGCGCCGACAGCGTCTGTACGTCGTGGTCGAGTTGAAACAGCGTTGCGCGCCGGCCATCATCGCGCACCATGCTCTCGATCCAGAAGAAAGACGCGACCCGTACGCCACGCGTGACCGGGCTTAGACGATGCGGACTCGACGCCGGGTACAGCACCAGATCGCCGGCCGGCAGTTTCGCGCGATGCATTCCGTAGGTGTCTTCGATGCAGAGTTCGCCACCGTCATAGGTATCGGGCTCGGCGAGGAATAACGTCGCCGACAGGTCGCTGCGAATGCGGAAATTCGTGCCGCGCAACTGGCGCATCGCGTTGTCGACATGCGTGCCGACACCGTCGCCACGTGAATAGCGGTTAAACAGCGGCGGGAATACTTTTAGCGGCAATGCGGCGGAAAAGAAGCGCGCGTTGCGGCCGAGCGCGTCCTGAATCGCATCGCCGATCGCGCGGGCGGCCGTCGAGCCTTCGGGCAGTTGCTGGTTGCGCGTGGCCTGCGCCGACTGTGCGCTGGAGTTCGTATTGCCGTCGACCCATTGGGCGGCGTCGAGTACTTCGCGGCATTGCGCAACCTGCTGTTTGCTGAGCACCGCAGGCAGATGCAGCATCATCGGCGTATTTCTCGAATGAAGTTGATCGCGGCGCGGCGTTCTTGCGCACTCGCACTGGCATTCACGCTCGCGGCAAAATTCTGCTCCAGCGCGCGAAACGCGTTCACCGGAGAATCGGCCAGCCAGTCGCGCATCTTCGTGATGAAGGCAGCGGTCGCCGTGCGCGGCACCCGCTGCAACCACTGCATCGCTTCGTCGATGTCGCCACGCTGCGCGAGCAGCCGCGCGTAGTTGAACTGGCCGCGAAAATCGCCGCCTTCGGCCGCGCGGCGGTAATAGTCGCGCGCGATATCGACGTTGGCATCGACGACCCAGCCGTCTTCGTAAAAGCTGCCGACGAAGTTCCACGATTTCGCGTGACCGAGTTCCGCGGCACGCCGGAACCACCCCAATGCTTGCTCGCGATCGCATTCGATGCCATTGCCGAGCGCGAGCGCCGACGCATAGTTGTACATGCCCCAGTCGAGCCCGGCCCGCGCTGCGAGCCGGTACCAGTAGACGGCGACCGGCGCGCACGCCGCCGTGCCCCAGCCATGTTCGTAGCAGCGTCCCAGCATGTTCATCGCCATCGGATGATCGCGCCGCGCCGCGTGCCTGAACCAGACGAACGCTTCGTCGAGGTTGCCCTCGACGCCGTGGCCGTCGAGCAGATACTGCCCATATACCGCCTGCGCGTCGACGATGCCATTGCGCGCGGCCGCCGCGACCCACGCCGCGGCCCGTTCGGGCGGGCCGGCGAGGATCGCGGCGAACTCGTCGCGCGACACGTTCGCAAGCGCCTTTAGCGAAACCTCCGACACCGCGCGAGACATCAGTAGTGCGCGTTGAGCGTGACGAACGCGGAGCGTCCCGGCGCAATCGAAGCGTAGTGCGACGCATACGCCTGGTCGTAATAGGTGCGGTTGAAAATGTTCTGCACATTCAGTTGCAGATCGACGTGCTTGTTCACGCGATACGTCGCCATCCCATCGAAGCGCCAGTAAGAGGGCACCGCGCGCAGATTCGCCGTATCGCCATAGACCTGCGACATATAGAACGCGCCGCCGCCGATCGTGAACTTCGGCAGCACGTCGTAATTGGTCCACAGGCTGACGCTGTTCTTTGGCGTATTCGGGAATTGATGGCCGTTATCCGACGTGGTCTTGCCGTTGTTGCGCAACTCGCTCTTCAGATACGTATAACCGCCGAATACCTGCCAGTTACGGGTCAGCTGCCCGGCCACGCCGAATTCGAAGCCTTGCACGCGCTTGTTGCCGACCATCGCGTACTGGTTGTCCGGCAGCGTGACGCGTGCATTGGTCGTGTCGATCTGGAACAGCGCGCCGGTCAACGACAGCGTGTTGTTCAGCACGTTCCACTTGCTGCCCAATTCGATGCTGCGGTTCTTTTCCGGCGACAACTGGGCGGCGTTCAGGCCGACGCCGTTACGGCCCGGCGTTAGCGACTGCGACTCGCTGCCCTGGCCGAGCATCGCGCCGGCCGGCGTCGACGATGTCGCGATCGACGCATACACGCTGCCGTTCGAAGCCGGCTTGAACACGAGGCCGAGCTGGTAGTTGAACAGCGTATCGTCGCGTGACACGCGCGTGGCGCCGTTGGCGACCGTGTTGCGCAGATCGGTCGAGTAATCGTCGACGCGCAGTCCGACGTTCGCCTGCCAGCGCTTCGTGAACTCGATCGTATCGAACGCGTAGATCGATTTCGTCGTGGTGCGCTGCTCGCTCGGATCGTTGTTCCGTTTGATCGAACCGGCCCACGGGTCGTTCGGATTCGGCGTCCACAGGCTCGTGCAGTTGTAGCCCGACGACGCGCCGATGCCATTGGTCCGGCAGATCGCGCCGGTCGCGGCCGCCACCGTGTACGCGTCGTTGACGCTGGTCTCGCGCGACAGCTCGATGCCGGTCGTGAAGCTGTGCTTCAGGAAGCCGGTCTTGAACTCGCCGAACAGTTCGGTTTGATTCGCGAGGCTATACACATCGCTCGCACGGGTATTCGCGCGGCGCCACACCATGCCGTTGACGACATTGCCCTGGCTGTCGTCGGGCTGGGTCCAGATGTAGTCCTGGGTCGCCTTGGTATAGCGCGTCGTGTTGCGGATCGTCAGATCGCTGTTGACGTCGTGTTCGATACGAAGCGTGCCGATGTCCGACGTCGTCTTGCGGAAATCGCGGTCGATCAGCCCGTAGAAGTTGTGGCGATCCACCGGCGCCGGATAGATCGTATCGACGCCGGCCGGCCTGTTGGTCGTCGTGTAGAAGTAGGGGATGCCGCTGTCGGGGAGATCGTCGGTCGCGAGGTGGTAGTAGCTCGCGGTGACGCGCGTCGGCGTGCCGAGGCCATAGGTGAACGACGGCGCGATGCCCCAGCGTTCGTTGTTGACCGCGTCGCGGCCGGGCACATCGTTGTTGTGGCTCATCAGGTTCAACCGGAAGGCCGCATGATCGGCCATCTGCCAGTTGCCGTCGGCGGTGAAGCGGCGGTAGCGGTCGGTGCCGACGCCGATACTGCCGTCGGCCGACGTGCCCAGATGCGGTGTCTTCGTGATCAGGTCGATGCTGCCGCCCGCGCCGCCGCGGCCGCCGAACGCGCCGTCCGAACCCTTGGTCACTTCGATGCTGTCGATGTTGAACACTTCGCGCGTGGTCGCGCCGATATCGCGCATGCCGTCGACGAACGTGCTGCCCTGCGCGTCGTAGCCGCGAATGAACGGCCGGTCGCCGAGCGGGTTGCCGCCTTCGCCAGCGCCAAACGTGATGCCGGGCACGGTGCGCAGTGCCTCGGTCAGCGTTGCAGCGCCGGTGCTGCGAATCAGCTCCTGCGGAATCACCGTGACCGACTTCGGCGTATCGACGAGCGGCGCGGTGAACTTGACCGACGCGGAATGATCGGTTTTGAAGCCATCGTCCGACTGGCCCTGCACGGCGATCGGCGCGAGCTGTCCTTCGCGCTCAGGCGGCTCGACGGCCGGCGTGCCCTGCGCGAGGGCGGGGCCGGCAGCCAGTACACCGCACAGTGTCGTGCTGATTTTGCCGAGCTTCGGATCGTCGGACCGCAACTTCATGTTCATCCCCCGTCTGGTTGAGGAAGCCGGGGCAGGTGCCGCTTTCCTTACCCGAGCATTCCATGTTTATTACAAAATGGTTTCGGGTGGATTCTAAGCAAGTGCTTCGTTATTGAGAAGCGTTCTCAATAAAAAGTCATGCAAGGGGATGAAAGTCGAACGGAGATCGACCGCGGCATGGCAAAAAAGGCGGGCGAACCCGGCAAAAGAGGGCGTTTAGAGAAAATTGGATTGCGTTCGACGAGCCGAGACTAGAACCGCTCGACCCGGAACGGCCGCGGATCGACGAGCGTCTTCTCGCCGGTCATCATTTCGGCGATCAGCCGGCCGGTGACCGGGCCGAGCGTCAGGCCGTGATGCGCATGACCGAACGCGAACCACAAGCCCTGATGATTCGGTGCGGGACCGATGATCGGCATCATGTCCGGCGTGCAGGGGCGGCGGCCCATCCACGGTTCGCTGTCGAGACGCTCACCGAGCGGGAACAGGGTTCGCGCGATGGGCTCGACCGCATCGAGTTGCACGGGGGTCTTATCTGCGTCGGGACGCGCGATTTCCGCGCCCGTGGTCAGCCGGATACCCCGTGCCATCGGTGCGAGCACGTAACCGTGTTCGACATCGAGCACCGGATGATTGAGCCGCTCAGTCCGGCGCGGCGCGTAGTGCATGTGATATCCGCGCTTCACCGCGAGCGGCAGCCGGTAGCCGAGCTGCGTGACCACGCGATCCGACCACGGCCCGAGTGCGACCACCACCGAGCCGGCCATGACCGCTCCGTCCTGCGTGTCGGCCTGCCAGCCGTCGCGCAGTGTCGCCGCATCGCCGATAAAAAAGCGTCCGCCGAGCGCTTCGAAATATCTCGCGTACGCGGTGACGAGTGCGTTCGGATCGCTGACCGAATCGGCTTGCGGATAGCGCAGACCGCCTTGCAGACGTTTGTCCAGGTCGGGTTCGAGTTGTTGCAGGCGCGGCGCGTCGAGCGCTTCGAACTCGACGCCATATTCGCGCTGCCATTGCTCGGCGAGCCGGATTTCGGCCTCCCTCGCCGCGTGGCTGCGAAAAACCTTGATCCAGCCGATCGGACGCAGCAGTTCACTCGCGCCGGCCGCGGCGGCTAGCGCGCGGTGTTCGGTCACGCAGTGCTCGATCAGCGTTGCGTAGGACTTCGCGATTTCCGCGTGCTTCGCGGGATGAGAATTGCGCCAGTAACGCCACAGGAACGGCGCGGCTTCGAGCATCGCGTCGGCGTGGTAGCGAACCTCGGGCGACTGGTTGCGCGCATAGCGCAGCAAGGTGCCGAGCCCGCGCGGAAACGCGTACGGATAGACGCCTTCGCGCTGGATCAATCCGGCGTTGCCGAACGAAGTTTCATTGCCGGGCAGCTTGCGGTCGATCAGCGCGACGGCGCGCCCGCGTTGCTGAAGGTGCACGGCTACGCAAACGCCGACGATGCCGGCGCCGAGCACCACGGTATCGAATTTCATGCAGCCCGCCCTGTATATGTGTGGTCACCGCGTCTGACGCTCCGGCGTTGCGGCCCGCACGTTGGGTGGAGGCGGATCGGAGCGAGCTTTCATCTTATAAGGGATGAGCGGGCTTATCCATTGGCGAAAAAAGCGCTCTGTGTGGCCGAAACAGCGTTGCTGACCACACGTCGAACTGGCGGACTTCGGCCTTGCGGGCAGCAGCGTGTAAACTGCTGAGTTTTTTGCTTCCGGTGGTATGTCGCAAGCCCCTTCGCGCCGCGCCCTCAGCGGGCCCGCGCTCGTTCGTTTACTGACCCGTCTCGCGGATGTCGACGCCGCCGAATCGCGGCAATCGCTGTCGGACCGGCTGAGTCAATGGCTCGGGTGGACCGACGCGATTGCACTGTCGTCGGCGCTGAACGGCAAGCCGCCGGCCGTCGCCGCTGGCGCACGGTCGTTCGGTCAGTCCGATGACGACGAATGCGCGCGCGTGCGCCGCTCGCTCGTCAGCGCGATTACCGGCGACAACGTCCTCGCCGCCGCACGGCGCCGCGGCGCTGGCCACATGTCCGCGCCGCGCGTCGCTGTCGATACGGCGACCGACTACACGGTGTTCCGCCAGCGCTATCTGGCGCTTCAGCAATCGATGGAAACGGCGATTGGCACGTTGCGCGGACGCTTGCGCGCGCTGCTGGCCGCGCGAACGCCGGCGCTTGCCAGGCTCGCGCTCGTGGATGCGGTGATGGAGCGCGCGCTCGCCGAGCGCGAGCGCACTTTGCTGGCCGCCGTGCCGGGCCTGTTGAGCGGGCATTTCACGCGGCTGCGCGAGGCCGCCCAGCGAGGGGCCACCGAGGCCGACGCCGAAGCCGAGCCCGACGCTGATGCCCGCGCACGAATCGAAACACGCACCGCCGGGAGCGCAGCCGTGCCCTCCGGCCACGCCGCGCCGGCTACGCCTGACGCGGCGTGGCTCGACGTATTCCGCAAGGACATGCAAAGCGTCCTGCTCGCCGAACTGGATGTTCGTTTTCAACCGGTCGAAGGGCTCCTCGCGGCTCTTCACGCCTGCTAACTGGGACCCCATGTCCAGATATCGTATCGACTTCGTTGTGTTTTTCGCGGGGCTGGCCGCGGCGTGCTGGATCGCCGCCGGCTACGCCGTCTCGAACCCGCTCGCGCTTGCGGTCACGCTGCTGATCGGCGTGTTCTACGTGGCGGGCGCGCTCGAATTGCGCCGCTACAGCGAGGCCACCGCCACCTTGACGCGCGCGCTCGCCGCGCTATCCGCGCCGCCGCCGAGCGTCGCGGCGTTTGTCGAACCCTTGCATCCGAGCCTGCGCAACGCGGTGCGTCTGCGTATCGAAGGCGAACGCGTCGCGTTGCCGGGGCCCGCGTTGACGCCGTACCTGGTCGGACTGCTCGTGTTGCTCGGGATGCTCGGCACGCTGCTCGGCATGGTCATGACGCTGCGCGGCACCGGGCTCGCATTGGAAAGCGCGAGCGATCTGCAGGCGATCCGCGCGTCGCTCGCGGCGCCGGTCAAAGGGCTCGGATTCGCGTTCGGCACGTCGATCGCGGGTGTCGCGACCTCGGCGATGCTCGGGCTGCTGTCCGCGCTGTGTCGCCGTGAACGTTTCGAAGCCGCGCAACAGCTCGATATGAAGATCGCGTCGACATTGCGCGTTTATTCGCAGAGCCATCAGCGCGACGAAAGCTTCCGGCTGCTGCAACGCCAGGCCGAAGCGATGCCGCTGCTGGTCGACCGTTTGCAAACGATGATGGGCGCAATCGAGCAGCAGAGCAGCGCGTCCAATCAACGGCAGATCGCAACGCTCGACGCGTTTTACAGTCGCACCGAAGCCGCGTATCTGCGGCTCGCCGGCGTAATCGAGCAGTCACTGAAGGACAGCGTGAGCGGCAGTGCGCGCGCCGCAGGCGAGGCATTGCAGCCGGTCGTGGCGGCGACGATGACGGGTCTCGCGCGCGAGAGCGCCGCGCTGCACGAATCGGTGACGCAGGCGGTTCAGCGGCAGCTCGACGGCATGTCGAGTGGTTTCGCGGCGAGCAGCGCGAACATCGCCGAGATTTGCAACCGCGCGCTTGCCGAAC
>NZ_DASXHN010000293.1:0-13861 GCF_036488505.1 Paraburkholderia sp. | reverse complement strand
GATAACCCGACGTCAGGTAATAACCGCTGCCGCCGCCGATCGTCAGCAGCAGGTTGACGAACAGGATCGAACGATAGTCGCGCGAGAACAGCGTGTGGATCGGCGAGC
Source organism: Paraburkholderia sp. (assembly GCF_036488505.1). Classification (GTDB taxonomy): domain Bacteria; phylum Pseudomonadota; class Gammaproteobacteria; order Burkholderiales; family Burkholderiaceae; genus Paraburkholderia. The sequence continues at coordinate 13,753 of NZ_DASXHN010000293.1, read as the reverse complement.
GAACCACCTCGACCGGCGCGTCACGCGTCTTGTCGGCGGCGGCACGCGCGGCCTTTTCCGCGGCGAGCTTCTTCCACAACGGCGATTCTTCGAGGCTGTTGAAGACGAAGAGTCCGAGCACCGAGCTGATGATCCCGGTGAAGAACATGCAGCGCCAGCCCCACACCTGGAACAGGTCGCCCGGAAACAGCGTCGACATCGCGAGATAGGTCAGCGACGCGAGCAGCGCGCCCAGACCCGCGCCGCCGCCGCCGATCAGCCCCGACACCGCGCCGCGATATTTGGGCGCGACCGATTCGGTTCCGATCGTGTGCGTCGACGCCACCACGCCACCCACGAACACACCTTGCACGAGACGCAGCAGCAGGAACAGGATCGGCGCGAGGATGCCCACCTGCGAGACAGTAGGCAGCAACCCGAACGCGGCCGTGGACAACCCGACACCGACGACCGCGACGATCATCGCACCCTTGCGTCCGCGACGGTCCGCGTATGAACCGAACAGCGCGGAGCCGAGCGGACGCATCAGCAAGGTCACCGCAAACGATGCGTACACCGCCGCCAGCGACAACATCGCATGTTCGGATGGAAAGAACAGCCGGCCGACCACGGGCGCCACGAACAACAGCACGAACAGATCGAACAGGTCGAGCGCCCAGCCGAGACAGGACGCGGCGACCGCGCCCATCACCTGGCGGTTATTGATTGCGGGCACCGCAGTGCCATTTTGTGCGGCAATGGACATCATGATCTCCTGGTTAATGCAAAGGCGCCCCGAAGGGGACACCTGGGCGAGCGACGCGCTTCGGCCCGCACGACGGACACAGCGCGTTCTTCTTGCGTTGACGAAATACGTGGCGAACTCAGGCCGGCGACGCCGCCCCGCAGTTCCGTGCTACCTGCGTGGGCGCCGCGAAGCGCGGCCCCGGCACCATCGCGTCGGCGATTTTTTCGGCGATCATGATGGTGGGAATATTCGTGTTGGCCGACGGCAGGCGCGGCATCAGCGATGCATCGACCACGCGTAGCCCCTGTGCGCCATGCACGCGACCCTCGCTGTCCGTGACGGCGTCGCGCACGCGCGCGTCGCCCATCCGGCAGGTGCCGCTCGCGTGCCATACGCCGAACACGTTCGCGCGGATGAAGGCCTGCAGCGCGCGTTCGTCGGCGAGCAGTGCGGACATCCGCACGCCGCGCGTGAAGAACCGTTCGACCAGCAGACGCCGCACCGGCGCGGGCGTATCGAGCAACAGGCCGAGCAGCGAGGTGAGGACCGCGTTGGTTTTGCTCACGCGGGATAACGCTTTGACGCGCGGCGAAAACGCCGCTGGAAAGAAGTCCCTCGAGTCGCCGCCCAGACCCGCTGCCGCCACCACGCGAGACAGCATGCGCACGCCTGCGGCAAGCCGCGCCACGTCGCGCTCGTCGTCCAGCAGGTTCAGATCGACTCTGGGCGCGGCGAATGGATCGTTCGACATGAGCTGCACGCGGCCCCGCGAATAGGGCCGGTTGCACCAGAGGAAAAACAGCCCGAGCCGGTTGCCGAGCGCATGCCATGCAGCCCGCGTCGCGCTCGACAGATAAAGGTCCGACACTTCGCAGCCGGGCACGCCGGAACTCATGCGTGCGGCCGTCATGCTGGCGCGACGGCGCGTGAGCGGCATGCGCCAGCGCGGCGCCAGGAAATGGCAGAACGTCAGTGATGGATGGTCCTGCAGGTTGCGCCCGACACCCGGAAGATCGAGCACGCAGTCGATGCCGAGCGCGCGAAGCTCGTCGGCAGCGCCGATACCGGCGCGCATCAGCAGCCCCGGCGATTGCAGCGCACCTGCCGACACGATGGTCTCCGCCGCGTCGAAGTACTGGCGCTCACCGTGCGCCGAAACCGCGATCACGCCTTGCGCCGTGACGCCCTCCATCACGATGCGTTCTACGCGAAGCTGCGAAAAGATCTGCAGGTTGGGCCGTTGGCGGGTGGCGGCATCGAGATAGGCCGTGGCGCTCGACACGCGCTCGTCGTTCCTGTTTGAAAACGCTCCGGGGAAAAAGCCATCGCCGAATTCGGCGTTCTGATCGAGCAGCTCGGCAAGACCCTTGCTGCGCAGACCGTCGGCAAACGCGTGGCAAAACGGCGGCCACTCGCCGCGCATGATGCGGCGGATCGCCACCGGGCCGTCCGCCCCGTGTAGCGGGCCGAACGGGAACGTCAGGTCGGTCTCGAGCTTGCGAAAGTACGGCAGCACGTCGTCCCACGCCCAGCCTTTCGCGCCGCTCTCGGCCCAATCGTCGTAATCGCGGGGCAGGCCGCGGTTGGCCGACTGCACGTTGATGCTGGAGCCGCCGCCCATCACGCGGCCCTGCTCGTAGACTTTCGGCGCGGACTGCCGCGTGGCCCGCGCCCGCAGCTCCGGCCAGATGTAGGTGTTGCCGTGGAAAACAGGCATCGGATAGCTGTCGAGGATCGCCTCGGGCACGGCGCCCGGCGGCGTATCCGCACCCGCCTCGATCAATGCGACGTTGACCGATGGCACGGCCGATAGCCGGTGCGCGAGCACGCAGCCTGCCGATCCACCGCCGACGATCACATAATCGAAACGCCGGATTGCGCGTTCCATGCCTGTCTCCTTTGTTTTATTGACGACGCCCGCGTCGGCGTCCGACGCAATCAACTGCCGCGAAACACCGGCTTGCGTTTGCCGTGGAAGGCTTCGACGCCTTCGCGGAAGTCGTCCGAACTGCGCAGACGGCTATAGCTGTGCCCTTCGAGTTCGATCGCAATCGACAGCGGCGCGTCTTCGGTGTCGTTGAGCAGCTTCTTCGCCGTGCGTTGCGCGAGCGGCGAGAACGCGCGCAATTCATCGACCAGCGCATCGGTCGCCGCTTCCAGCTGCGCGTCGGCCACGCACTCGACTGCGATGCCCCACTCGTACGCCTGTTTGCCCGGAATGCGACGCGAGCGCATCACGATGTCTTTGGTGCGGCCCACGCCGACCATCTTCTGCAGACGCGCCGAACCGCCCGAACCCGGAATCTGCCCGAGCTTCTGTTCCGGCAGCGCGTAGAACGTGGTGTCGGTGGCGATGCGGAAGTCACACGCAAGCGACAGCTCGAAGCCCACCCCAAAGCAGAAGCCGCGATTGGCCGCAATCACCGGCTTCGCGCAACGCGCGGGTGCGGCGACGTTCCATGCGAGCTTCGACACGTGCTCGGGCGACGCTTCAAGAAAGCCCTTGATGTCGCCACCGCTCGAGAAATGCTCGCCTGTGGCCCGCAGAACGATCACCCGCACCCGATCGTCGTCGTCGAGCGCTTCGAACGCGGCACGCAACTGATCGCGCGCGTGCATCGAGATCACATTGAACGGCGGACGGTGCAGGATGATGTCGGCACGCTCACGGGCCGCGTCGATCTCGATGGAAAAGCCGTCGAGTTCCTGCAGCAGCGTCTGGCCGCGATGTATCAGGTCAGTCATGTGCTACTCCTTCGTGCTTACGTTTGTAGTCAGGTTGTTGGCGGTGATGCCGGGTTCGAGCTCGTATTCGCCCGCTGACAGTTTGCGGCGCAGGATCTTGCCGACCGGCGACTTGGGGATGTCGTCGACGAACACGTACTCGCGCGGCCGCTTGAAATTGACCAGCTCGGAGGTGCGGCAGAATTCATCGAGCGCCTGCGCGTCGACGTACTGGTTGCGCTTGATGAACGCGACCACCCGCTGGCCCCAGCGCTCGTCCTTGACACCGGCGACGGCCACCTGGTCCACGGCCGGGTGTAGCGAGAGCACCGATTCGATATCGACGGGCGAGATGTTTTCGCCGCCGCTGATGATCATGTCGTCGACGCGGCCGGTCACGTAGAGATCGCCGTCCGCATCGAAGTAGCCGGTGTCGCCGGTGAAGTACCAGCCGTCGCGCAGCGCTTTGGCGTTCGCATCGGGGCGGTTCCAGTAGCCTTCGAACGCTTCGTCGCCGAGCAGGTCGACGATGATCTGGCCTTCTTCGCCCACCGCCGCGAGATCGTCGGGTACGCCCGCATCGAGCTTGACGACGCGCAACCGGGTGTTGATGCCGGCGCGTCCCGCGCTGCCCGGTTTCTTGGTTGCGTGCTGGTCGATGCTGAACGTGTAGACCTCCGACGAACCGTAGTGGTTGACGAACAGTTCCGGCCTGAACGCCGCCGACAGCCGCTTGAGCAGCCCGTCGTTCATCGGCGCGCCGGCGAAGCCGAGCTTGGTCACCGAGCCCGTGTCGGTCTGCGCGAATCCCGGCGCGGCGAGCAGATCGTGGTACAGCGTCGGCACCAGGTACAGGCACGTGAGCTTATGCGCTGCGATCGACTGCAGCGCGAACGCCGCATTCCAGCGCCGGATGCAGACGAACAGCCCGTCGACGAGCGCCATCGACAGCAGCGAGCGCACCCCCATCGTGTGATACAGCGGCATCACGCCCAGCGTGCGCTCGCCGTGCCGGTAGAGGTTTTGTGCGACGTGCGCGAGGGCCGCCGCGCGTTCCTGCCGATGCCGGCGCGGTACGCCCTTCGGTTTGCCGGTGGTGCCGGATGTGTACAGGAACAGCGAATAGTCGTCGGCACTGGCTTGCGGGCCGCTGGCCGGGGCAGAGGCAGACCCAGATGCGGAGACAGAGGCAAGCCCGGCGAGCAATGCATCGAAGACCAGCGTCGAACCCGCAGCGCCATCGAGCGCCACGCGCGGGATCGTTTGGGCCGCCGGGCTTCCGGTTACCGCGTCGGCCGACACCGGCTCGTAGACGAGTGCTTTCACGCCCGCATCGCTCACGCAATAGTCGAGCTCGTCGGGCTTGGCACGCCAGTTCAGCGGCACGATCACGATGCCCGTGAGCTGGCAGGCCCAATGCAGCGTCGCCATTTCCCAGCGGTTTTGCAACACGACCAGCAGCCGGTCGCCGCGAGCGAGCCCGAGCCCGCCTAGCCCCTGCGCGACTTTGACGATGACCTCGTGCCACTGCGCGTAAGTCAGCGCCACATCGCCATCGATCAGCGCGAGCGCGTTCGGACTGCGCTCCACGCTTTGCAGAAAGGTGCGGCCGAGATCAAGCATGGCTCGCCTCCGCTTGCTCGCGCGATGCGCGCCGGCGCGCGGCCACGTCTAGCACGGCGGCCACGATCGGGGTGTAGCCCGTACAACGGCACAGATGTCCCGACAGCATGTCGCGCACCTGAGCTTCGGTGGGGTCCGGTACGCGTGACAGATAATCCGCGCACGACATCAGAATGCCCGCGGTACAGAACCCGCACTGCAACGCGTGATGGCGCTGGAATGCCTGCTGCAGGTCGCCGAGCGTCTGGTCCGGCGCGAGGCCTTCCACCGTATCGATACGGCGGCCATCTGCCTGTACGGCCAGCATCAGACATGAGCGCGCGGCTACACCGTCGACACGAACCGTACAGGCACCGCATACGCCGTGTTCGCAGCCGACATGCGTACCGGTCGCGCCCAGCTCGTGGCGCAGAAAATCGCTCATCAGATCGCGCGGTTCGCAAAAGCCGCTACGCTCGCGTCCGTTGAGCGTCAACGTAATGCGCCGCCGCTCGTCGCGCTGGTGGACACCTTGCACCCCGGTGTTTTCAGGGGTTCTGCTCATTTCGCCTCCTCGATCACGCGCCATCCCAGTTGCCGCACCAGATGCCTGCGGTAGCGCGCGCTGATATGCGCATCGTCCTGGGCACCCAGTTTCCAGCTCAGATCATTCAATGCACCGCGCAGGTCGTCATGCTGCAGACGCGGCCAGTGCTCCACAACCGGTCGGTCGGCGACGCCGCCCACGGCGATCCGGATCGCGTCGTCGGTGACCACCGCCGCGCACGACACCAGCGCGAAATCGCCATGCCGCGCGGAAAATTCCGTGAAGCCATAACGCTCGCCGGGCTTCTTCAGCGGGAACCGCACCGCCTCGACGAGTTCGTCCGGTTCACGCGCGGTCATCAACATCCCCTGAAAAAAATCCTCCGCGGCGAGCGTGCGTTTGCGCTTCGTCGAGCGCAGCAGCACGTCGCCGCCGAGAGCTGCCAGCACCAGAGGCAGTTCGGCGCTCGGATCGGCATGCGCGATCGAGCCGCACACGGTGCCGCGATTGCGAATCTGAAAATGCGAGATGTGCGGAAATGCAAGCGCGAGCAGCGGGACTTCGTCACGCAGCGACTTGCGCCATTCGACGCTGCCTTGCGTCGCGGCCGCCCCCACGATGAGTCGCCCCGCGTCGTTATCGACGCGCACGGTATCGAGCTCTTCGGTCCGCGAGATATCGACGAGCCAGCGCGGTTGCGCGAGGCGCATGTTCAGCACCGCCATCAGCGACTGGCCGCCTGCCAGCACGCGGGCGTCTTCGCCGCCGTGAGCCAAGGCTTCGAGCGCATGTTGCGTGCTGGTGGCACGCAGGTAATCGAACGGCGCCGGTTTCATGACCTACTCCTGAACCATCCCAGAACGCGTGACAGCCACGAGCCGCCTGATGGACTACTGGCACGGGCCCCGTCCACAGGCTTGCCGGACGCCTGCCGCCCAAGCGATTCGAACAGTTGCCGCAGCACGACCTTCGCGGCGCCTTCGAGCATCCGGCCGCCGACCGCGGCGACCTTGCCCGATACCTGCGCCTCGTAGTCGTACGAAAGCCGTGTGCCCTTTGCGATCGGCGTCAACACGACGAGCCCTTCACCGCGAGCACTGCCAAGCGGCGAGATACCCGCACCGGCCAGCCGCAGACGTTCCGGCGCCTGGATATCCGACAGCCCGATCTGTGCTTCGAAGCGCGCCTTGATCATGCCGACGCCGACTGTCACGTCCGCGCGATACTGGTTCGGCCCGGTCGATTCGAGCGCATGGCAGCCGGGAATGACCTTCGCCAGCGCCCGCGGGTCCATCAGCACCGCGAAGATCGCCTCTGGCGTGGCGTCCAGATCGACGCTGCCCTGTGCGGTGAGCGCCTTGCCCTTGCCATCGAGCGGCTTGCGTGGCGCAGCGGCTGATGCGGCCTCGCGCAACTCGGGGCGCGAAGGCGGCGGATCATCGATGCCGATCAGGCTCATCACCTTCGCCGGGGTCAGCGGCAGACGGATGTCTTCGATGGCGAGCGCGTCGGCGACCGCATTGGCGATGCACGGCGGTGTGCTCATGTTGTTGCCCTCGCCGAGACCCTTCGCGCCGAGCGGGGTGAACGGCGACGGCGTCTCCAGATGCACGATCACCGGATCGGGCACTTCGCAGGTGGTCGGTATCAGGTAGTCGGCGAGCGTTCCCGACAGGAAGCTGCCGTCCGCGCCATAGCGGAATTCTTCCATCAGCGCCGCGCCTAGGCCCTGCGCGAACGCGCCGCGAATCTGGCCGTCGGCGAGCGCCGGATTGAGCAGCGTGCCGGCATCGTGCGCGGTGACATAGCGATCGATGCGAACGCGCCCCGTCGCGCGATCCACTTCGACGCCACACATGTCGAACGCAAAGCCGTAGGCAGCCGACGTGTTGATGCGATCCTGTTCGTCGGGCGCGTCCATGTGAGGCGGGTTCCAGAACACCGTTTCGCGCAGTCCCGGCTCTTCGCCTTCGGGCAGCAGCGCGGGGGCCCAGTGCGGCGCGTTGCTTGCCACGCGGCCGAACGGCAGCGCGCGGTCTTGATGGCCCTTCACGTAGATGCGGCCGTCCTCGAAGCAGACGTCTTCCGGCACACAACCGTGTTGCCTGGCGACGATCCTCGCGATCTTGTCTCGCACCCGCCTGGCCGCGAGATGCACGGTGCCGGCCACGGCCCCGGCAAACCGGCTCGAATAGTTGCCGGCCGCGACCGACCACGCGTCCTTGTGCGTATCGAATTCGACGTTGACGGCAATGTCCTTCGGCTCGAGACCGAGCACATCGGCCACGACCTGCGCACAGACGGTCATATGCCCCTGCCCGGCCGGCGTCGACGCGACGGTCACCACCACGCCGCCGAGCAGATCGACGCTGACCGTTGCGCTCGCAATCCCGCCGCTCTTCGGACCGGCTTTCCTGCGCGCATCCGCCGGCATCACGGTGGTGATGTAGCCCATGTTCGATACCGACGGTTCGACGATCGCCGCAAAGCCGATCCCATACAGCCGCCCTTCGCGGCGCGCGGCCTCCCGGCGCGCCGCGAGTTCGGCGTAGCCGCCCTCGGCGAGCGAGCGGCGCAACGCTTCCTGATAGTTGCCGGAATCGAGCAAGGCTCCCGCTGCGGCGCGATACGGAAACGCGTCGGCTGGCACGAAGTTGCGGCGGTAAACGTCGAGCACGTCGAGCTTCAACTCGACCGCGATGCGCTGCACCAGGCGTTCGAGCGCGAAATAGACTTGCGGTCCGCCGAAGCCGCGCACCAGCCCGGTCGGGGTCTTGGTCGTCAGCGCCAGACGATTGCGCACCAACAGGTTCGGGATCGCATAGGCGCCGGTCAGGCAACCGTGCATCCGGTAGAGCGTCGCCGGTTCCGGCGCGCGCACATAGCCGCCGCAATCTTCGATCTGGTCGTACGACAGTGCGGTGATGCGGCCATCGTCTTCCACGGCGGCTTCGAGCATCGTGAAGCGTGCGGTGGCCGACGTGGCGGCGCTCAGATGTTCGAGCCGGTCCTCGACCCATTTCACCGGTGCGCCAGCCTTGCGCGACGCAAGACACATCAGCACCACATACGGAAACAGCGCCTGCTTGACGCCGAAACTGCCGCCCGAATCGCGCGGCGCCTTATGGCGCAGACGGTTCGCCGGCACATTCAACGCCATCGCCATCACCGCATGCAGCGAGAACGGCCCCATGAAGTTCGACGTGACGTCGTAGCCTTCGTCCCCCGACAGATACTCCGCAATCACAACCCCGCATTCGATCGGCGCGCAGGTGTTGCGCGGATAGTGCGCTTCGACGCGCACGCGATGCGGCGCGCGTTCGAATGCGGCCTCGGGCTCGCCATAGCGAAACTGCCGATCGCTGATCACGTTGCTGCCGACCTTCGGATGCAGCAACGGTGCATCGTGGGCGATGGCCGCTTCGATCGACGTCAATGGCGGCAACATCAGATAGTCGACCTTGATCAGATCGAGTGCGTCTTCGGCCAGCGCGCGCGACTCGGCCAGCACCAAGGCGACCGGCTCGCCGACATAGCGCACGCGATCCACCGCGAGCGCCCATTGCTCCATCGGCGACTTCACGCCAACCACGAACGGTCGCGACCAGGCGGACAGATCGTCACGGGTCAGTACCGCACGCACCCCGCGGAGGTTCTGCGCGGCGGTTGTGTCGATGCCGCGCAATTCAGCATGCGCGTGCGGCGAGCGCAGCACCGCCGCGTGCAAGGTGCCCGGCTTCACCGCGATGTCGTCGCCGTAGCGTCCGCGCCCGGTCAGGATCGCTGGATCCTCGAGACGCTCCATCGGACGTCCCACATGCCGCGGCCGCGCGGCCGGCATCGCTTGCTCGGCTTCGACGTCGCCGCGCGTCATGCGCCGGTCTTCGACGGCCACGTCGGCAACACTGTTGCGCTGATTCATGCCCCTGCTCCTTGCTGGTCTGACGGCTCTCGAGCCACATCGGTCGCATCGGTCGCATCATTGCCGCGTGCGCCGAATTCGTCCGCGAGGCCGCTCCAGCGGCGCGCGATTTCGCGATGCTCGATGCCGAACAGGTCGAGAATCCGGCCTACCGTGTGGTCGACGATGTCGTCGACGGTTTGCGGATGCGCATAGAACGCGGGCACCGGCGGCATCACGATCGCGCCCATTTCCGTCGCGAGCGTCATGTTGCGCAGATGCGCGAGATTGAGCGGCGTTTCGCGTGCGACCAGCACGAGCCGGCGGCGCTCCTTGAGCATCACGTCGGCGGCCCGCGTCAGCAGGTTGTCGGCAAATCCGTTGGCCACGCTCGCAAGCGTCTTCATCGAACACGGCGCAATCACCATGCCGGCGGTAAGAAACGAGCCGCTTGCCACCGATGCGCCGATGTCGCGCACGTTGTGCACCACGTCGGCAAGCCCGTCGAGATCAGCGCGCGCGAGGCCCAGTTCCTGCGCCGCGGTAATCGCGCCCGAAGGCGAGACGATCAGGTGCGTCTCACAGGTGCCAACGCGGCGCAGCGCAGCGAGCAGCCGCACGCCGATCACCGCGCCGCTCGCACCGGAGATGCCGACCACGATCCGCTGCCGCTGTTGGGTTGACTGCATCGTGATGCTCCGCTCAGGCCTCGCCGGCCAGATCGCCGACGCCGAGATAAGCCGCGAAGTCGGTGTTGCTCGCGGCGACGAGCTGCGCGACATCGGCGCGGTCCTCGCCGGGAATCCGCACACGCGTGAACACGTGCGCCGGGTAGTCGACCGGGCGCGTCGCATCGAGCCCCATCTTCGCGCTGATGCCCTGCAGATGCGGCGGCGCGTCTTCAGGCTGGCCAACGGTGGTCGACGGATCGAGCGGCGAACCCTGCGCGCCGGCGACGATCACGAGATCGCGGTCCGCCTGAAAGCGTGTGGCGATCGCCCATTCGATTTCGCCCGGATCGTGCACGTCGACATCGGTATCGACGACCACCACCTGCTTGATATCGTAGTGCGCGCCGAACGCGCACAGAATCACGTTCTTCGCTTCGCCTTCGCGCTTCTTGTCGAACTGCACCCACAGGTGATAGCGGCACACGCCGCCCACCGACAGTTCCACGTCCTTCACCGCAGGATGGCTGCGTTGCAGATGCGACAGCAGTGTCGCTTCGCGTGGAATCGCGCCCAGCAGCAGATGCTCCATTTCAGCCGGCACGATGGTGTGATAGATCGGGCGCTCGCGATGCGTGACCGCGGTGACCTGGATCACTTCGCGCGCCTCTCGCGCGCTGTAGTACTTCGGAAATTCGCCGAACGGGCCTTCCGGCTCGCGCACGTTGGGAAGAATGCGGCCTTCGATCACGATCTCCGCAAAAGCCGGCACACGTACCTCGTGAGTCAGGCACTTCACGACCGGCAGCGGTGCGCCGTGCAGCGCACCGGCGATCTCGAGCTCGTCGTTGTCGATCGGAGAAATGGCCTGTGAGGCCAGCATCGTCAAAGGGTCGACACCGATGGCGATGGCCACGTCGAGCGGCTCGCCGGCGGCTTCGGCCGCCTGATAAAACGCCAGCAGATGGCGCGGCAGCATCAGGATTGCCATGCGGTCGGGACCGTGCACCTGGATCCGGTTGATCGACACGTTCTGGACGCCGGTGCGCGGATTGCGAGCGATCACGAGGCCAGCGGTAATGTACGGGCCGTTGTCGTGCTCGCTGTGGGTCGGGATTGGCAGCAACGCGTGCAGGTCGATGCCTTCGCTATGAACGACCTGCTGGCACACTGCTTCCGCGCGGTCCACTTCCTTGCATGGCAGCGGGTGTTCAGCGGCTTCGCGAAAGCGCGCGAGCAAGCCGGCCTCGGGCACGCCCATCGCTTCGGCGATCCACGCGCGCTTCGACATGAAGCCGCTCACCACCGGAACCGCGTGACCGCCGGGCGCGAGGAACACCGCCGCCTGCTGGCCGTCCAGCCGCTTGGCGATGGCCGCGAGTTCGTGTTCGAGCGCGACCGGCCGGGCGATCGTCGCGAGACGGCCGGTCGCGGACAGACGCTCGAGCCAGTGGCGCAATGTCGGCGCTGCGTCCTGCGCTGCCGGGCGGCCTTGAAGCGTGCCGTTTCGTGCGGCATCACGTGCGTTCATCGAAGTCTCCTTGCATGTGCGTGCGGCTGCCAGAGCGACTGTGTCGGGTCGCGAAGCCTCAGCTCCATGAAAGCGTACCGAGAGCGCCTTATAAGTTCTAATACTGTTTTTTGATGTCTTTTATCATTAGCCCTGATATCCGCGTTAGCCCTGATGACGTCCGGACAGGCGTCGGTTATCAATGTTCGAGATGCCGTTGAACAGACGAAACCCCTGCAATTCAGGGGCTTAGGAATGGCCGAGTTCACGACTCGGGTTTCTACTTAGATTGATAGCATGCCGCCCGGTTATTGTTTTTTCTGATGCGGTGCCAGCGCTGGATTCGAGCACCGCCTGGCGCCAGGATGCAAACAACCGGTGCAACAACCGCCCCTTTCCGGACTCCGGGACGGACTCGACATGGACCCGACATGGACCTGAAACAGATTCAGTATTTCATCGCGCTGTTCGAGGACGGCTCCGTGACGCGCGCGGCCAAACGTCTGAACATCGTGCAGCCGGCACTGAGCATGCAGATCGCGAGGCTGGAGGAAGAACTGCATCAGCAACTGTTCGAGCGCGGCGCGCACGGGATGGCGCCCACCGCCGCGGGCCGCCTGATGTACCGCCTGTTTCTGCCGATCGTGCGTGATCTGGCCCACGCGCGCCAGCAGCTCGTGCAGCGCGACGAGGTGGTGACCGGGCACGTGTCGATCGGACTGATCGCCTCGGTGACCGAGAGCGTGCTCGCCGATTCGCTGTCGCGCTTCAACGCGCGCTATCCGCATGTCGAGGTGACGATTGCCGATGGCTACAGCGCGACCTTTATCGACTGGGTCTCGGGCGGTCAGCTCGATGCCGCGTTGATCAACAAGCCGCGCGCGCGTCTGTCGCTGGATGCACAGCCGCTGCTCGACGAGGAGATGGTGCTCGTCACCAGTGCGGAACACGGCCCTGAACTGCCGCATTCGATCGAACTGGCGAAACTGCCTGAGCTTGAACTGGTGCTGCCGACCAAGCGTCATGGCCTGCGCGGCGTGCTCGACACGGCTGCACAGCACGAAGACGTGCTGCTCGCGCCACGCTTTGAAATCGACGTGTTGAGTACGATCGTCAAGCTCGTCGAAGCCACGCGCTTTGCGACGATCCTGCCGCGCATCGCGGTCGAACGCGCGGTGCGCCAGGGCACGCTACGCGCGTATCCGATCCTCGCGCCGCGCATCGTGCGCCATATCGTGCGCATCAGTCATCCGCGCCGGCCGTTGAGCGCGGCCGCCGAAGCGCTGATCGGCATCATCGCCGACGAACTGCGCGAGGTGTCGAGCGAAGCGAGCCTCGCCGCAGACGCGCCACAGCACAGGCCGGCTTCAAAGCAAGCGTCGGAATGAACGCATTGCTCCCGCGCTCAGGCTCGAACATGCGCGATCATTGATCAACTACGAATCCATCGAAATGCCGGCGCATCGAAATCGGCTTGACGAGCGGCGGCCGGATCTTCTGTGCGTCAGGCAGCAGCGCCATGCCAAGCCCTGGCCCGCTTGGAATATCCACAAAACCTTCTCTCGGCAAAGGCACCTCGTCGACAATATCGCTGCCTAGATGCGTGCCGGTGGATTCGAACACACCGGCTTCGAACCCCGTTGCGTATTCCTGAATCGCAAAATTGGGAATCGCGGCAGCAACCTGCAAACATGCGGCGAGGCCGATCGGCGACAACGGATTGTGTGGCACCACCTGCACATGGTGTGCTTCGGCCATCGCCGCCACTTTTTTGGCTCCGGTGATGCCGCCGCACACCGCGACGTCGACGCGCGCGTACTCGACCGCATTACGTGCGAGCAGCGCCTGGAATTCGTAGATCGTGCAAAAGCGCTCACCGGTCGCAATAGGAACGCGAATACGATCAGCCACGCGCGCCATTGCGTCCGCGTTTTCAGGGCGAATCGGATCTTCGACGAACATTGGCGTGTCGACTTCGATGCCATTCGTGAATGTCACCGCTTCGGCCGGCGTAAGACGGCGATGCAATTCAACCAGCAGGTCGACGCGGTCACCCACTACTTCGCGCATCCGG
>NZ_DASXHN010000061.1:0-4760 GCF_036488505.1 Paraburkholderia sp. | reverse complement strand
CTCGTCGAGCAGCGTGCCGGCCGCGTCCTTTTCCGCGCGATCGGTGAGGCGTTGCATGAAGTCGCAGAACGTACGCATCGGCTCGATCTGGCGTGGCGACAGACGCGCTTCGATGCCGCCCATATACACCGCCTCGAACAGCGACACCTTCGCCTGCCCCGCGAATGCGCCTAGCGCTTCGAGTGTCGTATTGCCGACCCCGCGGCGCGGCGTGGTGATTGCGCGAATGAATGCAGGGTCGTCGTTCGCGTTGGCGATCAGGCGCAGGTACGCGCAGATGTCCTTGATCTCGGCCTTGTCGAAGAACGACTGGCCGCCCGACAGCACGTACGGAATCCGCTCCCGACGCAGCACCTGTTCGAAGATGCGCGCCTGGAAGTTGCCGCGATACAGGATCGCGTAGTCGCGGAAGTTCGCGCGCCGCTCGAACTTGTGCGCGGACAGCCGAAACACCACCGACTCGGCCTCGTGCTCCTCGTCGTTGCAACCCGTCACGGTGATCGTGTCGCCCATCCCGTGTTCGGACCACAGCTTCTTCTCGAACAGCTTCGGATTGTTCGCGATCACGTTGTTCGCGGCGGTCAGGATCCGCACCGTCGAGCGGTAATTCTGTTCGAGCTTGATCAGATGCAGGTTCGGAAAATCCTTGCCGAGCTGGCCGAGGTTTTCCAGCGTCGCGCCGCGCCAGCCGTAGATCGCCTGATCGTCGTCGCCGACCGCCGTGAATGCCGCGCGTTTGCCGGCCAGCAGCTTGACGAGCTCGTACTGGCACGCGTTGGTATCTTGATATTCGTCGATCAGCAGATAGCGCAGCTTGTTCTGCCAGCGGTCGCGCACCTGCTCGTTGCTCGCGAACAGTTCGGCGGGCAGGCGGATCAGGTCGTCGAAATCGACCGCCTGATAGGCGTGCAGCGTCGCCACATAATTGCGATAGACGATCGCGGCCTGGTGTTCGTCTTCGGTCGATGCGATCGCAATCGCCTGCTCGGGCATGATCAGACCGTTTTTCCACAGCGAGATGATCGACTGGACCTTGCGGATAAAGCCCTTGTCCGTCGAGCCGACCTGCTCCTGGATCATGCCGAAGCAGTCGTCGGAATCCATGATCGAGAACTGCGGCTTCAGGCCGACCTGCTCCGCTTCCTGGCGCAGAATCTGCACGCCGAGCGAGTGGAACGTGCAGACCGTCAGCTGGTTCACCGGCACCTTGCGGCCTTCCTTGCCCGGCGCGGTCAGCGTCTTGCCTTCGAGCAGTTTGCCGACGCGCTCGCGCATTTCCGCGGCGGCCTTGTTCGTGAAAGTGACGGCGGCGATGTGGCGCGGCTCGAAGCCCTTGGCTTCGATCAGGTGCGCGATTTTCTGCGTGATCACGCGCGTCTTGCCGCTGCCCGCGCCGGCGAGCACGAGACACGGACCGTCGAGATAACGGACCGCTTCACTTTGAGCGGGGTTCAGGCCTGCGGACATCGTCTGTGGATGGGTACGGTTGAGGGCTGTCGAATCGCACTGGCGGGAGGCGCCGGCCGAAGGCCCGGGGGCATGCTGCGTGGCGCGCGCCGTGCTGGGACTAAGGTCCTGCGTGGGGCGAGCCGCGCGAGAGCAGCGATGTTAACACGGCTGCCTTCCGATGCGCGGCGGCGCCCCGCGTCCTCCCACAAATGCCACAATAATGAAATTGCGCGCCGCCGCCGCGGTGGCAAGGCGGCGCACCGTTTTTGCAGGAAGACACGCATGTCCGCATCGCTGAAGATTGGATTGATGGGCTACGGTTTCGCCGGCGCGACGTTTCATGCACCGGTGATCGAACATTGCGGGCGCGCGAGCGTCGCCGCGATCGCGACGGGGCAGACCGAGCGCGCGCGGGCCGACTATCCGCACGCGAAAATCGTCGCCGATCTGGACGCGCTGCTCGCGCTCGATGAGATCGACTGCATCGTGATCGCCACGCCCAACGACACCCACTTCGACCTCGCACGCCGCACGCTCGAAGCGGGCAAGCACGTGGTCGTCGACAAGCCGGTCACGCTAACCGCCGCCGACTCCCACACGCTCGCCAACATCGCGCTCGCGCGCGGCAAGCTGTTCGCCCCGTTTCACAACCGTCGCTGGGACGGCGATTTTCTGACGGTGCGCGATCTGCTCGCCCGCGTCGAGCTGGGGCGCGTCACGCAGTACGAATCGCATTTCGACCGCTTCCGGCCGGGCGTGCGCCAGCGCTGGCGCGAAGACGTGACGCGCGGCGGCGGACTGCTGTTCGACCTCGGCCCGCATCTGATCGACCAGGCGCTCGCGCTGTTCGGCGCACCGCAAACCGTGTCGGCGACGGTGCGCGCGCATCGCGACGACGCGAACGCGCCCGACTACGCGCATATCCAGCTCGGCTACGGCGAGTTCGAAGCCGTGCTGCACGCGAGCGCGCTGACGGCCATCCCCGGCCCGCGTTTCGCGATTCACGGCACGCGCGGCAGCTACGTCAAATACGGGCTCGACACGCAGGAAGATCAGCTGAAAGCGGGGCTGCGTCCCGGCAACGAAGGCTTCGGCGCCGGCAATGCGGCCGGCGTGTTGCGCGTGATCGACGGCGATCAGGAGGTCGAGCGCGAATGGCCGACCCGGAACGGCGAGTACGCGGGCTTCTATATCGCGTTGGCCGATTCGATCGAGAACCGCGCACCGTTTCCGGTCAGCACGCAGGACGCGGTCGACGTGATGACGATCATCGAACTCGCCGCGCGCAGCTCGGAACAGGGCATGAGGTTACCGTTCGAGCGCATTCGCTGAGCCCGCGCCGGGCTCGCCCGGCATCACGCCGCACTGCTTTGTGTACCAAAACCGGCCCGCTCGATGCGCGGCCGAGGCCTCCGTTCGGGCCTAGCTGACATTCCCGCAAGGAACATAACGTTACAAATTTGCGCGCCGCCGGGTCGGCGGCCGGTCGTCATCAACCGTTGCTAACGGGGGCCCCCCGCTCAAAACAACGACTTCCGGAGAATCCATGCCTCGTATCATCCGTGCCCTCGCCGCATGCGCGCTGCTCACTTCTGTCGCCGCCTGCGTGGTGACGCCCCCGCCGGCCCAGCGTCCGAGTCCAAGCCCGCAGCAGATCGCGGACCAGCGTCTGCACCAGGTCAACGGCCGCATCGACAATCTCGCGCGCCGCATCGACAACCGCGTGAATCAGGGTTATTACCCGCCGCCGCAGGGTGCCGCGCTGCATCACCGGCTGGAGACGATTCGCGAGGAAGCGCACGACATGGCCGCGCGACACGCCGGCGGGCTCTCCGCCGAAGAGCAGCGCGTACTGAACGAGGAACTCGACGGCGCGGCGCACGCGATCGGTGAGTAATCGGCTGAGCACGCGCGGCCGATGAGCGAGCCATCGAGCCGCTTACCTCCCGCCGAACAACTCGCGCCGCAAACGTTCGCAGCCGTCCGTTGCAGCGCGATCGACAAGAACTGCGCGAAGCACCATACAAGCTGTGACGCAACAGCAGCGACGTAACAGCAGCGGCCTGAAAACAGTGGCACAAAAAGCGCGGGGATCACTTCCCGCGCTTTCTTTTTGGTCGCGACCGCATCACCGCGTTCGCCACCAGAAGCCGCGCGGGCCTTTATTTGACAAGCCCCTGCCCGTCGCGTAAATTCGCCGCACGCGTCGGGAGAGCGTGCTGGCCGCATGAAACTCGCAGGCCGCACCGCCGAAGGGGCACACCCGCAAACTCTCAGGCAAAAGGACCGAACGCGTCGAAGAAACCCGCCTTGTGCCGGCTTTTTCGCACTCTGGAGAGCGGCAGTAGCCATCCGCGTTGCACGTCGTGCAGAGCAGGCAGGCTGCCCACCGAAGGGGCGCGCGTCACCGTGACGAATCGAAGCTCATCGAGCAGGTCACGGCAGCGCAATCTCTCAGGTATCGAGGACAGAGGGGTCATGTAGCACCACGCTCGCACGCACATCGCCGCGAGACGTAGAGCCGCATGGCCTTTTTTGTTTCGCGAGATGCCCGAGGCCCCATGACCGAACTCAAACACACCCCGCTCAACGCCACTCACCGCGCGCTCAACGCCCGCATGGTCGACTTCGGCGGCTGGGACATGCCCGTCAATTACGGCTCGCAGATCGACGAACATCGCGCGGTGCGCACCGACGCCGGTATGTTCGACGTGTCGCACATGTGCGCGGTCGATTTCACCGGCGAGCGCGTGCGCGCGTTCTTCGAATTCGCGCTCGCGAACAATGTCGCGAAACTGCAAACGCCGGGCCGCGCGCTCTACTCGTGCATGCTGAACCCGAACGGCGGTGTGATCGACGATCTGATCGTCTATTACTTCGCGGAAGATCACTTCCGTCTGGTCGTCAACGCCGGGACCGCCGATAAAGACATCGCGTGGTTCGGGCAGCTCAATGCCGAAGGCGGCTACGGTCTCACGATCACGCCGCGCCGCGATCTCGCGATCATCGCCGTGCAAGGGCCGAACGCGCGCGAAAAAGTCTGGCAAGCCGTGCCGGCCGCCCGCGCCGCCACCGAACCGCTGAAGCCGTTCAACGCCGCGCGCGTCGAAGGCACGCCGTTCGGCGAGCTGACCGTCGCGCGCACCGGCTACACCGGCGAAGACGGCTTCGAGATCATCGTGCCGGCCGCCCACGTCGAAGCGCTATGGCATGCGCTCGCCGCGCAAGGCGTGCGCCCGGCCGGCCTCGGCGCCCGCGACACGCTGCGCCTCGAAGCCGGCATGAACCTGTACGGCCAGGACATGGACGAC
>NZ_DASXHN010000029.1:0-17314 GCF_036488505.1 Paraburkholderia sp. | reverse complement strand
CGTCAACTGGTTTTTATCACCTGCCCAACCCGTTCACGTCGCTCAAGCCCTTGCCCTTAAAGGCTCTCCCGCTTCCCCGCGCCCCGGCGTCCGGAGCACGAAAGAGCGGAATTCTAGCCGCCCAAGTCGGGGCTTGCAAGCCTTATTTCGGCGCAACAATGTCCGCCCCGGGAGGCGAAGGAGAACGAACAGAAGAACAAAAGCGAGTCGCAGGACCAGGCACGATGCGGCGTCACCCGAAGAGAATCCTCAGACAGTGACATGCCTGTGCATCACCCGCTCGACAATACAAAGATAATGATCAACATCCGGCGTTTCACGATCTTTCTCTTTTGCGCGGTCGTCCCATTTACGTAGACGCAAGGCATCCTCGGCATAGGGCTTGCCCAGGAACGCCTCGGCCTCCTCCTTGCTGAAAACGCCGCCCTGCAACTCCAGGCTCCGCACCGAATCGGCGGAAAGCTGACCGAAATAAGTCGCGTCAATTGCGCACAGGCACCGCTTCGCATCGACGTGCAGGCGAATCGGCTCCAGCACCGCATCCGGCAGCACCGGCCGCAAGAATGGCAGGGCGTAATACTGGTGCAGATCGTCGACACCACGCTGCGTCGGCGTTTCACCCTGCAGATTGAGCAGATGCCCGAGATCGTGCAAAACCGCCGCGGCGATCAGTTCATCGCTCGCGCCCGCCTGTTCGGCGAGCGCACCGCTCTGCAACGCGTGCTCGAGTTGCGTCACCGGCTCGCCGCTATACGCAAGACTGCCGTATCGCTCGAACAGCGAACGGATATCGTCCAGACTCAATGCCACTCTATTACTCCCACGGTAACGAAAAGGTCTTCAGATTCGTGAAGCTTTTCATCGCTTCCTGAACGCCTTCCTTGTAGCCGAGCCCCGAATCCTTGATGCCGCCGAAGGGCGTCAACTCGATCCGGTAACCCGGCACTTCCCAGACGTTGACTGTCCCCACACGCAATTCGTTGATGAAGCGCGTGATCGCGTCCTGCCGGTTCGTACACACGCCCGACGACAAGCCGAACCGCGTCCCGTTGCTGATGCGAATGGCGTCGTCGAGCGTATCGAACGCGATAATCGGCGACACCGGCCCGAACGTTTCCTCGCGCACGAGCGTCATGGCCGGATCGACGTGGTCGAGCACGGTCGGCGCATACAGCGCACCGTTGCGCTCGTTGCCAATCAGCAGACGCGCCCCGCCCGCCACCGCCTCGTTCACGCGCGCCTCGAAAAGCTGCGCGGCCGTCGCATCGATCACCGTACCCATCTGATTTGCCGCATCAAACGGATCACCGAACGACCAAGCGCGCGTCTTCTCGACGACAAGCTCGGTGAAATCCGCCACCACGCGCTTTTGCACCAGCATCCGCTTGACCGCGGTGCAACGCTGTCCCGAATTCTTATACGAGCCCTGCACCGCGAGCGTCGCCGCGCGTTCGAGGTCGGCGTCGTCCAGCACGATCAGCGGATCGTTGCCGCCCAGTTCCAGCACGACGCGCCGGTACGCAGCCTTCGCAGCGATGTATTTGCCAATCGCCACCCCACCGGTAAACGTGACCAGATCGACCGATTCATGCGTGATCAGCTCATCGGCGATTTCCCGCGGATCGCCGGTCAGCACCTGCAGCATCGGTGCGGGCAAACCCGCTTCGTACAGCACGTCGGCAAGATAAAGCGCCGACAGCGGCACCTTCTCAGACGGCTTCAGCACCACCCGGTTATTCGTCGCAATAGCCGGCGCGACCTTGTGCGCGACCTGGTTCATCGGATGGTTGAACGGCGTGATCGCGACGATCACGCCCGCCAGTGGTTCGCGCTGCGAGAACACGCGCCGCTTCGCGCCGTGCGGCGTGAGATCACAGGAGAAGCTCTGGCCGTCGTCGCGCAACGCTTCGATCGACGCAAATCGGAACACGTCCGCGACGCGACCGATCTCATAACGCGAGTCCTGTTTCGACAGACCCGATTCGAGCGAAATCAGATCCGACGCTTCTTCGACGCGCTCACGCAGCAGCGTGGCCGCGCGTTCCAGAATCTGCGAGCGCTCGTAGCGCGACAGCATCGGGCGGTAAGCGGCCGCGTAAGCGAACGCGGCGCGCACGTCGTCGACACTCGCAAGCGGCACCGTACCGACACGCATGCCGGTATAAGGATCGACCACCCCAAGAGTGCGCGCGCGCGTCGCGCGCTCGCCGCCGAGCCGTAGCGCTTCAGCGCGAAACGCCGGGTGGTCCCGCAGCGCTGTGTTCATGCTGCCGACACGCGATTGAGCGCGACGTCGAAGATATCGAAGTTGCGCAGTCTTTTGCCTTCGCTGCCGTCGTCGGCGAGCGCCTGAACGCGCCGGTTGAATAGCAACGGCACCTCCTGCTCCGAAATCCCGCCGTGCGAGCGCAACGGCACGGTCAGCCCGGACAGGTCATGCTCGTCGCGTCGGGTGCCGAGCACCACGTGCTTCGTGCCGATCACCACGATATCGCCGATGCGATCTTCGGGCAGCTCGAAACGGACACACGCGGCACGCCGCTCGAGCACGGCTTCGATGCCCGGCAGCAGCCCGATCCGCGCAACAACCTGCGCGGCGTCGAGATCGCGCGGCAGATAAACCGTCGCGAAGGACCCGAGCGCGCCGTGATGCACGACGTACGGATCGGTGATCGGCAGGATCACCCGCGCCGCCGACTCGCCGAGCCAGTCGTCGAGCAGGTCCTGCAGATAGATCACGTTCGGCTCGCCGGTTTGCGGATCATGCTTCGCGTTCATCCCGTGATCGGCGGTGAGGCCGATCACCCAGCCGAGCGCGTCGAGCTTCGCGAGGTAGCCGTCCATCATCGCGTAGAACGCGTTCGCGCCTTCGGTGCCGGGCGCCAATTTGTGCTGGATGTAGTCGGTGGTCGACAGATACATCAGGTCGAGCTTGCGCGTCTGCGCGAGTTGCACACCGGCCGCGAACACGAATTCGGATAGCCCCGCGCTGTACACGTCGGGCAGCGGCAGGCCGACCAGACCGAGCACGTCGCCGATGCCGTTTTGCTCGCGCGTGACCTTGTCGGCTTTCTCTGCCGAGAAGCAGATGCCCTTCAACTGCCAGCCGAGCAGGCCGCGCAGTTTGTCCTTCGCGGTGACGACGGCGACCGCGGCGCCGGCGTCGGCGGCCGCCGCGAGCAGCGTGCCGGTGCGCAGATAGGCGGGGTCGTTCATCATCACCGCCGCGCCCGCGCCGGCGTCCGCGTCCGGATCCCAGAAGTAGTTGCCGCAGATGCCGTGCAGCGACGGCGGCACGCCGGTCACGATGGATACGTTGTTCGGGTTGGTGAACGACGGAATCACGCAGTCGGCGCGGAAAGCCCCGCCGCCCTCGAGCATCGAAGCGATGAACGGCGCGACGCCTGCCGCGACCGCCGCTTCGAGATATGCGAACTCGCAGCCGTCGACACAGATGACGACGGTCGGTTGCGACGGCAACCGATAGCGGCGGCCGTTGACCTCGATCGCGCGTTGATCCAAATGTGTCATCGCCAGGTTTCCCATTGCCACGTTGTCATGCCGGGTGTCATACCGCATTGCCGTGCCAGCAGTCTTGCCGGAGTTGCGTTGCCGGATCGCCATTGCAGCTTCGTCTTCATCTTCCCGCCCGAGCCGAGCGCCGATGCCGCCGTCGCGCCAGCCCCGGCAACCGCTGCATCACCAAGGCGCATCGCGCGCCGCCTTGCTGGCCGATTCGCCCGCCACATGCGCATGCGGCAAGCCGCCGTTCAGATGCGCGTGCATCAGTGCGGCGGCTCGCTCCGCTTCGCGCGAAGCGAGCGCGGTCAAAATCGCGCGAGCCCCGGCAAGCGAGCGCTCCATCGCGGCGGCGTCCGCCACCAGCGCGACTCGCCGGAACAGGCTCAACTCGCTGACCAGTCTTCGATACGTGTCGTACAGTTTTACGTTGCCCGCCGCCGCAACGAGCGCGTTGTGAAACGCGACGTTCGCGCGCGCGTACGCGTCGTAATCTGGCGATGCGAGCGCGGCGCGCATCGTGTCGACCCAGCTGCGTAGCAGCGCGAGCGTGCCGGCGTCGATGCGCGCGGCCAGCATCCGGCACGCCGCCTCTTCGAGTACCGCGCGCACCGCATGGATCTCGTCCGCCTCCGCCAGCGACACCGTCCTCACGAACACACCGCGATTCTTCTCGGTATGCACGAGACCGGCCTGTTCGAGCGCGCGGAACGCCTCGCGCACCGGTCCGCGCGACACCTGCAGACGCGCCGCCCAGTCAGCTTCGTTGAGCTTGTCGCCCGGCGCGAGCGTACCGTCCACGATATGCCGCTCGATTTCGTCACGCACCAGCGTGGTCAACGAATGCCGGCGCACGACCTCGATCCGATCGACGCAGGCTGAATGCATATTTTCGGTCACTTTGACATTTTTTGCCACACGAATATCGAAACGCGGCAGTCTTCGCGCACACCCGCGCGCAACGTCGAGTTAGTGCATTGGCGGGCCGGCCATCAGTCGATCCGGCGGCGGGGAGCGCGTGCCGCGATCAGCAGCAGCGCGACCAGCGACACCAGCAGCAGAATCAGCGACAGCGCGGAAGCCGGCAGATAATAGCCGCGCTCTACCTGCCCTACGACGACGATCGGCACCGTCGCGAAACCGGGCGGATATACGGTCAGCGTCGCCCCGAGTTCGCCGAGCGACAGCGCGAAACCCAGCGCGAGACTCGCGCGAATCGCCGGCACCAGTTGCGGCAGCACGACGCGGCGCAGCACCATCGACGGCGGTGCGCCGAGGCTCGCGGCCGCCTCGCGCAGCACGGTCAGTTCCGGGCGCAGCGCGGCGGCCGCGCAGCGGTAGCAGAACGGCAGCACCAGCGCGAGTTGCACGAACACGACGATGGCTGCGGAACTCGACAGATCGAGCGGCCGCTTGTGATACGCGATCAGTACCGCGAGGCCGAGCACCACGCTCGGCACGCCGTTGGGCATCATCGCGATCGTATCGACGACGGCACCGAGGCCGCGCCGGTCGCGTCCTTCGAGCGCAAGCGCGAGCCACAGCCCGATCGCGGTGCCGAGCACCGCGACGCCCATGCCAAGTTCCAGACTGGTGGTCAGCGCGTCGAAGTCGCTCGAACTCAGCCGCTCGAACCAGCGCGTGCTGAAGC
This sequence comes from Paraburkholderia sp., assembly GCF_036488505.1. Classification (GTDB taxonomy): domain Bacteria; phylum Pseudomonadota; class Gammaproteobacteria; order Burkholderiales; family Burkholderiaceae; genus Paraburkholderia. Next base: position 12,144 of record NZ_DASXHN010000029.1, on the reverse strand, counting down.
CGTCGGGCAGGATCGTGCCGGACCAGTGCGACGCGACGCTGGACAGCGCGACGACCAGCACCGGCAGCACGAACAGCCAGAAACACAGCAGCGCGGCGAAGCCGAGAAACAGACCGCCCAATAAGCGCACCACGAGGCTGTGCCGCACTGGCCGGCCCTTCTTGTGCATCACCGGCAGCACGGTCGGTTCGAGTTCAACGGCCATGACCGGCTCCTTTTACCCTGCGGCTATTGACGCGCCGGTATAGCGCATACAGCGACAACGACATCAGCAGCATCACGACCGCGCCGGCGGCGGCGGTCGGCAGATCGAGATCAACGGTCGCAGCGCTATAGATCGCCACCGGCAGCGTGATCAGATGTGCGCTGCCGAGCACCAGCAGGATGCCGAACTCGTTCAGCGTCAGCAGAAAACACAGGATCGTGCCAGCCGCGATGCCCGGCCACGCAAGCGGCAGGATCACCCGATACGCGACCATCAAGCCATTTGCGCCGAGGCTGCGCGCGGCTTCGATCAGCCGCTGGTCGAGTAGCGCGAACGACGCTAAGGTCGGCCGCACGACGAACGGCGTATAGAACACCACTTCCGCGAGAATCACGCCGCCGATGCCGAACAGAAAGTCGAGCGGCGGGTTCTGCAGATTGAAGAGCCGCTGCAGTCCGATGCTGACCGAGCCCTGCGAGCCGTACAGGAAGATCAGCGTGAACGCGACGAGAAACGACGGGAACGCGACGAACAGTTCGAGAAAGCGCGTGACCATCCGCGCACCGGGAAACGGCTTGAAGAACAGCAGCGCCGCCAGCGCGACGCCGAGCAGCGAAGCGAGGCTCGCGCTAGCGAACAGAATGCCGAGCGTCGTGCCGATCACCCCGCGCGTTTCGGGATTGCCGAAGAAGGTCACGTACGCGTGGACGCTGATCCCGTGCGCGCCGGTGAGGCTCAGCATCACGAGCCGCACCAGCGGATAGATGACGAGCGGGCCGAGCACCACGACCGCGATGAATAGCAGATGCCATTGCGCGAGGCGTTCTCGCCGTTTCGCCGCGGCCGTGTGCGCCGCAGCGCTCGCGAGCCGGCGCACGGCGGCGGCCGCCTCGGCTTCGGCTTCGGCGGGCAGGCCGTGCGGCGCGCGCGTATCAGGGCTTGATAAGGACGACATCGTCAGCCTCGTAACGCAGGGAAACTCGCGCGCCTTTCTGCGGCGACATGCCGTGGCCGCGCTGCATCGTCACGAGCACGGGCTCGTCCGGTAACGCGTCCAGCACGACCGAGACCGACAGCACCGCGCCATACCATTCGACCGAGGCGATCGCGCCATGCAGATGGCCTTCGCCGAGCGGCACGATGCGCAACGACTCCGGACGCAGACAGGCAACCCGCTCGCGCTCGTTGTGGCGCACGTCGTCCATGCCGAACGCGATTTGCGACGGCAACAGATTGGCCGCGCCCAGATAACGCGCGACGAAACCATCGGCCGGCGTGTCGTACAGCTGCTGCGGTGTGCCGAGCTGGGCGATGCGCCCGTCGCGCATCAGCAGCGTACGGTCGGACAGCACCAGCGCATCGTCCTGATCGTGCGTGACGCAGAGAATCGTCAGATCCGGCAGGCGCTCATGCAGCGCTTTCAGTTCGGAACGCACCGACGCCCGCAGATTGGCGTCGAGCGCGGACAGCGGTTCGTCGAGCAGCAGCACGTCGGGCTCGATCACGAGCGCTCGCGCGAGCGCCACGCGCTGCTGCATGCCGCCCGACAGTTGCGCGGGCATCACGTGGCCAGCGTCGCCGAGTTGCACCAGCTTCAGCGCATCGGCGACGCGGCGTGCGACATCGCGCGCGCGAATGCGGCGCGCGCGCAAGCCGAACGCGACGTTCTCGAATACCGACAGATGCGGAAACAGCGCATAGCTCTGAAACAGCAGACCGAGATTGCGCTTGTGCGGCGGCACATGGGTGAGGTCGTGGCCAGCGACGCTCAGCGTGCCGGCGAGACCGTCCGCCTCGATAAAGCCGGCGATGAAACGCAGCAGCGTGGTCTTGCCGCAGCCGCTGCGGCCGAGCACGGTGAGCAACTCGCCGCGCTGGATGGTCAACGACATGTCGTCAAGCACGGTGCGCGTGCCGAAGCGCACCGTCAGGTGATCGATTTGCACGCCGCCCGGCAGGTCCGAACGCGCGGCATCGAGCGCATCCAGTGAAGCGCCAGGCGCGTTTGGGTGAGCGAGACTGGCCGTATTCACCGGGGTCTTCCTCCAACAGAATTAAAGCTGACGCGGCACCGCGCGAGGCCGGGCCCACACCGCTGGCCCCACCCTCGGCAAAGCGCCGCCTGAATCGGTTACATCGATCGCTTCGCGTACCGCGGCTCGTCCGGCGACGAGCCGCTCATGCGATTGGCGATTTGCCGCGGCCGTTTACTTCGGCTTGACGACTTCCAGCTGCTTGTCCGACGAACCGATCACGTCGTTTTTCCAGCGCGCGGTCCAGTCGGCCTTCTTCGTCATCACATGGTTCCAGTCGACCGGAATCAGCTTCACGCCGCTGATCGCCTGCTTGACCGCTGCGCCGTTCTTGCCGGCGAGCGGCACGTCGCTGCGGCCCGGGATGCCGAAGATGTCCGGCACCTTCGACTGCACTTCGGTCGACATCAGATAGTCGATCAGCTTCTTGCCCTCGGCCTGGTTCGGGCCGTTCTTGATCAGCCCGATCGCGTACGGCAGCTGGAACGTGGTCGGCTGGCCGCCCGGCTCGGCGGCCAGGAACACCGGCTTGAGCGACAGACCGCCGTTGGCGGCGTCGTCGAGGTCCATCTGCAGATCGCCGTTGGCGACCGCGATTTCGTTACGCGAGAGCAGCACGTCGAGGTAACCCGTGCCTTTGGTGTGGAACTTGGCGCTCTGCTCGAGTTTCTTCAGATAGTCGAATGCCTTGTCCTCGCCCATCAGCGACGAGGTCAGGATGATCACGGCCATGCCGTCGCCGGCGGTGGCCGGATTCGAGTACGCGACCTTGCCGCTGAAGTCCGGGTGCAGCAGATCGGCGAAGGTCTTCGGCTGCGTCTTCGTGACTTCCGGGTTGATCGCGAACGAGAAGTAGTTGTTCACGAACGTGGCCCACGCGCCATTCGACGCTTTCGCGATGGCCGGCACGTTCTTGTAATTGACGCTCTGATACGCCTGCAGCAGACCGCTCTGGTCGGCTTGCTGGATGAACGGCGGCAGCGTGACCAGCACGTCGGCCTTCGGCTGATCCTTCTCGATCGTCGCGCGGTTCACGACTTCGCCGCTACCGGCCGTGACGATATTGACCTTCACGCCTTCCTTCTTTTCGAAGGCCGGCAGCACGTCCTTATACAGATTTTCGAGGCCGTCGGCGGTGTACAGCACCACCGCATCGGCCGCATGGGCTTGCACCGCGACACCGCCGAACGCGGCGGCCGCAACCAGGGCCGGCAGCAGTTTGCGCGCGAAGCCGGCCGCCGCGTGAACAGAATTCGTCTTTTTCATGTCGATCTCCGAAAAGCAAAAAAACCGGACGGTCGGGATGACCCCATACCCGTTGTGATTGAACTGCGGCTCGCACCGCGCCGCTTGTGCATTGCCCGCGGCTGTCGCCGCACCGGCCTGTCGTGAATTGCAGATTGCCAACAACTTTGCCGCCTCTCGTCCGGCAACGGTGGCGGCGGCCTGCGAGACTCACGCTGCATCCTTAGCAGAACGGGCACGCAAGAATCACAGGTTTCAATGACAACGCCGTGACCATTCTGTCGAATTCCAAAAATCGACACAATTCGCCAAATTAAGCAACGAACCCAAGCTGCGCCCCGAGCCGAAACCGGATGCGCGCGCGCCGATCCCGTGTGGATCGTACATGGCAAAAATGGCGATGTATGCAGGGTGCTTCGGGAAATTGTGCGGCGCGGGTGACAAGATTGGCGCTCGCAGGCGCCAGCGAGCGAGCGGTGCGCGGCGCGCTCGCCACCCGGGTTGCCTGTCGCGGGCGGTTTCTGCACAAGCGCGCGTATCTTGCCCGCCCGCTCGGTGTTTTGCAGACAGACGCCAGGCTCTTTTGGTTGACGTTTTGGCGGCCGGGGCATGGACTCGCCGAGGCTTGGCATAGCCTCGTGGCGGCAGGTCTTTCGACCGGCCTGGGTTTGCCCGTGTCGGCGGCCGGTTGACGATGCCGTTCGGGCTGCGGGGCAGCTTGCGGCGGCACGGCTAGATTCCGGGTAGCGGAATTGAGCGACGGCAGTCGAATGGGATGCGCACCCCTGTGCACGCGTGCGTCGCACGTCACGCGATCAGAATTTCCGGCCCGTGCGCCATGATCGCGTTGCCAAGCGCACGCTCCGGCGCCAGTTCGGTGACCAGATAACGCGCGGACTCGATGCCGTTGATCCGTACCGGCGTCACGCGTCCGAACTTCGAATGATCGGCGACGATCACCACCGTGTCGCCCGCGGCGATCATCCGGCTGCGCACCTCGGCGGCCATGCGGCTGTAATCGCTCAGATAGCCGTCCGGCGAGATACCGCCCGCGCCGATAAACGCGAAGTCCGCGTGGTACTGCGTGAGCTGGTGCACCGTGTCGAGCCCGAACGTCGCATCTTCGATATCCGACAGCTCGCCGCCGAGCAGCGTTACGCGATTGTCGTTGCGCCGGCCGAGAAGCAGCGCGATGCGCCAGTCGTTCGTGTAGACCGTCAGCCGATGCCGGTCGAGCAGCGCCCGCGCGACCGCCTGCGTGGTGCTGCCGGAATCGATGATCAGCGATGCGCCGTCCGGCACGAACTCGGCCGCGCGCTCGCCGATCGCGCGCTTGGCGCCCGCGTTTTCGGCTTCGCGCGTATCGAGATCGGGCTCGCGCCGCTCGTTCGACAATGCGCCGCCGTGCGTCGTGACGATCAGGCCGCGGCCGGCCAGAGCGTTGAGGTCGCGCCGGATCGTCTCGCGCGACACGCTCAGTTCGCGCACCAGTTCCGCAACCGAGAGCGCACCGTTTTTTGCGACTTGCGCGAGGATGTATTGATGACGTTGTTCTGCGAGCATCTATGAAGACCGGAAGCCGGCACGCGTGGGTTTCGCCGTGGTTGAGGAAGGCCGGCGTATTGTAGTACGCGTTGTTGCTGTTGGTAGAGGCCGGGCCGCCGACCTGCTAACCTTGGCGTCCGGGCTGCGCTGGGATGGGCGGGGATGGGACAGCGAGCCGGCAGCCGCCACCTCGCCGCAGCCCGCTCCCTATCCATGCCCCGCGCCTCCGTATCGCCCATCAACCGAATTGCCAATGCCGCCACTGTCTCGCCGTCTACTGCTGCTGTTCCATGCGCTGCGTTATGGCGCGCGCCTGATCTGGCTCGCCGCCCCGCGTGAGCACAAACTGCACTGGATGATCGAGCTGGTCGGCCGCCTGCATGCGTCGGGACGCGGCGGCGAGCGTTTGCACCGCGTAATGCCGACACTCGGGCCGCTCGCGAGCCGTGTCGCGCAAACGCTTGCGGAACGCCCCGAACTCGCGAGCAGCACGCTGCACGACGCGATCGACGCGGTCGATCATCTGGAAGCGCCGCTGCCGCCGGCCGAGTCGGCAGAAGCATTGACGCGCGCGTTCGGCCGTCCGCTCGCCGAGCTGTTCAGCGCGGTCGATCTCGTGCCGGTGCGCGGCGGCCTGGCGGAGCAGACGCATTTCGCGCGGCTCGCGGTGCCGCTCAAAGGCCATCGCGAAGTGGCGATCAAACTCGTGCGTGCGCAGCAGTTGCAACAGATCGGCGACGAACTCGCGCTGCTGCGCTGGGTCGCGCGCTGGCTCGAAAAGCTGTCGCGCACCGCGCGGCGCCTGCAACTTCGCTCACTCGCGCAAACCTTCACCGACGACCTCCTGCGCCGCTTCGATCTGCGCGCGGAAGCCGCAAACCTGAGCCAGACCGGCCACCATTTCGACGGCGACCGCCGCGTGGTCATACCGGACGTGATCTGGGAACTGTGTACCGGCCACACGCTGACGACGCAGCGGATCAATACGCTGCCGGTAAGCGATCTGGCGGGCCTGCACGCGCATCGGATCAAGCTCGCGCCGCTCGCCGCGCATATCGTCGAAGTAGTCACGCAGCAGGCGTTCGAGCACGGCTTCTTCCACGCGACGCTCGACGCGCGGCGGGTGCGCGTGAGCATCGAACCCGAGACGCTCGGGCGGCTGGTGCTCGCGGAATTTTCGATCATGTCGACGCTGTCGAGCGGCGAGCGCGAGTTCTTCGTGCATGGCGCGACCGCGCTGTTCGACCAGCAGTACGGACGGCTGGCCGACATGCATCGCGATGCCGGCCACGTGCCGCACGACACGCGCGCGGAAATGCTCGAAGCAGAGTTGCGCACGCGCGCCGAAGCGCACTTCGCGGCGGAGCCGCAAGACCGCTCGGCGGGTTCCCTGTTTCATCATTTGCTGCAGGGCGTGCTGCCGTTCGACGGCCACGTGCCTGGCCGGCTCGCCAACGCACAGCGTTCGTTCCAGCAGGCGGAGATGCTGGCGCGGGCGCTGCATCCCGGCGTCGATACATGGAACATCGCGCGCGGCGTACTCGCGGATATCGCGCGACGCGACGTCGACCATCGCGGCTGGCTCAAGCGCATCTCGCAGGAACTGCCGCATCTCGCGCATATGCTGCCGCGGATGCCACAACTGGCGGTGCGCTATCTTCAGCAGCAGCACGATCGCGCGAGCACGCCGCGACAGAACGCGCAGTTGCTCGCCGATCTCGCGCGCGAGTACCGGCGCACGCGCTGGCTGCTGTGGGGCTGCGTGGTGTGCGGCGGTGCATTGGGAGCGGGGGCGGCGCTGTTGATGTGGTGAGCGCTCGGCGACGCTAGCGTTGGTGCCGGTGGCTACGGCTACGGCTGCGCCGATGGCGATGCCGACGCCGACGCCGACGCCGACGCCGATGCCGATGCCGATGCCGATGCCGATGCCGATGCCGATGCCGACGCCGACGCCGATGCCAACGCCAACGCCAACGCCGATGCCGACGCCGACGCCCGGCGATGCGACGACGATCTGGCAGCACGACGTAAATGCGATGCGCACACGCACCGCTCTTTCAACGCCATGCCGATTTTGCCGGCTCCCATCCCGATTGCAGCTTCAAACAAGACGCACGCCGCATCTGCCGCCAAGATGGCGGCTTTTTTACGCCGCCCCATTTCGATGTTCGCTTCCTTTATCGCCGCCGTTTTCGTCGTGCTGTGGTCGACCGGCTTCGTGGTCGCTCGCGCGATCACGCCTTACGCCGATCCCAATCTGTTCCTGCTCGCGCGCTTCGGCGGTACCGCCGCGGTGTTCAGTGTCGCCGCATTGGTCGCGCGCGCCGCATGGCCGACGGGGCGCGACTTCGGCAAGCATCTGGCCGCCGGCGCTCTGCTGCAAGGCGTCTACCTCGGCGCCGGCTACTGGGCGGTCGCGCAGGGCATGAGCGCCGGCGCGATGGCGCTGCTCGGCGCGCTGCAACCGCTCGCGACGGCCGCGGTCGCCGCGCCGCTGTTCGGCGAGCGGCTTTCGCGGCGCGGCTGGAGCGGGATGGCGCTCGGCCTTGCCGGCGTCGTGCTCGTGCTCACGCCGAAACTGGCCGCCGCGACGCCGCCGGCGCACGGCAGCGCACCCGCGTGGCTGGTCGTGCTGGTGTCGATCGTCGCGGTGGCCGCGATCACCGCGGGCACGCTGTTCCAGAAGACGTCCCTCGCGAAGGCCGATATCCGCAGCGCCAGCGCCGTGCAGAACGTCGGCGCGGCAATCGTCGCGGGTGCACTGGCGCTCGCGCTGGGCGAGCATCGCTGGAGTGCGTCGCCCACGCTATGGGCATCGCTCGGATGGGGCGTCGTGATGCTGTCCGGCATCAGCGTGACGCTGCTGGTATGGATGGTCCGGCGCGGCGACGCGGCGCGCGCGACCGCGCTGATGTTCCTCGCGCCGCCACTCGCCGCGCTCGAAGGATATGTCGGGTTCGGCGAGACGCTGCTGCCAGTGCAGATGGCCGGGTTCGCGGTGGCGCTGGCCGGCGTGTTGGTCGCGCGGTCGTGAGGTGCGCCAAGCGGCGTCGCTCGCCGCGTTTCAGTTTACTGATCGGGCTGCCGCTGAATCGGCAGTTGAGTGGGCCACTGAACCGGGCGCTGAACGGGCCGCTGAACCGGTCACTGAACCGGCCCGTCAACGGGCCCGCTGACCCACCGCTCGCCCTGCGTGCCGGCGCCGGTCAATCCCCCGTATCCGCATGAGCGGTCATCCTCGCGCGCGCGATGGCGCGCGGCGCAGGGGCCCACCCCGGACGCGCCTTGCGCTGCGAATCGACCACGACGACAAAACGCCCCGCCCACGGCATGACCTGCCGGTCGCTCTTCAGCACCCACAGCGATTTGCCGGACTCGACGAGTTGCGCGTATTCGGCGTCGAGGATGCCGTAGTGGTCGAGAAACGTGTCGAGCGATGCGGGAATCCGCACGCAACCCTTGGAATGGCGAACCCCGAGCAGCGGCTCGAGCCGCGCGGGATCGGTTGCATGGAGCTGCAGGCGCATCTGCGACATGCCGCCCTTGCCCCAGCCGCGCTCGGCCTGTGCCCAGCCCAGATCGAAGATGCGCATATCGCGTCGGCCGTAGCCGCGGATATGGTTTTCGTTCTCGGTACCCTCCGAACGGAAATCCATGTTGGCGGGTGTATGTTCGAACACGCCGAGCGGAGTGATGAAGTGGTCATACTCGCCGGGCCGCCCGGTCGACACCGGCGACGCGCCGATGATCTGCCACGCGTCGGCCGGCGCCGCGCGAAAATAGATGAAGAGCGCCTGTACGTTGGCGTTGCGGTCCACGAGCACGACATACTCGCCCGACACATTGCCAAGCACATGCGCGTCGAGCGCGGCTTCGAGACGGTCGGCGTACGCGCGCTGCTCCGCGGGCGGCACCTTGACCCGACGGTCCACGTCCCGCGCAAAGGCGTCGCGCAGCACGAACGCGCGGCGCGAATCGAGGACGCCGGGCGCATCGGGCGCGGCGACGGCTGGCGCGTTCAGCACGGACAACGGCCGGCTCGCGGGATTCGCCATGGACGCCGCCGACGTCGACGCCTTCGCCGCCACGTGTGCCAACGCGACCGGATATCGCGGCGCGGCGAGCGCAGCATTGCAGCACCCTGCGCAGAGCGACGCGCCTATCCATGCGCATACGATCGCGATCGCGCCAAACGCGCGTATCGGGTGACGCGTGCGCCGCGGCGAAGCATGTGCACCGCGCCGTATGCGCGGCATCGCGCGTGAAAGCAACTTCCTCGTCATCTCGCACCGATGAACGACCGGGGCGAAATTCAGATGGTCCAATCCAGGCTGGCCAGGCCTATCCGGTTGGTTCATCGCATATTAGCGCAGACGTGATTATTATTGATTGCCCGCGGTTTTCCGCGGTGCTCGGAACGACGATATTACTCAGCACGTCGCGGCGTGTCGATGAAAATGCGACCCATAGTCGAATGCGTTGCAGTAACCGATGATTTGCGCCGCACGCGAGCCGTCTAAAAAGCAGCTAATACATGATTTAGAGTGATAACACTGATTTAACCGCCGAATAGGACCGCTGTTTCATCGGACAAGAGATTTTGAAGCGTTACCACCGCGGGACATACTTTGGACGTGCTTTCACGCGGATAAACGAAAATCTTCGCCCGACCGATCGGCGCCCCGCGTGGCAAGGATCGCAGCGCGAAGACATACCGCCGCGCAATTCGGCGCAAATCGCGAAGATCGGGTGCAGCGTCGATTTTCTGCCCAACTATCCGCACGGCACCGCCTGAAAACGTATTACGGCGCATTAGCGCCGATCGGCCGCAGCGGGCGTCTCACTCGCAACTCGTATCCAACACTTGCGAGCGAATAATTACAGCGCATAGTTCATCGCAATACGTTTGACTTACGGCGAACAACGCGACGAAGCCGGCGCGCAGCAGGCATTATGTTTCATTGGCGCAGACGGAAAACTGACCATTGATATCAATCGGCCGCCAAGCCAATGTTCGCGCCGCGCGATAAAAGTGGCGTGTTATTGAACGACGAAGCGCGGTTGGGCCGTGCACGGCGATATCGACGGGCGCCGGCGCACTGCCGCGCAATGCGCGGCCGCCCGTCCCCGCCGCACACGCAAATGGGCTGCGGCAGCGACAACCGGCGCGGCGCCGAAGCCGGTTACTGTTCGCGAGGTGGTTCGTCGCCAAACAGATCGGCGCTCGCCTCGAGCTGCTGACCGCCGAGGAGCTTGCCATGAATCTGCCGCGCGATCACGTCGCCGACATACGGCACATCGGCGTCGAGTTCGACCGTCGCATAAGCGCCGGGTGTGCCGGCGTCCACCACCTCGACGCTTTTCGCGTAATGCCCGAGCTCGCGCGTCAGAAACTCCCGCACCTCCTGCTCGCTGCACGACTCGGCGATATTGCGCACGGTCAGATTCATGTGGCCTACCCTCGCCGCGCGGGGCGGCCAGTCTGACGACTCGCGCTTTCGATCCGCACCGGTCGCAACGCCGCGCGCTGCCTTGCATGAGCGACGGCGAGACCGCGAATCGCGACTACGCCGGCAACGCCCAGAGCCAGCAATGACAGATAGAACGCCATCATTCAAATCTCCTTCGAGAGTTCTGACCTGTTGTCGGGATAGCTCTGGCGGCACCGGCAGCACCGTGACACGATGTCGTGCCGAACGGTCAGACCTGTCGGTCAATGCACTGTACCTGAATAAGCCACGCCGACAATAACAAAACATCGGCTCAATCAGCACTATGCATGCCCAGCCACGCTGGCCGCGAATAGCGGCGGCAACGGGAACGGCCAGCGCGCAAACGCGTCGCCCGGCGGCATCTTCCGGGAGCGCGCGCGAAAGGCAAGCTGGTCGCGCGGATCAGTCCGCCGCTTGCACATTCGCCGCGTTCACCCACCATGCGTTCTCGCCCTGCGGCAGCCGGATCAGCACCGCTGACGGATCGTCCACGCCGTCATCGGCGATCTCGCAGACCGGCAGACCGTCGGGCAGATGCTTCACCGTGCCGGCTGCCTGGAACAGCGCGACACGCTGCGCGTTCAGCGGGCGCAGCTGCCGGTATACGTCGAAGCTGATCGCCGCCGGCACATCACCGCGGATCACGAGCGAATCGGCACCGGTGCAATGCGCAGGCACGGGCGTGGAAGCCGACGCGGCCGTGCTGCCGCACAGGCAGCCGATCGCCAGCGCGATGCCGGCAAGATGAGATTGGGTCATAGTCTTTCTCCGAAAAAATGAGGTCAGCGGACTGCGAACTACCGATCGCGGACAGCGAGCCTCGCCGGTTCGAATGACTGCGCGAGCAACGATCCGATGATGCGCTGCCGGCAAAGCCATCCCGGGCAGACGCGAGTCGATACATCCCGCCCCGCCCGGCGTTCAGCGCGCGCCATCGTGCTCGTCCGCAGGCCGGCTGTCGTCGGCGCCGCCGCTTTCGACTACGCCGTCATCGCCGGTCGCGACATCGAGCGGGCTCACGTCACACGAAGTTTTGCCGAAGCCCGAATAGACGGTAGACCAGTTGCCGAGGATCGTGGCCTGCGCTTGCGCGAGGCTCAGCTTGCCTGCGCAGACGCAGCGCTTGAGCATGACCGCCGCGCGTGCCTTGCGCCGCTCGCCCTGCGGGCCGGCCCATGGCAGAAGACCGAGATTGGCACGCGCATTCGGCGAGCCGCCGAGCACGATCGGCACGTGCCGGTCGAGCGCGAACGTTACGCCCTTGCCTGCCTCGATGCCGCGCGCGGCGAGCAGACGGTCCTTGTGCTCCATCAATTCGTCGAACGGTGGTGCGACCGTGTCCGCATAGCCGGGACGGCAAATCGTGTCGCCGATCGATTGCTGCGTGACGCGTTCGTCGAGCATCCCACCGTCCTGCGCGGCAGCGTTGCCCGCGCGCAACGCTAGCAATACGGTCACGCCAAGCAACAGCGCACAGCGTGCGTGACGCGCGCCACGGGCGGAGCGAACTTGGTGCGCGAGCAGCCGCGTGCCAGGCTCACCACCGCGGCGGATGCGGTCGGTGGGAAGAGGGCTGTGACGCGTGTCTGCAATGCCTGCGTTCATTCGTCGGCGCGCCGGCGGC
>NZ_DASXHN010000514.1:0-16392 GCF_036488505.1 Paraburkholderia sp. | reverse complement strand
CGCTCGCTGCCCGCGTGGCCAAACACCTTCGCGCTGCAACTCGCGCCCGCCGACGCGTGGCATCTCGACAATCCCGCGTTGCGTCGGCCGCTCGCGCAATTCAGCGGCGAGCGCGTGCTGGCCGCGGCCGGCATCGGCGCGCCCGAGCGCTTTTTCGCGACGCTGCGCGCGGCCGGTCTCACGCCCGCCACCCGCGCGCTGCCCGATCACTACGCGTTCGAGCGCAACCCGTTCACCGATATCGACGCCGACGCGATCCTGATCACCGAAAAGGATGCGGTAAAATTAGGGTCCTGGCACGACGCGCGCATCTGGGTTGTCCCGGTCGAAGCCGCGCTCGATCATCGCCTCACCGCATTAGTCGTGGAGAAAGTCCGTGGACGCTCGCCTGCTTGAAATTCTCGTCTGCCCGATCTGCAAGGGCCCGCTCAGCTACGACCGCGCCGTGCAGGAACTCATCTGCAACGCGGACAAGCTCGCCTACCCGATCCGCGACGGCATTCCGGTGATGCTGGTCGACGAAGCGCGGCAAACCGTCGAAGGCACGCCTGTCGATCTGAATCCGGGCTCGGTTGCCTGAAACGGGCCGTCGCTGCGAGGCGTGCTGAGCGACGCCGCCTCGCGCAAAGGTGGATTGCCGCGTAGGTCCGCGCATCGTCGATCATCCGCCGCTTCCGTTTTTCCTCCGTACGACTCGACACGTTTGAGTTTGAGTTTGGTTTGCGTCCGCGCCGCGTGCGTAAGCGCGGGTTCCAACGCCTAGCCCGATCCCCTCTCGTCGCCCGTCCCTGATCCGATGACCCACACTCCTGCCCACCCGTTTATTGCCGTCGTTCCGGCTCGCCTCGCATCGACGCGTCTACCCAACAAGCCGCTCGCGGACATCGGCGGCAAGCCGATGGTCGTGCGGGTCGCGGAGCGCGCGCGCGACTCGGGCGCGCAACAGGTGCTGATCGCCTCGGACGAGCAGGCGGTGCTCGACGCGGCGCACGATCATGGCTTCGACGCGGTGCTCACACGCGCCGATCATCCTTCCGGCACAGACCGTCTCGCGGAAGTCGCCACGCGCTTCGGCTGGAGCGACGACACGATCGTCGTCAACGTGCAGGGAGACGAGCCGCTGATCGACCCGGCGCTCGTGCGCGGCGTCGCCGCGCATCTGGCGGCGACCGGCGGCTGCGCGATCGCCACCGCCGCGCATCCGATCACCGATCCGGGCGAGATCTTCAATCCGAACGTGGTCAAGGTCGTGCCGGACGCGCGCGGCGTCGCGCTGTATTTTTCGCGCGCACCGATCCCTTGGGCGCGCGACGCGTGGTCGCCGCACTGGCCCGACGTCGCGTCGATGCCCTCACCCCCTGCGCCTGCCGTCGTGTATCGGCACATCGGCCTGTACGCGTATCGCGCCAAATTCCTGCGCACGTACCCGAGCCTCGCGATCTCCCCGATCGAGCAGGTCGAAGCGCTCGAACAGCTACGCGCGATGTGGCATGGCGAACGCATCGCCGTGCTGGTCACGCATGACGTGCCTCTGCCGGGCGTCGATACCCCCGCCGATCTCGCGCGCGTACGGGCTTTATTCGGGTCTTGAGCGTCGGAAGCCATGGCATAATCGGACGCTTGTGCGCGTCTCCAATGACGCGCGGCATTCGGGTTGTCCCGGTCACGCCATCGACGTTCGCAGCGCCGTCGCAGTGCGACGTGCAGCGCGACACACGACGGCCGATGCGGGCCTTGGGAGTGCCGTCCGGAGAATCGCCGCGCCAGCCAAGAATTCACATAGTTCTGGAGATATCACATGCGTTTGATCCTGTTGGGTGCACCGGGCGCTGGCAAGGGCACTCAGGCTAACTTCATCAAGGAAAAGTTCGGCATCCCGCAAATCTCGACGGGCGACATGCTGCGAGCGGCCGTCAAGGCAGGCACGCCGCTCGGCCTCGAAGCAAAGCGCTTCATGGACGCGGGTGAACTGGTCACCGACGAACTGATCATCAATCTCGTGAAGGAGCGCCTGCAGCAGCCGGATTGCGCGAACGGCTACCTGTTCGACGGCTTTCCGCGCACGATTCCGCAAGCCGAGGCAATGAAGCACGCCGGCGTTGCGATCGACTACGTGCTGGAAATCGACGTGCCGTTCGACGAGATCATCGTTCGCATGAGCGGCCGCCGCTCGCACCCCGCTTCGGGCCGCACGTATCACGTGACGTTCAATCCGCCGCAGGTCGAAGGCGTCGACGACGTGACCGGCGAGCCGCTGATCCAGCGCGACGACGACAAGGAAGAAACGGTCAAGAAGCGCCTTCAGGTGTATGAGTCGCAAACCAAGCCGCTGATCGATTACTACAACAACTGGGCGAAAAACGGCGATGCATCGACTTCGTTGAAGGCGCCGCAATACCGCCGAATATCGGGCCTCGGCAGTGTCGATGAAATCCGTGCCCGCGTGTTCGACGCGCTGAAATAGGCGTCGCCTCGCTGCGCCTGCCTGTTAGCGTTCGATGAAAACCCGCCGATGTCGGCGGGTTTTTTGTTGCTGGATGGTCGATTCGTCAGAGGTACTCGCGCTCCGGAGCGCCACCTTAGCCACGCCACCACGGCCGCTTACTCGCTTTCCGCGTTGCAACACAGCCGCTACAATCGATCATCGAAATACAAATCCGATTGAGACGGTACTGAACAACCGTAGTAAAGGAGAAGACATGGAGATTCGCGACAACGTGTTTTTGATCACCGGCGGTGCATCGGGACTGGGCGCCGCCACCGCGCGGCTGATCGTCGAGAACGGTGGCAAGGTCGTCGTCGCCGACCTGAATCTGGACGCTGGCGAGGCGCTCGCGAAGGAACTCGGCGGCGTATTCGTCAAGTGCGATGTCAGCCGCGAGGAAGACGCTTTCAACGCAGTCGAAACCGCGGCAAAGCTCGGCACGCTGCGCGGTCTGGTCAATTGCGCGGGCGTGGCGCCAGCCTCGAAAACGGTCGGCAAGGACGGCCCCCATCCGCTCGATCTGTTCACGCGCACGATCTCGATCAATCTGATCGGCACATTCAATATGATCCGGCTCGCCGCGGCGCAAATGTCGAAGAACGAGCCGAACGCCTCCGGTGAGCGTGGCGTGATCATCAATACCGCATCGGTCGCCGCATACGACGGCCAGATCGGCCAGGCCGCGTACGCCGCGTCGAAGGGCGGCGTGGTCGGGATGACGCTGCCGATCGCACGCGACCTGTCACGCAATGCGATCCGCGTGATGACGATCGCTCCCGGCATCTTCGAGACGCCGATGCTGCTCGGCATGCCGCCGGAGGTGCAAGACGCGCTGGGCGCGATGGTGCCGTTCCCGCCTCGGCTGGGGAAACCGTCGGAATACGCGATGCTCGCGAAGCAGATCTTCGACAATCCGATGCTCAACGGCGAAGTGATCCGTCTGGACGGCGCGATCCGCATGCAGCCGAAGTGAAACGACCGATCCTCGCGCGCCGCACTCGCGGCACTCGGCACGAAAAAACGCCTGCACATGGATGACACATGTGCAGGCGTTGTTGTTTTTACAGACCGGAATGCGTACCGCTATGCGCCGCCGTCTTGCCGCGCGCGCTGGCGAAGTTCATGCAATTGCGACTCGACCACCGTCGCGTCTTCCGCATCGGGGCGATCGCCGAGGTAGCTTTCGAGGTCTTCGAGCGCCGGGCGCAGATAATCGAGCCGCGCGTATGCAAAGCCGCGGTCGCGCACTTCCTCGATGTTCTCCGGCAGCAGGATCACGAGCCGCTGCTGCACCCCGAGCAGGCGCTGCCAGCGCTCGGTCTGCAGATAGATTGACTTCAGATTGCGCAGCATCCGCGCGACGATCTCGCGGCGTGTAGCCGGCTGCAGCAGCATGCGCAGCGCGCGGCCAATCGAATCACCGGCCGACGCCACATACGGCTCCAGCATTTCCACCATCTGAGCCTCGGACAGCGAATGGCCGGTGGTCGGATCGAGCATCACGTCGCCGTCGGGCGTCGTTACGCGCAGCAGGAAATGACCGGGAAACGACACGCCGCGCACTGGAATGCCGATTTGCTCGGCCATCTCCAGATACAGCACCGCAAGCGAAATCGGAATGCCGCGGCGGCGCTTGAGCACGGCATTCAGATGGCTGTTGTCGGGGTCGTAGTAATCGTTCAGATTGCTCGCGAAGCCGAGCTCACGGAAGAAAAAGCGATTCAGAATGCCGACCTTCTGACGGATGTCTGCGTCGTCCGGCATGCGGCGCCGCAGACGCAGCACCAGTTCGTCGATCTCGGCGAGCGCGCCTTGCAGGTCGAGATCGGGATAGGCGTCCTGCGCGAGAGACAACGCGGTCTCCGTCAACGGCAGACTTTCGTCGTCGGCAACGAGCGTGCTGAAATAGTCGAGAACCCGCGTCATCGTGATCACTTCACTCGCCTTTTGAAATACGCGTATTTGAAGCCCATCAGCCAGAGCATACCGAAATATAGCGCCGCGAACAGCACGAGGCACGCACCGAGCAACACCATACGGTCGACCGGCTGACTATGCATGCCGATCCAGTCGAAGCTGATCGCGAACCAGCGCATCGCCCCAGCGAGCACGAGGCAGGCGCCGAGTAGTTGCACGAAGAACTTGAGCCAGCCGCGCGACGGCATATAGATGCCGCGCTTGCGCAGTCCGGCGAACAGCAGCAGCGCGTTCACGCAAGCGCCGAGCCCGACGCTCAGCGTCAGTCCCGCATGGGCGAACACCGGCACGAACACGTAGTTGCTGAGCTGCGTGACGATCAGCACGCCGACGCCGATTTTCACCGGCGTCTTGATGTCCTGCTTCGCGTAGAAGCCGGGCGCGAGAATCTTGATCAGGATCAGCCCGACCAGCCCGATGCCGTAGGCGGACAGCGCGCGGCTCACCATCACGACCGAGTTGCCGTCGAACTTGCCGTAGTTGAACAGCACTGCCGTCAGCGGTTGCG
Organism: Paraburkholderia sp.; assembly: GCF_036488505.1. Classification (GTDB taxonomy): domain Bacteria; phylum Pseudomonadota; class Gammaproteobacteria; order Burkholderiales; family Burkholderiaceae; genus Paraburkholderia. Next base: position 11,422 of record NZ_DASXHN010000514.1, on the reverse strand, counting down.
CGAAAAAAAACAGCGCGACCGCGCTCGGCGCGGCGAGCAGGAACGTGACACGCAGGCCCCAGTCGAGCAGCGACGAATACTCGTGCCCATCGGCGTCGACGTGCGCTTTCGACAGGCTCGGCAGCAGGATCGTGCCGAGCGCGACGCCGAGCAGCGCGGTCGGGAATTCCATCAGCCGATCCGCGTAATTGATCCACGACACCGCGCCCGGCCCGATGCGCGACGCGATGTTCGTGTTGATGATGAGGCTGATCTGCGCGACCGATACCGCGAACATCGCCGGCACCATCTTCGACAGCACCCGCTTCACGCCGCGATGCGCGAGCGCGCGCAGCGGATTGAGGCCGATGCGCGGCATCATGTCGATTTTCTTCAGGCCGGGCAACTGCACGATGAATTGCAGCACGCCTCCGACGATCACCGCCCATGCGAGCGCGTACACCGGCGTTTGCAGGCGCGGCGCGACGAACACCGCCGCAAGGATGAACGCGACGTTCAGGAGCACCGGCGCGAACGCGGGCAGCGAAAAGTTCTTGTACGTATTCAGCACGCCGGACGCGAGCGAAGTCAGCGAGATGAAAATGATGTACGGGAACATGATGCGCGTCATCGCGACCGCGAGCTGATACGCGTGGCCCTCATGCGCGAGCCCTGACGCGACGACGAATACGACAGCCGACGCGCCGATCACGCCGAGCAGCGACAGCACCGCGAGCGCCCATGCGAGCACGGTCGAGGTCGCGTCGACGAGCGCCTTGGTCGCGTCATGACCCTGCTGGTTCTTGAACTCGGCGAGGATCGGCACGAAGGCTTGCGAGAACGCGCCCTCGGCGGAAATACGGCGCAGCAGATTGGGAATGCGGAAGGCGACGTAGAAAGCGTCGGTGTATTGACTGGCGCCGAACGCACGGGCGATCAGCGTTTCACGGGCCAGTCCGGTCACGCGCGACAGCAGCGTGAAGCCGCTGACCGTCAGCAGGGCTCGGAATAGATTCATGGGGCGCTTATTATACTTGTCCCGCCAATGCGGGCGACGAGCCGGAGAGCGAGTCGGACCGATTTGCCGCGCAGACGTTCGCTCCGATTGACCACAACGTACGGTTCTGGGTGTTTTTTGTAGTTTTTCAGCTACGGCGGCCCGGGTTCGCAGTGGGGTCTCGTGACCGAGGCCTCGTACTCGCGTCTTCATTACGGCGCGCTTCGGCGCCGCAGGCATCGCGGGGCGCGAATCGGAAACGCACACCCATGTAGTGCGCCGCGTGATCGTCGCGGCGCCGTCATAGCTTTCTCGTTGTCACGTGCCTGATTTTGTTGCTATAATCGCCGGTTTCGAAGCTCGCTCAGTTTTCAAACGGTTGCCGAACAGGATTCTCAGGTAAGCGCCAAGCCGCCTGGCAATGCACTCGAACAACCGGGAACACGGGCCCGCCTTCGCGTAGTCCGATCGATTTTTTCGACACTTTTGCGCTCCTGGACAATCGCTTCCAGGGGTTCGGATCGAGAAGCAGCACCTCGCCTCCCGAAGTCATTTCGAAGGCCGGGCACTGGAAACAGGAACAGGATAAGGAACCGTCATGGCTAACTCCGCACAAGCACGTAAACGCGCCCGCCAGGCCGCGAAGGCAAACTCGCACAACTCGGCACTGCGCTCGAAGTTCCGCACGGCTATCAAGGCCGTCCGCAAGGCAATCGACGCAGGCGACCAAGCCAAGGCCGCCGAAATCTTCAAGGCATCGTCGAAGACCATCGACATCATCGCGGACAAGAACATCGTCCACAAGAACAAGGCAGCTCGTCAAAAGAGCCGTCTCGCTGCAGCCGTCAAGGGTCTGCAAGCGCCGGCAGCGCAGTAATCCGGTCGGCCCGCTCCGGCGGGCTACCTCCTGTTTCCGCTGCACAAGAAGCCCGCTCTCGCGGGCTTTTTGTTGTGCGCGCTTCGTGTGTGCACAACGCGCCGGGACTCACTGCGAGAAGCGGGTCGCCGCGATCGCTTGTCGACGTTCGCTATCGCCGACGCTTTGCATCCCCGGTCGCAAAAAAACCCGCTGCTTGCGGGTTTTTGTTTTGCCGGTGCAGCTTGCTGGCGTTAAATCACGTGTCTTTTGGCTTGCGGCGGCGGCGCATGTTCGAGTTCCAATTCGCATGCTTCGGTCACAACGAGGTCATTGTCTTTCGCGAAGTTGAGGACGAAATCGAAAGCCATCGGCTCGATGTCACGCAGGCGGGAATCGAGAATGACGCATTTGAGGTCGCCGATCATGGTCGGCCGGACATACAACGAGTACTGCATATAGGCGTTCGGCCCCTTCCTCACACCCGGCCCAAAGGACGACATCACACCCGCGAGCCGCTCGGACCAGTCGCTCGGCCGAAATCTTTTTCCGGTCGACGTGATGCCCTGAATGAAATATTCGATTGGAGCTGCTTCGGCCATGTAGGAATACCTGTGTGACTGCCCAGCGGACCGTCGGCAAACCGGCAACGCGCCGGCCAGGCGCTGGAATTCGCCGCGGACGGCATGGGCAAGCGCTTGTGACCCGCCGGCGGACCGCAAGACTCACTCCGGACGCACAATCTTCAACCACGCCAAGAGAACCGCTGTGCGATACCGCCTGAACCGCCGTTGAGCCTGCTACGACGGCCACGCCGTGGCGGCTTTCCGCGCCGCGCGAGCCGCGCTTTCGAATCACAAACGCAGGCCAGCTGGGCTTTGGGATAACCCGTAGATTATAGCGCAGCAGCAAGCCTTTTTTCCGCAGCGCACACAAGCTGCCACGAGTTCCAGGCGACCTTTCGGCCGGCTTGCCGTGCCCTTTGGCCGACTCGTCAACTGAGGCGAAATCCTTTATGCTGCATCGAGTTGCCACAAACACGACGGCGGCGGCGTCCGGCAATCCTGCGGGGCGAAACCGCCGTGTTCGTTTCATGACCGCCAAGAAAATTCGCCACTATCTCCAGTTCAAGGATTTCTCGCTGCAAGACTACGAGTACGTGCTGGAACGCGCGCGCATCCTGAAACGCAAATTCAAGAACTACGAGACCTATCACCCGCTGCATGACCGCACGCTGGCGATGATCTTCGAGAAGAATTCGACGCGCACCCGCCTGTCGTTCGAAGCCGGCATCTTCCAGCTCGGCGGCCACGCGGTATTCATGAGCACGCGCGACACGCAACTCGGACGCGGCGAGCCGATCGAAGACGCCGCGCAGGTGATCTCGCGCATGGTCGACATCATCATGATCCGCACGTTCGGTCAGGACATCATCCAGCGCTTCGCCGAAAATTCGCGCGTGCCGGTGATCAACGGGCTCACCAACGAGTACCACCCGTGCCAGGTGCTCGCGGACATCTTCACGTACTTCGAGCATCGCGGCCCGATTCGCGGCAAGGCGGTTGCATGGGTCGGCGACGCGAACAACATGCTGTACACGTGGATCGAAGCCGCGCAGATTGTCGGCTTCAAGCTGCGCCTGTCCACGCCGCCCGGCTACAAGCTCGACCGCGCGCTCGTCGCCGCGGAAAGTGCGCCGTTCTACGAGGAATTCGACGACCCGAACGAAGCGTGCGCGGGCGCCGACCTCGTCACCACCGACGTCTGGACCAGTATGGGCTTCGAGGCCGAGAACGAAGCGCGCAAGAAGGCGTTCGCCGACTGGTGCGTCGACGCCGAAATGATGGCGCGCGCCAGCCCCGATGCGCTCTTCATGCACTGCCTGCCTGCGCACCGCGGCGAAGAAGTCAGCGCGGAAGTAATCGACGGGCCGCAAAGCGTCGTATGGGATGAGGCGGAAAACCGTCTGCACGTGCAGAAAGCATTGATGGAATTCCTGCTGCTCGGCAAGCTGAATCATTGAGCGAAGAGTCAGGGCACCCGCGCCGGTGATGCGCAGCGCGTGCAAGCCGGCGCACCGCCGAAAGCGAAAATCCGAAGACGCAGCATAAAGAAAAGGCGCTGGCAGGAAATTGCCAGCGCCTTTCTTCGTTCCTGGGGCGCCGAAAAGGGCCGCCCGCTCTGGAGCAAACACGGCGCGTTAGCGCTGGACGCGCCTTCTGCCGGCACGTTCCGTTGAATCGCCCTCGCAAGCCCCAGTATGTCCACCGGGGAAATCAGCGCGCCTCACGCATGAACCACTCAGCGTTCTTCATGCTCGACGCCGAATCTTTCCATCACATCCCGCGTAATCGCTGATGCAAGCGCGCGCACCCACCACCGCGCATGAAACTAGCGCGCCGCCAACCGGACCGGCTCGGCTTCATGCTCGACGCGCCGAATCTCGTGCGGACCGCGCGGATACGCCTGCGCAAGCTCAGCAGCATCTTCGCGACCGGAAGCTCGCGATCTCTCACAAGCAAACCGGCTCCGCTTCCAGTTCCACGCCAAATTTTTCGAGCACGTCGCGCTGGATTGCCTCGGCGAGTGCCAACACTTGCGCGCCGCTTGCGCCGCCGCGATTCACGAGCACCAGCGCCTGCCGTTCATGCACAGCGGCCGCGCCGATTGCGCGGCCTTTCCAGCCGCATCGATCGATCAGCCAGCCCGCAGCCAGCTTCACGCGCCCGCCCGGCTGCAGATAGGAGACGACGTCCGGCTCGCGGTGCTTCAGCGCGTCGAACTGTCGGGCATCGATCACCGGATTCTTGAAGAAGCTCCCCGCGTTGCCGAGTTCGAGCGGATCGGGCAGCTTCGCGCGCCGCACAGCCACCACCGCCTCGAAGATCGCGTGAGCAGCCGGCTGCTTCGCGGTGTCGCTTACACCGCTTACACCGCTTACACCGCTTACGCCGCTTATGCCGCTTACGCCGTCGGCTTGCCCAACGGTCGCGGCGTAACCCCGCGCCGCCAGCTCACGCGCAAGGTCCGTATAGCCGGCGCGCGGTTGCCACGCCTTCGGCAGACGAAACGTCACCGACGTGATCACGAAACGCTCGCGCCCTTCGCGCTTGAAAATGCTATCGCGGTAGCCAAATCGGCACGCCTGCGCGTCGAGCTCGACGCTCTCGCCGGTCGCAAGCTCGATCGCCCGCAACGACGCGAAGCGCTCGCAGATCTCGAGCCCATATGCACCGATGTTCTGAATCGGCGCCGCGCCGACCGTGCCTGGAATCAGCGCGAGATTTTCGAGGCCGGGCAGGCCTTGCGCCAACGTCCATGCGACGAAATCGTGCCACGGCTCACCGCCGGCGGCCTCGACGTACCATGCGTCCTGATCGTCGCGCACGACGCGGCGGCCGCGCAACGCCACCAGCAGTACGAGCCCGGCGAAATCGCCGCTCAAAACCACGTTGCTGCCCCCGCCAAGCACGAGGCGCGGCAGGCCGGCAACACGCGGGTCACGCACCGCGGCCAGCAACTGCTCTTCATGCTCGATCACGCACGCATACTGCGCGCGCACGTCGAATCCGAACGTGTTGTGTGCTTTCAGCGGATAGTCGGCGACGAGCGGTGCAATGCCGCCGAAAGCGGCGCTCGCGGAACCGGCCGGGATATCGGGTTGGGACTTCGCAGTTGCGGACATCGCAGCTTGGGACTTCGCGGATTCGGACATCGCGGATCAGGAGATCGGAAGGGAACAGGAAAACGAGGAATGCGACGAATGACGACAACCCCGCGCCGCCGGCGCCGGATCGGCCGCCGTCCGATACTGCGCGCGGCCTTGGGCAAAAAAGGGTGGCGTCGGTAAAATGACGTCCGGTCCATGATTATAGCGAGTGCCCCGCGAACAGCCGACCGGCTGCGTCGTGCGCCGCCGCACTATTGGGAGAATGCAATGCCATCGTTTGACGTCGTCTGCGAAGCGAACATGATCGAAGTCAAGAACGCGATCGAGCAGTCCAACAAGGAAATTTCCACGCGCTTCGACTTCAAAGGGTCCGACGCGCGCGTCGAGCACAAGGAAAACGAAATCACCGCGTACGCGGACGACGATTTCAAGCTCGGCCAGGTCAAGGACGTGCTGCTGTCGAAAATGGCCAAGCGCAACGTCGACGTGCGCTTCCTCGACTACGGCAAGATCGAAAAGATCGGCGGCGACAAGGTCAAGCAGGTGATCAAGATCAAAAAGGGCGTGTCCGGCGACCTGTCGAAGAAAATCGTGCGCCTGGTGAAGGACAGCAAGATCAAGGTTCAGGCGAGCATCCAGGGTGACGCGGTGCGCATCACCGGCGGCAAGCGCGACGATCTGCAAAGCGTAATCGCGATGCTGCGCAAGGACGTGACCGACACGCCACTCGACTTCAACAACTTCCGCGACTAAGCGGTCGCGCGGGGCGCGAGGCTATCTACGCAGCCTCGGACCAAGGCTCTAGCGGCACGTCCGGCTAGAGCCAGAGCCCCGTCGAAATCAAAGATCGCTCCTCGCCGCCGGACTCGCGGCCCTCTTCTTGTCGCCGATACGGCTCTCCTGCCCGCGCATCAGCTTCGTGATATTGCCGCGATGACGCCACACCAGCAGCAGGCTCATCGCGAGGACCGCCAGCGCGACGATGCGCGGCCCAAACAGGAACACGTAGAAGAGCGGCGCGAACAGCGCGGAACACAACGCCGCGAGCGACGAGTAACGCGTGAAGAACGCCACGATCAACCAGGTCAGCAACGTCGCCAGGCCAAGCGTCGGGTTGATCGCGAGCAGCACGCCCGCGGCAGTCGCGACGCCCTTGCCGCCCTTGAAGCGGAAGAACACCGGATACAGGTGACCGAGAAACACGGCAATCGACGCAATCGCGATCGACCGGTCGTCGAGCCCGTATCGCGCGCCGGCATGCACGACCAGCCACACCGGCAGCCAGCCCTTGAACGCATCGCCGATCAGCGTGAGAATCGCCGCCTTCTTGCTGCCGCTGCGCAGCACGTTGGTAGCGCCCGGATTGCCCGAGCCATACGAGCGCGGGTCGTCGAGCCCCATCGCGGCGCTCACGATCACGGCAAACGACAACGAACCGATCAGATAGGCAACGACAGCGACGATCACGTTTTGCATCTGGGACTCTTATAAGAATCGCGGTCTGACATTCGACGCCCAACCGCGTCAAGGATGCCACTCGAAACGGGGCGGCGCACATTCTACCGAACGCATGCGCACGCAAAACACTGACACAAACGTCAACGCTATCCGAACCCGTATGTAAACACCAACCTCGCTACAAGCGTCGAACCGGAGGTCAATCGACACTCGCGCACTGCACCGGCTTCGCCGCAAGCAGTTCGGTTAGCACCTTCGGCTCGATACTGACGAGAAAGCCGCGCCGCCCACCGTTCAGCCAGATCCGCTCCATCTGCAGAATGCTCGACTCGACGTACACTGGCATCTGCTTGCGCGTGCCGAACGGCGACGTGCCGCCGATCAGATAGCCCGAATGCCGGTTCGCGACCTCGGGCTTGCACGGCTCGACACGCTTCGCGCCAATCTGCCGCGCGAGATTCTTCGTGCTGACGGTGCGGTCGCCGTGCATCAACACGATCAGCGGCTTCGCGTGTTCGTCTTCCATCACCAGCGTCTTCACGACATGATGCTCGTCGACGCCGAGCTGGCGCGACGATTCCGCGGTGCCGCCATGCTCGACATAGTCGTAAGGATGCTCGCCGAACTCGACGCCATGGCGGCGCAGCATCTGCGTGGCGGGCGTTTCGGACACATGTCTGAATTTGCTCATCGGCGCATTGTAAGGGCGAGCTTGCATGGCCGCTATTTGCCGAACGGCCAATTGTGCGGGTCCGCAGATTGTGACACGATCGTTCGGAAATACGCGTCATCCCGCGCGTCGCGCGATGACGCACTTTGGCCATCACCTTGCAGCGGAGACAACGTTGAACCCAGTTTCATCCATCCGGGCCGCGATTGATATCCCGGCGCTGCTGGCCGCGCTGCCCGCGCGCATCAGCGAAATTCCGGCGCGCGCCGCCGCGCGCGATCCGCGGCACATCGCGCTGATCGAGGACGCGCGCCGGCTGACCAACGCGCAGCTCTTGCAAGCGGTCGACGCCGCCGCCGCACTGCTGCGCGAATGGGGCGTGCGCGGCGGCGATCGGGTGATGATCGTCGCGGAAAACAGCATCGCGCAAATCGTGCTGCTGTTCGCCGCCGCGAGGCTCGATGCGTGGGCGCTGGTATCGAACGCGCGTCTGGCGGCGGCCGAACTCGATTCGATTCGCACGCACGCGCAGCCGCGCGCCGTCGTGTACGCGGTGGAGAGTTCGCCCGACGCGCAGCAACACGCGCAGCGGCATCGGGCCACCCAGGCGCCCGCGTTGTCCCCGGACGTCGGCGCGTGGTCGTACGCAGTCGACGAGACGGCCCAAGCCGAGCCGGTCGACGCCGCGAGCGAGCGCCAATGCGCGGCGCTGATCTACACGACCGGCACCACCGGCACACCGAAGGGCGTGATGCTGTCGCATCGCAATCTGCTGTACATCGCGGCAGTGTCGAGCAGCCTGCGCAAAGTCGGGCCTGACGACGTCGTGTACGCGGTGCTGCCGATCTCGCACGTGTACGGCTTCGCATCGGTGTGCCTCGGCAGCCTGCACGCCGGCGCGACGCTGCGGCTCGCGCCGCGCTTCGTGCCAGAAGCGGTGCGACACGCGCTCGCGGAAGAACGCGTGTCGATCTTCCAGGGCGTGCCGGCGATGCACGCGAAGCTAATAGAACACCTGCAAACATACGGCCACGCGTGGTCCGCGCCGCGGCTGCGCTTCGCCTATTCCGGCGGCTCGCCACTCGACCCAGCGCTCAAAGCGCGGGCCGAAGCCGTCTACGGTGTACCGCTGCACAACGGCTACGGGATGACCGAAAGCAGCCCGACCGTGTCGCATACGATGCTCGACGCACCGCGCGGCGACTGCTCGGTCGGCGAAGTCATCCCGGGTGTCGACGTGAAGTTCGTGGCGCTCGATGGCATCGAGGTGGCGGCTGGCGAGGTAGGCGAACTGTGGGTCCGCGGGCCCAACGTGATGCTCGGCTACTACCGCAGTCCCGGTGAGACGCGCGCGGCAGTGACCGCAGACGGCTGGCTCAGGACCGGCGACCTCGCGCGGCAGGACGCGGACGGTGCGCTGCATATCGTCGGGCGCAGCAAGGAGCTGATCATCCGCTCGGGCTTCAATGTGTATCCGGCCGAGGTCGAGCATGTGCTGAACGCGCATCCGCAGGTGGTGCAGTCGGCGGTGCTCGGGCGCGCGGCCGACGGCAATGAGGAAGTGATCGGGTTCGTCGAGCTGATCTCAGGCGCGACAGTCACGCCCGCCGAGTTGATCGCGTGGTGCGGCGCACGGCTCGCGCCGTACAAGCGGCCCGCCGAATTGAAAGTGCTCGCGGCGCTGCCGGCTGCGTCGACCGGCAAGATTCTCAAACACCGCTTGCGCGAACTGATGTGAAACACGGCCGGCGCCCGTCACATCGCGCCTGGCTCACCTCACCCGCGAGGATGATGCTGCGCATGCAGCGACTTCAACCGCTCGCGCGCGACGTGCGTGTAGATCTGCGTGGTCGAAATATCGGTATGGCCTAGCAATAGCTGCACGACGCGCAGGTCCGCGCCGTGATTGAGCAGATGCGTCGCGAACGCGTGCCGCAGCGTATGCGGCGACAGCGGAGCATGCACGCCGGCCGCGGCCGCGTGCCGCTTGATGATGTTCCAGAACTGCTGGCGCGTCATACCTTCCGCACGCGCGGTCACGAACAGCGCATCGGCGGCGCGCGCGCCAAGCAGCGCCGGGCGCGCGTTGCGCAGATAGCGCTCGATCCAGTCGTGCGCCTCTTCGCCGAATGGAATCAGCCGCTCTTTCGAGCCCTTGCCGATGACGCGCACGACCCCTTCGTTGAGTCCGACCTCGACGGTCTTCAGCGTGACCAGTTCCGTGACGCGCAGACCGCTCGCATACATCAGTTCGAGCATCGTGCGATCACGCAGGCCTAGCGGCGTATCGATATCGGGTGCGCCCAGCAGCGCTTCGACCTGCGCCTCGCTGAGCGTCGACGGAAAACGCGGCGGCTGCTTCGCCGAACGGATGCGCAGCGTCGGATCGGTCGCCGCGCGGTGCTCGCGCACCGCCCACCCATAGTAGCGGCGAAACACCGACAGCCGCCGGTTCGCCGAGGTCGCCTTGTCGTGTTGCCGCGCCGCGCTGTAGGCGGCGAGATCGGCTTCGCTCGCGGTATCGAGCGACGCGTTGCGCGTGGTCGCGAGCCACTCGCAGAAAAGCCGCAGGTCACGGCGATATGCGTCGAGCGTGTTGCGCGACAACCCGTGTTCGAGCCACAGCGCGTCGCAGAACGCGTCGATCGACGCGCTGCTGGTCAGCATCACCAGCGACGCGACGGCCGCGCGATCGGCTTGTGTAGAGGTATCGGTGACAGCGGTCGTGCTCATGCGTACGGCAGACGCTCGTGGGCGAGCAGCCAGCGCTTGACGTTGCGAAAGAAGCCATCGCCGCCGTGGTGAGCGAAGCCGCCGATGCCGCTCGTACTCACCACCCGATGACACGGAATGACGATCGGAAAGAAGTTCGAGCCACACGCCTGGCCGACCGCGCGCGGCACGCTGCCCACTTGCTTCGCGAGTTGTCCGTATGTGAGCACGACACCCGGTGGAATCTCGTTGATCGCCTGCCAGACGCGCCGCTGGAACGCGGTGCCGACGTCGGCAAGCGGCAGCTCGAACGTGGTCGACGCGCGCTCGAAATAGCGCTCGATCTGCTCGGCCGCCAGCCGCGCGAGCGGCGCATCGGGCTCGACGTTACGGGTCGATTCGGGCAGATAGACGATCTCGCGCACCGCCTCGCCTTCGAGACGAATCCCGACCTTGCCGAACGGCGCATCGATGACTGCGTTGAACATGTTTGCGTGCTCCTCAGTCGCGCGGCTCGAAAACTGACGCGCGGATTCATACCGTGCGTTCACCGCATAGCGTACCCGCACCGATGCCCGTACGCGACGCGACTACCCGCTCACCACGAATTGCCGCTACTTTACGCCGCTTCGAGCGCCCACTCCACATGCTCGCGCACGACCGCCGAAGGGTCGTCGGCGCGTTGCTTGAGCGCCTGCACGATCGCCGCGCGCGCGTCGGCGGCGAGGCTGGCGGGCGCCGCGCGCAGCGCATTGCCCATGCCGACCGCGAGATTGCGCAGCCAGCTCTCATAACCGATGCGGCGAATCGCGCTGCCTTGCATGCGCGTATCGAACTCCTGCGCGCTCCACGCGAACAGCTCGACCAGCGACGCGCGATCGAGCCCATGCCGCACGTCAAAATCGGCGACCGGCGCGGCCTGCGCGAACTTGTTCCACGGACACACGAGCTGGCAGTCGTCGCAGCCGTACACACGATTGCCGATCAGCGGCCGCATCTCGAGCGGAATACTGCCCTTCAGCTCGATCGTCAGATACGAGATGCAGCGCCGCGCGTCGACCTTGTACGGCGCGACGATCG
>NZ_DASXHN010000475.1:0-3213 GCF_036488505.1 Paraburkholderia sp. | reverse complement strand
CGTCACGCGCTCGCTGCCCGCCGTCGTATTCCAGTTGCGGCGCACGCCGGCCGGCGCGTATTCGTTTCCGTATATCGGCGGCGACACCGCGCATCTGTTCGGCGGCGGCGTGTCGCCGGGCCAGCGCGCCCGCGTCGACTTCGAGCGCGTATCGGAAGAGGACCGGGAGTTCGTGCTAGCCGAACTCGAGCGCTCGGCCAATTGCGAAACGCCGGTGCACATGGAATTTCGTCTCGCAAGCACAGCTGCGGGTACGGTCGCGAATACGGCCGCAAGCGCGGGCCAGCTCAAGTGGGTGCGCGCGGAACTCGTGCCACGCCGCGAGGCGGATGGCGGCGTCGTGTGGAGCGGCTACTGGGTCGATGTGAGCGGGGAGCGCGCCCGTTCGGAGGAACTCGCGCGGGCGCGCGATCAGGCCGAGGCGGCTTCGCGCGCGAAAGACAATTTCTTTGCGATGATGAGCCATGAAATCCGCACGCCGATGAACGGGGTGCTGGGCCTCGCCGAAGTGCTCGAACGCACGCCCCTCAGCACTGAACAGGGCGAAATGCTCGGCATGATCCGTGAGTCGGCGGGTGCGCTGCTGCAGATTCTCGATGATCTGCTCGACTATTCGAAGATCGAGGCAGGGCATCTCGCACTCGAAGCCGAACCCATCGACCTGCGCGAGCTCGTCGACAACGCGGTTGGTTTGCTCGCGGGGCGTGCACATGAAAATGGGCTCAAGGTGCGCGTCGAGATCGCCGCCGACGTGGCCGCGACATTGCGCGGCGACAGCGTGCGCTTGCGACAGATACTGTTCAATCTGCTCGGCAACGCGATCAAGTTCACGCCGAACGGCGAGGTTGGCGTGAGCGTGTCGGCCGTCGCGCATCGCGGCGCTTCGCAGGGCTTTGCGCAACCGGCTGGCCAGACGCTGGAAATAACGGTGTACGACACCGGCATCGGCATAGCGCCAGACGTGCAGGCAAGTCTTTTCGAGCCATTCGTGCAAGCCGAATCGTCCACGACGCGGCGCTTCGGCGGCACGGGTCTGGGGCTGACCATCTGCCGCAAGCTGATCGAACTGATGAATGGCACGCTCGCGCTGCACAGCGAGCCCAGTTGCGGCACGCGTATGACCGTGCGGCTTACGATGCCGGTCGTCGCGCCGCATTATTCAGTCGATGCGCTGCGCGGCAAGCGCGGCGTCGTGATCACGAGCGACGCGCGCATTGCCCGGGCGCTGACTCACTTCGGCAAAGCACTCGGGCTCGAGTTGTGCGCGATTGCGCCTGACGCGTTGCAGGCATCCGACACGCGTGACGCGAGTGAGACGTCCAGTGCGTCGCGAGCCCCCGCGCTATGTGAGCGCGCGATGCTGGCCGGCGCGGACCTGTTGTTTATCGGCGAGGAGGTCGCGTTGCCCCCGCATATCGAGGCAAACACGCGCATCGTCACGCTGACCGAAAAATCGAAACCGACCGGCTACCGCATTGTCGACGATACGGTGCGCGTCAGCGTCAACCCGATCTTATGGCGCGGTCTCAGCGCCGCCTGCGCAGCCGCGCTGACGGGTCTCGCTCCGATGGCGCCCCGTGCGCCGGAACGCGGCGCGGCGCCGCCCGATCGCGAGCGTGAGCTGGCGAGCGGGCGACTGATTCTTGTCGCCGAAGATCATCCGGTCAATCAGGAACTGATCCGGCAGCAACTCGCTTTGCTCGGCTTCGCGTGCGACGTCGCGGATGACGGCGTCGACGCGCTGGCCGCGCTCGAACGCGCGAACTACGGCTGTCTGATCACGGACTGCCACATGCCGAACCTTTCCGGCTACGAACTCACGCGGCGCATCCGCGAAGCCGAGCGAGCGCGAAGCGGCGCGCAGCGTCTGCCGATTCTGGGCATCACGGCGAACACCGCCCCTGACGACCTGAGCCTCTGCCGCCAAGCCGGCATGGACGACACCCTCATCAAGCCGACCCGGCTCGCGATGTTGCGCGATCACCTGAGCCGCTGGTTCGGCACCGAGAGCGCGTCGCAGGCAACGCCAGCGGAAACGCCCTGCGTCGAGCCGCCCGCGCTGGCGGTCGAGAGAGCTGGGCTTCGGCAACGCGATCCGAAGCCGTTCGTGCCGGTCGACCTTAGCCATATGACACAACTGTGGGGAAGCGAGTCGACGGTGAAGGCGTTGCTCGACGCGTTCGTTTCGTCGATGCGCGACGATATGCAGTCGTTGGTGTCATTGCTCGAACATGTGGAGATTGCACGTTTGCTCGAGTGGCAGCACCGGGTGGCGGGTGCGGCGAATGTGCTGCAATATCCGCCGCTTATTCATGTGCTGGAAGAATATCGCCAGCAGATCGTCGCGAGTTCGCCCGACCGTTTGCGCAATGAAGGGATCGCGGTCATCCGAAAATGTGAGGCGATGCTGGATGGCATCGAACAGCAGGCGGCGTTGCTCGCGTAGCCCGGCGGATGGCCGTGCGCAAAATACCGGCACAGCAAATCGGCTTAGAAAACGCGAGACGAACGCGATCCAACCGCGATACGAACCGTCGCGCGAAAAAAAACGCGGCCGAAGCCGCGTTAAAGATTTGGAGACGTCCTTCGATGAAGGAGTCACTTCTCGCAGAAAGAAGCATAGCTGTAATCGCGCGATTTATTCATTACAGATTGCGCAATGAAGTGTTCGGTCAAATCGATTAAAACGGCCCCGTCACTCATTTGACGCTGTATTCCAGATTGGTCCTTGATAAACGGATAGGCGCAATGCACACGTTGCGTGATCGTGAAGGCCACAATGCATCGCCGATCCAGCCCGATGCAGCCCGATGCAGCCCGGTGCGGCGCCGCTGAAGCAGCCGCACCGGCACCCACCGGGGCCGGATGATTTGCACTAGTATGTGGAAGCATCGCGGGCGGATGTGACACCGCGGTGGCGCATCAAAGTCCGGAGAAGACCATGATTACGCTGCGAAAACTGAATCTGGCCGTGGTGTTATGGGCGCTTGCGTCGGGCGTCGCGCTCGCTGATACGGTGGCATTGAAGGCCGACCTCGAGCCATCGAGCGAAGTGCCGCCGCGGGTGAGCCACGGGCACGGCATGGTGGATGCGACCTTCGATACCTCTACCCAATCGCTGCAGTGGACCATCACCTATGAAGGCCTAAGTGGGCCGGCGACCGCCGCGCATTTTCACGGTCCCGCGCCGGTCGGCCAAAACGCGAAGATCCA
>NZ_DASXHN010000444.1:0-8440 GCF_036488505.1 Paraburkholderia sp. | reverse complement strand
AAATTGGTAGACGCACCAGGTTTAGGTCCTGACGCCCGCAACGGCGTGCCGGTTCGAGTCCGGCCTCACGCACCATGAAAGAAGAAAAGGGCCGCATACGGCGACGTATGCGGCCCTTTTTGCGTTTCGCGCGCGCCGCTTCAGCGCGCGCTGCGATCCACCGCAGGCGTGACCCAGCGCGTTTTTCCATTGCCCGTTCCTCCAGGCGCGGTAGCGCCGGCCGTGTGTCGTCTTCGTTCAACGCGGCACGCTCACCGTCATCTGCGCCGCCTGCAGGAAATCGAAATTGCACCCCTCGTCGGCTTGCGTGATCGACTGGAGAAACCACTTGCGATAGCCTCGCGCGAGCGGATCGGCCACCCGCGGCGGTAACGCGGCAAGCCGTTCGGCGATCAGCGCGTCGTCGACATCGAGCGAGATCGTGCGTTGCGCGGCGCTCAGCCGGATGCGGTCGCCGTCGCGCACGATAGCGAGCGGGCCGCCGGCCGCTGCCTCGGGCGTCACGTGCAACACGACCGTGCCGGCCGCCGTGCCGCTCATGCGGCCGTCGGAAATGCGCACTATGTCTTTTACGCCTTGCCGCGCGAGCTTCTTCGGAATCGGGATATAGCCGGGTTCCGGCATCCCCGGCGGCCGACCGGGCCGATCTGCCGCAGCACGAGGATGTCGTCGGCGTTCACGTCGAGCGCGGGGTCGTCGATACGTCGCGCGAGATCTTCGGCGTCCTCGAACACGACCGCGCGGCCGGTGTGCTCCATCAGTTGGGCATTGGCCGCCGACTGCTTGATGATCGCGCCACCCGGTGCGAGGTTGCCGTACAGCACCGCGATGCCGCCTTGCGGATAGACCGGCGCGTCGAACGGCCGCACGACTTGCTGGGCGAAGTCGGCAGGCGCGGCGTCGATTTCGTCGCCGAGCGTGCGCCCCGTCACGGTCAACGCATCCAGATTCAGCAGATGGCGCAGGCGCCGCATTACGGTGACCAGTCCGCCCGCGCGGTGCAGGTCCTCCATATAGTGCTGGCCGGACGGCTTCAAATCGACGAGCACCGGCGTCTCGCGTGCGATCCGGTCGAGCCGCTGCAGGTCGACACGAATGCCGAGCCGGCCTGCGTCAATCGCGACGATCGGGCGCGACAGCGCATCGTCGGTATAGCCGGCGCCCTTGATGAACGCTTTGCGCAGGACATCGCGAAGCCCGCGTCGCCATAGTTCGTGAGACCCTGGCGCAGGCCGCCTGGCGCAGGCGAGTGCAACGGGGAGTCCGGCGAAGTGGCGGGCGAACTGGTGGGCGTCTTCGGTTGGGAGGTCATGGTCGGAAGTGAAGGAGGCGGAGGACCAGCACAGTATCAAGCGTTCGGCACGCTGACGGCAATCCGGCCGGCGTGATCGCGTGAGCGGTGCAGAAGCGGCGCAGCACATGACCGAGCCGCGCGGCGGCACCTCGAAGCGCGAGCGCGGCAGCATCGCATCCACCTGTCCATGCAGCGCGGGCGACGCGTCGCGAGCGGCGCGCCTGACGAGTTCGAGCGCCGGCGCGCATGCGACCGTACGCTCGGCGGCGCGGGTGGTGATCGCCGCCACGCCGGGCGCGCGACTGTAAGACGCGGCTTACGGTTGATTAGTAAGCGGCCGAGGCAGAGATAAAAGCAGATAGACGTAGGTAGACCAACCTAACGCGCCGTTGCGCGAGGCCTGCCCAAGGCGGGCCGGTCTGTTGTTCACCGCTCGCGAGTCGCGATCGATCAGCTGCCGGTCGTTCCCGGCTGCGGCTGCGAACCCGGCAATTCCGCCTGCGCGGCGCCTTCGAGAAAGCGTCGCGTGGATTCAAACGCCTGCAGCATCTGATCCGGCCACGGTGTTTGCAACATGACCGCCTGATGGTTTTCGAATGCCGACGACAGCAGTTTTGCCAGCTCCGGCGAGCGTAGATGACGCAGCACGACGCTGACCGCGATCGCGGTGGCCTGGCTTGCGCCGGCTGTCTGGAGTTCCGAAGCGGTGAGTGCCGAGAGCTGTTTGTTGATGTCCACTGAGACTTCCCTGAATGAAAAGGAGAATGAAGGCGCCGCTGGCCGATCCGCGATTCTGACATGCGCCCCGCGCGGCCGTGAAGCGACGCGCCCCATGCGTTGACTAGGCGCCGGGGGTCTGCCTCGTTACTCTCGCTCGCTCATCGCACTGATCACTTTGTCGAGCGCGGCGCCGAACGCGGCTTTTTCGTCGCCTTCGAGACAGTCGAACATATCGTCGTTCCACTTGCGCGCGATGGGCATCACCTTGCGATAGAGCGCGCGGCCTTCCGGCGTGAGCGAAACCAGCACGACGCGACCATCTTCGGTGCTGGGCTGGCGCTGCACGAGTCCCTGCCGGATCAGCGCCTCGGCCGCGCGGCTCGCCTGGCTCTTGTCGAGATTCGCGTGGCGCGCGAGCTCCATGATCGAGAACGGCCCGAACGAGCCCACCGCGGCAATCACGCGCGCCTCAGGCAACGTCGCGCCGAGCTTTGCCTGATAGCGCGCGCCGATGCCGCGCTCGGCCAGTTTATTCAGCACATGCAGACGATATGTGAGGAACTGCTCGAGCCCGGCTTTAGCGGATTCCTTCATGGTCATCCCCGTAGTTGTGGAGCGGTCGTGGCGCTGCGATTGTTGCCGCAGCCGGTTCGCCGGTCAGCGCACGGCGTATTTCAGGCGCGTCAGTTGTTCCGCCTCGTTCGCGAGCAGGCGCGCGGCGTCGCGAATCGCGATGTCGAGCGTGATCGGCCCGGGCGCCGGCGAGAAGCAGCCGCAAAAATATTCGGCCAGACGCGGCAATGCGGCGGGATCGACCGAGCCGGACAGCAATGTCGCGGGTACGCCGGCGGCGCGTGCATGCGCGCACGCGATGAAGGGCGCCTTGCCGTGCAGCGTCTGCACGTCCGAGCGGCCTTCGCCGGTGATCAGCCAGTCGGCGCCGGCAAGCGCGGCGTCGAGCCCGATTTGCGTCGCAACCGTTTCCGCCCCCGGTTCGAAGCGGGCGCCGAGCATATGCAGCGCAAAGCCGAGACCGCCGGCAGCGCCCGCGCCCGGCAGATCGCGCGCGGTACGCCCGAGCGCGGCTTCGAGCAGATCGGCGAAACGCGCGAGCGCCGCGTCGATCGGTGCGACCTGTTCTGGCGTGACGCCTTTTTGCGGGCCGAAGACCGCGGTCGCGCCGTGCTCGCCGGTCAGCGGGTTGTCGACGTCGGACATGCCGACGAATTGCGCAGCCGCGAGCCGCGCGTCGAGTTGCGAGACGTCGACCCGCGCCACCCGCGCAAGCTGTTCGGGCGTGCCTTCGAGGTCGCCGCCTTGCGCATCGAAGAGCTTCATGCCGAGGCCGGTCAGCAGGCCGGCGCCGCCATCGTTCGTACTGCTGCCGCCGAGCGCGACGAAAAAGCGCCGCACTCCCGCATCCAGCAGTATGCGAATCGCCTCGCCGATGCCCCGCGTGCTACGCGCCTCCACTGGCACGCCCATGCCGACCGGGTCGGTGATGCCGACGATCTCAGCCGTTTCGATGATGGCGCTGCCGTCCACTAGCAGGCCCGCGAGCGCTTCGCGCGTGGCGCCCGCCGCGCCGCGCACGGTGAGCGTGCGCCGCTCGCCGCCGCTCGTGAGCATCGCGTCGAGCGTGCCTTCGCCGCCGTCCGCCATCGGGCAGACACGCACGGCGGCGCCAGGGCAGGCGCGCTGGACGCCAGACGCAATCGCCTGCGCGACCTGTTGCGCACTGAGCGAGCCCTTGAATGAATCTGGAGCGATGACGACGACAGGCGAGGGCGACGAATTCGGCATGGCGTCTCGAAAAATTCGAATCGTTGTGAGCGGATAGGAAAGCGGGCGACGGGACGCAGATGCGCGCAGATGCGCGCGGGTCCCAATCCAGTTCGTTAGCTTATCAGCATGGGCGCGTCGGCTGGATACGTCGAACGGCATAGGCACAATCGTGCGAGCAGACGTCGTGGCTACCAGTTGCCGCGCGTCCCCGCGCATGGACGGCCATGGGTCGTATGAGGAACCCTGCGCAAAACCGGATTGTGCAATGGGCGGGCGTTTGCTGAAAACGCGCGGCCTGGGCGAAAACCTGCGCAAATGGGCCACAAAGGGGCCGCAATACGCGGGAAAGTCGATGCAAACATCGAATCCCGGCTAGGCGCGCGAATAGTTTGCTAAAATATTCGGCTCTTTGGACTCAACCGTGCTGGCAGCGGCCTGCAAGCCCGAGGCGCAGGCGCTTGATCGATGCAATCGGTGCGAAGCGACATCGAAGGGCAGCACGGAGAAGATAACTGATTCGCTCGAATAATTTTAGGACGATTGAAGCCATGGCTAACGTTGTTGAGAACCTCGGCAAGCTCGAACGCCGCGTGACGATTTCCCTGCCGAAGGATGCCGTGCAGAAGGAAGTGGATTCGCGTATCCGTCAACTCGCGAAGAACGTGCGCATGCCGGGTTTCCGCCCGGGGAAGGTCCCGCTCAAAATGGTGACCCAACAGTACTCGGGCCAGGTGGAAGCCGAAGTGCTGAGCGACAAGGTCGGCAAGGAGTTTTTCGACATCAGCCGCGCCGAGAACCTGCGCGTCGCGGGTCAGCCGAGCTTCGCGCCGAAGAGCGACGCCGCTGAAGGCGATTACGCGTTCGACGCAACCTTCGAGGTGTATCCGGAAGTGAAGCTGGGTGACGTCGCCACGGCTGAAATCGAGCGCACCACGACCACCATCAGCGAAGCGGAAATCGACCGCACGCTGGACATCCTGCGCAAGCAGCGGGTGCACTTCCATGCTCGCGGCGAAGCCGGCGAGCACGGGGACGGCGGCGGGGATACGGCGGCCAAGGACGGCGATCGCGTGACGGTCGACTTCGTCGGCAAGATCGACGGTGAAGCATTCCAGGGCGGCAGTGCGGAAGACTTCGCCTTCGTGCTCGGCGAAGGCCGCATGCTGCCGGAATTCGAAAGCGCGTCGCGCGGCCTGAAAGTCGGCGAAGCGAAGGAATTCGATCTGAAGTTCCCGGACGATTACCACGGCAAGGACGTGGCGGGCAAGACCGCGCAGTTCACGATCACGATGAAGAAGATCGAATGGCCGCATCTGCCCGAAGTCGACGCGGAGTTCGCGAAGTCGCTCGGCATCGAAGACGGTGATCTCACCAAGATGCGGGCCGAGATCAAGGACAATCTCGAGCGCGAAGCCAAGCGCCGCACGCAAGCGATCGTCAAGAATCAGGTGATGGACGCGCTGCTGAAAATCTCGGAACTCGATGTGCCGAACGCGCTGATCGAGCAGGATCAGGAGCGCCTTGTCGCGATGGCGCGCCAGGATCTGGAGCAGCGCGGCGTGCCGAACGCGAAGGACGCGCCGATTCCGGCTGCCATGTTCAAGGAGCAGGCAGAGCGCCGCGTCAAGCTGGGCCTCGTGCTGGCCGAACTGGTGAAGGCGAACGAACTGCAGGCGAAGCCCGAGCAGATTCGTGCCGAAGTCGACGAATTCGCGAAAAGCTATGAAGACCCGAAGGAAGTCGTCCGCTGGTATTATTCGAACCAGCAACGCCTTGCCGAAATGGAAGCGTATGTCGTTGAGGCCAACGTCGTCGATTTCGTGCTCAGCAAGGCCAAGGTGACGGACAAGGAAGTGAGCTTCGAAGAACTGGCAAGCGCAACGGCGCAAGCGTAAAGCGTTGCTGCAACGGCGTGCCGGCTGTCGGAGCGACCGACGGCCCGCACGCCGTTTTTTTGTGTCACGTTTGTGCCGTGGAAATGCGTTTCGGTGCTGCGTCCGGTCGCGCGCGCGGATGGAGCCCGCGGCAGTCAAGGCACTTGAATACGGGCTCGCCGCACCAACTTTCGTCCAGCATCCATATTGAAATATTTTCCAGACAAGGATTCATTGCATGACCTTTCGCGCCCAAATGCTGGACACGTTGACCTCCCAGTCGTCACGGGATCTCGAAGCGCAGGCACTCGGTCTGGTGCCGATCGTCGTGGAAACGAGCGGCCGGGGCGAGCGCTCGTATGATATTTATTCCCGTCTGCTGAAGGAGCGCATCGTGTTCCTCGTGGGCGAGGTGAACGATCAGACGGCCAATCTGGTAGTCGCTCAGATGCTGTTTCTCGAAAGCGAGAATCCGGACAAGGATATCTACTTCTATATCAACAGCCCAGGCGGCTCAGTGTCGGCGGGCATGGCGATCTACGACACGATGCAATTCATCAAGCCGGACGTCTCCACGCTTTGCATGGGTCTCGCGGCTAGCATGGGCGCGTTCCTGCTGGCGGCTGGTGCAAAGGGCAAGCGTTTCGCGCTGCCCAACTCCCGTGTAATGATTCACCAGCCGCTCGGCGGCGCGCGTGGCCAGGCATCGGACATCGAGATTCAGGCACGCGAAATTCTGTACCTGAAGGAACGGCTGAATCATCTGCTTGCACACCATACCGGTCAACCCGTCGAGCGTATTGCACGCGACACGGATCGCGACAATTTCATGTCCGGCGATGACGCACAGGCGTACGGCCTCGTCGACCAGGTGGCACACAAGCGTCCTTGATCTGCTACGGTTTTGCCCTGCCGTTTTGCCCAGAAGTCGGGCGAAACGGTCATCGGGCCGGTCGTGACAGCATCACCATCCGTCCGGGCGTCTGCGGCAAGCGCCGTCATCCTGCTCACTAGCCCTGCCGCGCCCAAACTGCGAGGCAGGGGCAAACGGCGTATTATGTAATTCAGTGTCCGGAGGCTCACACATCTATGGCGGACAAGAAAGGTTCTAACAGCGAAAAGCTGTTGTATTGCTCGTTTTGTGGCAAGAGCCAGCATGAAGTCAAGAAACTGATTGCTGGTCCGTCGGTATTCATCTGCGATGAATGTATCGACCTGTGCAACGAGATCATTCGCGACGAGGCGGCGGGCGCCGGTATCGAGGCGGGCTTGTCCAAGTCCGATCTGCCGACTCCGCAGGAAATCCGCGAAATCCTCGACCAATACGTGATCGGTCAGGAGCGCGCGAAGAAGATTCTCGCCGTCGCCGTCTATAACCACTACAAGCGCCTCAAGCATCTCGACAAGAAAGACGAGATCGAACTGTCGAAGAGCAACATCCTGCTGATCGGGCCGACCGGCTCCGGCAAGACGCTGCTCGCGCAAACGCTCGCGCGCCTTCTGAACGTCCCGTTCGTGATTGCCGATGCAACGACGTTGACGGAAGCCGGCTATGTCGGTGAAGACGTCGAGAACATCATTCAGAAGTTGCTCCAAAATTGTAATTACGAAGTGGACAAAGCGCAGCGCGGCATTGTCTACATCGACGAAATCGACAAGATCAGCCGCAAGTCCGACAACCCGTCGATCACGCGTGACGTATCGGGCGAGGGCGTACAGCAGGCTCTGCTGAAGCTGGTCGAAGGCACGATGGCGTCGGTGCCGCCGCAAGGTGGTCGTAAGCATCCGAACCAGGACTTCATTCAGGTCGATACGACGAACATCCTGTTCATCTGTGGCGGCGCTTTCGACGGCCTCGAAAAGGTAATCGTCGATCGTACCGAGAAGACTGGCATCGGCTTCGGCGCAAGCGTGAAGAGCAAGCAGGACCGCGACGCGGGTGAAGTGTTGCGGGAAGTGGAACCGGAAGATCTGATCAAGTTCGGCCTGATTCCTGAATTGATCGGCCGTCTGCCGGTAGTCGCCACGCTCGGCAAGCTCGACGAAGCTGCGTTGATGAAGATTCTCGTCGAACCGAAGAATGCGCTCGTCAAGCAGTACCACAAGCTCTTCAACATGGAACGTGTCGAACTTGAGATCCGTCCCGCCGCGTTGCAGGCAGTGGCGCGCAAGGCGATCCGCCGCAAGACCGGCGCCCGAGGTCTGCGTTCGATTCTGGAACAGGCGTTGCTCGATGTGATGTATGACCTGCCGCAAATGAAAGGCGTTAGCAAGGTCATCATCGACGACAACGTTATCGACGGCGACGGCAAACCGTTGTTGATTTACGAAGACGCGCCGAAGGTGGCGGGTTCGAACTGATCGGCTTACGCGTTCTGCAAAAAAAGCCGTTCATGGCGACGTGAACGGCTTTTTCGTTTATCGTGTGGTCAGATTGATTATTTTCACTATGGAGTCACTGAACCTTCGGAGTCTCTGAACTTTTTCCCACACGCGAAGGCTTGCAATGTTTTCTGCTGGCCTCACCTATCGAACGAACTGATTCCACTCATGGGGAAATGAAATGTCAGGAACCCAACTCCTCCCGCCGGAACGCATTACGTTGCCGCTGCTCCCGCTGCGCGACGTAGTCGTTTTCCCGCACATGGTGATTCCGCTCTTCGTAGGCCGCCCGAAGTCGATCAAGGCTCTCGAAGCAGCGATGGAAGGCGGCAAGCACATCATGCTCGTCGCCCAGAAAACGGCTGCGAAAGATGAGCCGACCGAA
>NZ_DASXHN010000431.1:0-6395 GCF_036488505.1 Paraburkholderia sp. | reverse complement strand
CCCCACCGCCGGCGCGCCGGCAGCAGGCGCGCCGGCATTACCCTGATCGTCGTAATTCGGCAGCGGTGCATTGTTGTCGCTCGTGCCGCGCAAACGCGCGCGGCGCTGCTGCGTATACGCATCGCGCACGAACGAGTATTTGTCGAGCGCGGCCTGTTGCAGCAGATCGGTCGCGCCGAGCAAATCCGAACGGGTGCTCACGAACTGCAGCACGTACAGCGGATTACGCGTCGCCGGTTCCATGTAGTTCAGCGGATTGAACTTCACGTCGACGACGAGCCCCATGCTGTCGCGCACCGTGCTCGGCCCGAACAGCGGCAACACGAGATACGGCCCCGACGGAATACCCCAATGCCCGAGCGTCAAGCCGAAATCCTGGTGATGCTTCGGTAAGCCCGCTGGCGTCGCCCAGTCGAGCAGGCCGCCGATGCCGAAGACCGAGTTCATCGCGAAGCGCATGATGTCTTCGGTCGCATCGGTGATCTTGAGTTGCAGCAGCGCGTTCGCCGCGTTGGTGAGGTCGCCGAGGTTCGAGAAGAAGTTGCTGACGGCGGTGCGCAGCGGCTGCGGCGTCACCTTCTGATAACCCTTCGCGACCGGCACCGCGATATAGCGGTCCACACCGTCGTTGAAATTGAAGATCGCCCGGTTCACGGGCTCGAACGGGTCGCCCGGCTTGCGCTCGGGCGCGGTTGCGCAGCCGGTGATCAAACCCGCGGCGGTGAGCGCCAGCGTGGCGTTACGCAGCTTCATGCCTAAATTCCTTTTTGCTTCGCGCGACGTTGGCGCGGCTTACCCATCAGCACCGGTTGGAACACCACCGCGCCGATCAGTGTGCATAACAGCGACAGCGCGAGCAAGCGTCCCATGCTCGACGTGCCAGGATGATGCGACAGCCACAGGCTGCCAAACGCGGTCGCCGTGGTCGCGGCGCTGAACAGCACTGCGTGCGTGAGGCTCGATTGCAGCAGGCCGGTCTGGCCGTTGCGCCAAGCCATCACAAAGTAGATCTTGAACGCGACGCCGACGCCGAGCATCAGCGGGAGCGCGATGATGTTCGCGAAGTTCAGCGGCATGCCGAACACCACGCACAGTTCGAGCGTCACCAGCGCGGAAACCAGCAGCGGCACCAGCGTGCGCAGCACGTCGCCGACGCGCCGCAGCGCGATCCATAGCAGCACCGCGATCGACAGCAGCGCGTAGATGGCTGCTTGCAGGAACGCCTTGATGATCGTGTCGGCCGAATGCAGGATCGAAATCGGCCCGCCGATCGCGCCCGGTTCTGCCTTCTTCACCGCGTGGGCGAAGCGGGCGAGCATCTGGTCGTCGTTCGGGTCTGTACCCGCCGGCACCTTTGGCGCGATGTCGACGAGCGCGCGGCCGCCCTTGCCGATCCACGCTGCGGTGATTTCCTTCGGCAGGTTGTCGCGGGTGATTTCGGTCGGCTGCAGCAGGTTCTCCAACTGCTTCAGCGCGATGCGCAATGTGTCCGACATCGCGACTTCGGCGCGATCGCGCGTGGCGACTGGGGCGCTCGCCAGCTTCTGCAGCGTTCCCGACAGATGCTGCGCTTCGGCGGCGCCCGGCCCCGGATGATCCTCGGCGGCCAGCGACAACTGGTTTGCCGCGCGCTTGAGCGCGGCGACGCGCACGTCGTCGGTGGCCTGCGGCGCAGGTTGCTGCTGCAACGCCGGCAGCAGCTGCTGCGCGGCGCTCGCGATCAGCATCATCTTCTGTTGCTGGTCGGCAGGCACGAACGTGCTGAGCGTGGTGACGCGGCCCACTTCGGGCAGCTTGCGCAAACGCGCGGCGATCGCGTCGGCATCGGCCAGCGACGGCGCCAGCGCATGCACGTTGTTGACCGCCGCTTCGGGCGAGTCCTTCAGCGACAGCAGCGTCGCCATCGACTCCGTATGCGGATCCTTCAGATGCAGCGGATTAAAATCGAAACGCAGATGCGTGAGCAGCGGCGACGCGCCGAGCACGACGACCAGCGTGCCGATCAACACGGGCTTGCGATGATGCGCGAGGAAGTCGTCGACCGGCGCGAGGCGCTTGAAGCCCGGCGAGCCGGCTTCGCCGGGCGGCCTGAAGACCTTCAGCAACGCGGGCAGCAGCGTCATGTTCGTAAAGTAGGCGACGAACATGCCGACGCCGGCGATCTCGCCGAGCTCCGATACGCCACGATACGCGGTCGGCAGAAACGAGAAGAAGCTGAGCGCGACCGCGACCGCCGCCAGCGTGAGCGGCACGCCGATGCTGTGCGCGGTGTGCATCAACGCGGCCGATAGCCGGTTATCGCGATTGCGCTCCTCGCGATACTTGACGCCGAACTGCACGCCGAAATCGACGCCGAGCCCGACGAACAGCACCATGAAGGCGACCGAAATCATGTTGAGCGCGCCGACCATCATCAGGCCGAGCGCGGCGGTGATCGCGAGGCCGACGAACAGCGTGATGAACACCGCGACGATCATGCGGCCCGAGCGCAGCGCGAGCCACAGAATGATGAGCACGACGATGAAGGTGGCGATGCCGTTGACCACCGCGCCGTCCTGCACCGATGCGAACTCTTCGTCAGCTAGCGGCTGTTCGCCGGTCAGGCGGACCCTCGCGCCATAGCGCGAGTCCAGCTGCAGCGACGCGGCGGTCGCGCGGATTGCTCGCGACGCGCTCGCGCCCGGTTCCAGCGCATCGTAGTTGACGACCGGCTGCACGACGACGAACGCGCGCGCCGGCTGTGTCGCGACGCTCTTGTCGACCAGCGCGCGCCACGAAAACGCGGCCGGTTGACCAGCCAGCACCCGATCGAGCGTATTCGCGCTTTGCGAAAGCAGGTGGCTCATATCGCCGAGCTTCACCTGACCGAGCTGCAGCGGCAGTAGCAAGCTCGTTGTCAGCGTGCCGGCGAGGCCGGTCAGGCTCGGATCATGCGCAAGCGCATTGACGAGCGGGCGCGACTGCACGAGTTGCGACGTGGTGGACATCACCTCGTCGGTGGATGGGAAGAGCAGGCCGTTGTGTTCGAAGAACGGACCGCCGGCCGGCTGCGAGACCGACGTGAATTCCTTTGGATCGGCTTGCAGCGCGGCGCTCAGCGCGTTGGCCGCCGCGTCGGCGAATTCCGGGGCGCGCGCCTCGACCACCACCAGAACGGTGTCGCCACGCTCGGGGAAGGCGGTGTCGATTGCGTTTTGCAGTGCCGTCCATTGCTTGTCGGTTGCGATGAGACGGCTGATGTCCGTGTTGATCTTGAAGTTATGCGTGACGTAGACGCCACTCAGAACGGCGAGCACGATCGACAGCGCGATGATCCTGAACGGATGACGCACCGAGTACGCGACGAGACGGACGATAGATGACTTCAGCATGTAGGCGAAAGTGGCCTTATCACGAGTGTTGTTTCTGACGAAGGTGCACAAGTATACAGAGCCGGAGCGCGCCAGCCCGACTTCGGTAGCAAGTGCGGCGCCCGGCGGCGCCGGGCGGGATGGAACGCAATCCCGGCTATACTGGTCTATCCCTCTTTGGCCTTGGGCTACGCGGCCCGCGGGCACTACTTTTTCTGGTCCTGACGAGCGTATGAAACGATATCTGTCTGCTTTCCTGGCCGCGGCCGTGGTGTCCACCGCCGCGTTTGCGCAAACTGCGCCCGACGCGGTAGTAAAAAGTGCCGTCGAAGGCACCGTTACCGCGATGAAGGCGGATACGAAGGCGCGTGGTGGCGACATGGCGCAGATCACGCACATTGTCGAGACGCACTTCCTGCCGGCCACCGACTTTCAGCGCACCACGCGTATCGCGATCGGCAAGCCATGGTCAACGGCGACGCCAGAACAGCAAAAGCAACTGTATGAGCAGTTTACGCTGCTGCTCACCCGTACTTATGCCGCATCGCTTTCCCAACTGCGCGACCAGGACGTCAAGTTCAAATTTATGCCGGTGAGCGTGGCGGGCGGCGCCACCGACGTGGTCGTGCAATCGCACGTCATCAGCAACGGCGGCGACGATGCGATCGACTACCGGCTCACCAGGGGGCCGTCCGGCTGGAAGATCTACGACATCAACATGATGGGCGCGTGGCTGATCCAGGTGTATCAGACGCAGTTCGCCGACCAGATCAATAAAGGCGGCATCGACGGGCTGATCAAATTCCTGACCGAGCACAATGCACGCGGCGGTTGAGAGTCGATAGCATTTGACGCAGTAAAAAAAGCGCGGTGGCCTGACTGGCCACCGCGCTTTTTTATGCCTGACGGCTCATGCGCAGCATCGGGCGGCACGCGGCCGCCACGACCGAACCGCTCAGTGCGCCGCGCTCGCGGTCTGCACTTTCTTGCCGGTGCCGGCGCGCTTGATCTCTTCGAGCTTGATCTCGACGTGACGCGAGAACACGTACTCGGCGGGACGCTGCTTGTCGAGCGGGATGTCCTTGGCGAATGCGCCCGTGGTCTTCGGACCACGCATGCTGACCTTGAGCGCCTTCAGCGGATGCGCGACCGTATCCATCACGGCCGTCGCTTCGAAACCGCAGTGGACCATGCAGTCGGCGCACTTCTCATAGTTGCCGGTGCCGTACTTGTCCCAGTCGGTGGTTTCCATCAGTTCCTTAAAGGTCTTCACGTAGCCTTCGCCGACCAGATAGCACGGCTTCTGCCAGCCGAACACGGTGCGCGCCGGGTTGCCCCACGGCGTACATTCGTAGCTCTGGTTGCCCGCGAGGAAGTCGAGGAACATGGCCGACTGGCTGAACGACCAGTTCTTCCCGTTGTTGCCGCGCTTGAAGATTTCGCGGAACAGTTGCTTGGTCTTGTCGCGGTTCAGGAAGTGTTGCTGGTCGGGTGCGCGTTCATACGCGTAACCCGGTGACACGGTGATGCCGTCCACACCCATCGGGCCCAGCGTGTCGAAGAAGCTCGCGACGCGCTCGGGTTGCGCGTCGTTGAACAGCGTGCAGTTGATGTTCACGCGGAAGCCACGGCGCTTCGCTTCGCGGATCGCCGCGACGGCCTTCTCGTACACGCCTTCCTGCGATACCGAGTGATCATGCGATTCCTTGTCGCCGTCGAGGTGGACCGACCACACGAAATACGGATTCGGCTCGTAGTCGTCCATCTTCTTTTCCATCAGCAGCGCGTTCGTGCACAGGTACACGAACTTCTTGCGCGCCATGATGCCCTTGACGATCTGCGGCATTTCCTTGTGCAGCAGCGGCTCGCCGCCCGCGATCGAGACGACCGGCGCGCCGCATTCGTCGACCGCCTGCAGGCACTCTTCGAGCGACAGATGCTGGTTCAAAATGGGATCGGGATAATCGATCTTGCCGCAGCCGTTGCAGGCGAGATTACAGCGAAACAACGGCTCCAGCATCAGGGCGAGCGGATAGCGTTTGTTGCCGGAGAGATGCTGGCGCATGATGTATGCGCCGACGCGGACTTTCTGTAGCAGCGGAATAGACAAGATGTCCTCCTTAAACTTCGCGTGCAGCGAGTGGTTGCATCAGTTTCGATGGCAACTTGAATTCGACTTTCTCTTCACGGCCCGCCATCGTCGTGACATCGACGGGCCCCAATGCGCGCAGCGCATCGATTACGTTCATTACCATCTCTTCCGGTGCTGAAGCACCAGCCGTGATGCCGACGGTCTGCACGTTCGCAAACCACTCCGGCTTCACTTCCGAACCGTCGGCGACGAGATAACTCGCCACGCCGGTTTCGCTGCCGATCTCACGCAGCCGGTTCGAGTTCGAACTGTTGGTTGCGCCTACCACCAGCAGCACCTCGACCTCTTTGCTCAGTTCGCGCACCGCCGCCTGACGGTTTTGCGTGGCGTAGCAGATGTCGCGCGTGTCGGGACCGACGATGTCGGTGAAACGGCGCAGCAGGGCATCGATAATGCCACGTGTGTCGTCGACCGACAGCGTGGTCTGCGTGACGTACGCAAGCGGCGTATCGAGCGGCAGGTCCAGAAGCGCGACTTCAGCCTCGCTTTGCACCAGCAGCACCTTGCCTGGAATCTGGCCGATCGTGCCTTCCACTTCCGGATGGCCCGCGTGGCCGATCAGGATCAGGGTACGACCCGCCGCCACATATTGGCGCCCTTGCACGTGGACCTTGGTCACGAGCGGGCAGGTCGCGTCGAGCACGTCGAGGCCGCGCTGTGCCGCGTCGCGCTCGACTGTCTGCGCGACACCGTGGGCGCTGAAAATCGCCACGGCGCCGTGCGGTACCTCGTCGAGTTCCTCGACAAAGCGCGCGCCTTTCTGACGCAGATTGTCCACCACATGGCGATTGTGAACAATCTCGTGGCGAACATACACGGGCGCCCCGTGTTGCTGTAACGCGCGATCGACAATCTCAATGGCGCGTACAACACCCGCGCAAAAGCCGCGGGGT
>NZ_DASXHN010000408.1:0-2869 GCF_036488505.1 Paraburkholderia sp. | reverse complement strand
GATCTGACATCCGGGCATTGCCAGAGCTGACGGGTTTGGTCGCGGCGCTTGTCGGAGTCCGCTCAACAGCGTGGGAGTGAAGGCTTCGTCATGCGCTTGGATGAACGATTGTTGGGGTTCCGAAGGTAGCGCTGCAGCCGGATGCGTATTGCAAACCGGCGTGCAGCTACCACCGCGGCTACGCCTTGGCGCCGAGCCGGAACTTATGCAGCAACGGCTCCGTGTACCCGCTCGGTTGCGCGCGGCCCTCAAAGACCAGCGCCTTCGCCGCCTTGAAAGCCAGCGACGTTTCAAAGTGACCGGCCATCGGCTGATACTGCGGGTCGCTGGCGTTCTGCTTGTCCACGACCTTCGCCATGCGCTCGAACGTCTCGTTGACCAGCGCCGCCGACACCACCCCGTGATGCAGCCAGTTCGCAATATGCTGGCTCGAAATTCGCAGCGTCGCGCGGTCTTCCATCAGCCCGACGTCGTGGATATCCGGCACCTTCGAGCATCCCACGCCCTGATCGATCCACCGCACCACGTAACCCAAAATCCCCTGCACGTTGTTCTCGATTTCCTGGCGAATTTCCTCATCCGACCATTGCGCCTTTTCCACGACAGGAATCGTCAACAAGCCATTGAGCAGTTCATCGCGTGCGCTGGTGTAACTCGTCTTCTCCAGCTCCTGCTGCACGGCTTGTACATCGACCTGATGGTAATGCAGCGCATGCAGCGTCGCGGCGGTCGGCGAGGGCACCCACGCCGTGTTCGCGCCCGCTTTCGGATGAGCGATCTTCTGCTCGAGCATCGCGTGCATCAGGTCGGGCATGGCCCACATGCCTTTACCGATTTGCGCACGCCCGCGCAGTCCCGAGCTCAAACCCGCGAGCACGTTATTGCGCTCGTAAGCCGTGATCCACGCCGACGATTTCATGTCGCCCTTGCGCATCATCGGACCGGCTTCCATTGCGCTGTGCATCTCGTCGCCGGTGCGGTCGAGGAAGCCCGTGTTGATGAACGCCACTCGTGCCGATGCCACCGCAATGCACGCCTGCAGGTTGACGCTCGTGCGCCGCTCCTCGTCCATGATGCCCATCTTGATGGTGTATCGAGGCAAGCCAAGCAAGTCTTCCACGCGCCCGAACAGCTCGCCGGAGAAAGCGACTTCCGCCGGGCCGTGCATCTTCGGCTTGACGATGTAGATCGATCCCGTGCGCGAATTGAGCTTGTTTTTCAAATCGTGCATTGCACCGAGTGACGTCATCACCGCATCGAGAATGCCCTCGGGAATCTCGTGTCCATCGCGATCGACAATAGCCGGATTCGTCATCAGATGCCCGACGTTACGGATGAACAGCAGCGAGCGGCCATGCAGCTTCACCGTCGAGCCATCGGGCGCGGTGTATTCGCGATCCGCGTTCAGGCGCCGCGTGAAGGTCTTGCCGTTCTTGGTGACTTCCTCCGCCAGATCGCCTTTCATCAGGCCGGTCCAGTTGCGGTAGAGCTCGACCTTGTCGGCGGCATCGACGGCGGCCACCGAATCCTCGCAATCGATGATGGTCGAGACCGCCGCCTCCATCAGCACGTCCTTCACACGTGCAGCGTCGGTCTTGCCGATGGAATCCGTCGCGTCGATCTGGATCTCGAAGTGCAGGCCGTGATGCTTGAGCAGCACCGCGGAAGGCGAGCCGGCATCGCCCTGGAAACCAATGAACTGAGCGGGTGATTTCAACGCCGACGAACCGTTTTTCAACGTGACGACAAGCTTGCCGCTTTCCACGCGATAAGCGGTGGCATCGACGTGAGAACCGTTGGCGAGCGGCGCGGCTTCATCGAGGAACGCGCGTGCACGGGCAATCACCGCTGCCCCGCGAGCCGGGTTGAATTGCGCGGTGCGTCCGGCGCCGCCGGTGTCGGGAATCGCGTCGGTGCCGTAGAGGGCGTCGTACAGGCTGCCCCAACGTGCATTCGCGGCGTTAAGCGCGTAACGTTGATTCGATAGCGGCACGACGAGTTGCGGGCCGGCTTGTTCGGCGATTTCCGTATCGACGTTCCGGGTCGTGGCCTGCACAGCCGCGTCCGCCGGTACGATGTAGCCGATGCCTTCCAGAAACGCGCGGTACGCCAACAGATCGCGTACGGGTCCCGGATTCTTTCGATGCCACTGGTCCAGCTCCGTCTGCAACCGGTCACGTTCGGCGAGCAGCGCGCGGTTCTTCGGCGCGAGGTCGTGGACTAACCGACTAAGACCGCTCCAGAACGCTTCGCTCTCTATGCCGGTTCCCGGGAGAGCCTCTTCATCAACAAACTTTCTGAGAACAGCCGCGACGCGCAAGCCGTTTTTCCCGATCATTTCACCCATCATGCGCTCCAACAAATTCAAGTATTAGATAGTCAGCCGTTGAGACTGTTTGCTGCGGCCTTGGCCACTTGTGAATCCTGATCCGGCTTTACGCCTGATACGCCGACCGCGCCCACGACCTGCCCGTCGACCACGATGGGTACGCCGCCTTCCAGCGTCGCGACGAGCGGTGCGCTCAGAAATGCGGTTCGACCGCCGTTGATCATGTCTTCGTATTGCTTCGTTTCGCGTCGGCCGAGCGCTGCGGTGCGCGCCTTTTCGGTCGCGATGTAAGCACCAATCGGGGCGCACCCATCGAGGCGCAGCAGGGCGAGCGGATGGCCGCCGTCGTCGACCACGGCGATCGCGACCATCCATAGATTTTTCTCGGCTTCCACGCGTGCGGCTTCGAGGATTTGCGTCGCTTCGATAACGGTCAATATGGCTTTGCTTTGCATATCTGCAGTTCTCAGGTCAAAAGTGTTTTAGCCGGCGCATGCCGGCGTTAAGGATAGGGCTCACTGCGCCACGGATCATCCGCCC
>NZ_DASXHN010000391.1:0-8515 GCF_036488505.1 Paraburkholderia sp. | reverse complement strand
CGATGAAGTACGTGGTCCGTCGCGCCGCCTGGCCGAAGAACGTGTCGTTGAGCCACGCGAGAACTACGGCGAGCATCAACAGGCCGTCGGGCAACAGGGCAGTCATAGGTGCGTTTTGCATGATCTTTTAATTCCTCCGCTCTGCGTTACTGAGGCAACGGCAGTTTTGACTGCGCAACGTGGGAGAGGAGGTTTTCCACGGATACGTGCATCACATCGGTAAAGGGCTTCGGATACAGGCCCATGAACAGCGTCAGTGCGGCAAGCACTGCCAGCATGAAAAATTCGCGGCGATTGATGTCGAGCAGGCTCTTCACATGGTCGTTCGCGACTGCGCCGAAGTACACGCGCTTGTACATCCACAGCGTGTAGGCCGCGCCGAGAATCAGCGTGACCGCGGCGCCGCCCGCGATCCAGAAGTTGTACTGGACAGCGGCGAGAATCACCATGAATTCGCCGACGAAACCGGACGTGCCCGGCAAACCGCAGTTGGCCATCGAGAACAGCATCGCGAATGCCGCGAACTTCGGCATCATGTTGACGACGCCGCCGTAGTCGGCGATCTGACGCGAGTGCATACGGTCGTACAGCACCCCGATGCTCAGGAACATCGCGCCCGATACGAAGCCGTGCGAAATCATCTGCACGATCGCGCCTTCCGCGCCGAGCTGGTTGAAGATAAAGAAGCCGAGCGTGACAAAGCCCATATGTGCGATCGACGAATACGCGACCAGCTTCTTCATGTCTGCCTGCACCATCGCGACGAGACCGATGTAGATCACCGCGATCAGCGACAGCGTGATGACGACCGGCGCGAGGAAATGGCTCGCGTCAGGCGCGATCGGCAGCGAGAAGCGCAGAAAACCGTAGGCACCGAGTTTCAGCATGATCGCGGCCAGCACCACCGAGCCGCCGGTCGGCGCTTCGACGTGCGCATCGGGCAACCACGTGTGCACTGGCCACATCGGCACCTTCACCGCAAAGGCCATGAAGAACGCGATGAACAGTAGCACCTGCGGCGTCATCGCGATCTGCGAGTGCTGCCACGTGGCGAGATCGAACGTGCCGGTCTGGACGTACAGGTACAGCAACGCAACCAGCATCAGCAGCGAACCCATCAGCGTGTACAGGAAGAACTTGAACGCCGCGTACACGCGATTCGCCCCGCCCCACACGCCGATGATGATGTACATCGGGATCAGCGTCGCTTCGAAGAACACGTAGAACAGCATGCCGTCGGCCGAGCTGAACACGCCGACCATGATGCCCGACAGGATCAGGAACGCGGCGAGATACTGGCCGACGTTTTTCGTGATCACTTCCCACCCGGCGATCACGACGATTACCGTGATCAACGCGGTCAACACGACGAACCACATCGAGATGCCGTCCACGCCGAGGTGATACGTGATGTGGAAGCGTTCGATCCAGTTCGCCTGTTCGACGAACTGCAGATCCGCTGTGCCCGGATCGAAACCGGTGATCAGCGGAATGGTCACGATGAAGCTCAAGACCGAGCCGATCAACGCAACCCATCGCGCCGGCGCGGGGTTCTGATCATTGCCGATCGCTAGGACCAGAAGCCCAAAGAGAATCGGCAACCAGATCGCGATGCTGAGAATCGGATAAGCGTGCATGAGTGTCCCTCGCCTTATTTGCCGCCGAGCGTGACAAACAGGGTCAAGAGCCCCAGCATGCCGATAATCATGGCGAACGCGTAGTGGTAGATGTAGCCGGATTGGAGGAAGCGGATCACGCTCGCGAACCAGCCGATGAAGCGTGCGCTGCCGTTGACGATACCGTCGATCACGACGACATCGCCTTCCTTCCACAGACCCCGGCCAATTGCCACCGCGCCCCGTGCAAATACGACTTCGTTGAACTTGTCCATGTAGTACTTGTTATCGAGCAACGTGTAGATCGGGCCGAAGGCGCGCTTGATGACAGCCGGCAGATCCGGACGGACCAGGTACAGAAACCATGCAACCAGCACGCCTGCAAGCGCGAGCCATACCGGCAAGCCCGACACCGAGTGCAGCCCCATGGCCGCCCAGCCGTGAAATTCTTCGGCCATCTCGTGCAGCGCCGGATGGGTGTCGCTGATGTAGATCACCTTGTCGAACGCGACGCCGTGCTGGAAGAAGTCGCCAAACAGCATCGGCCCAACCGCGATCGCACCGATCACGATCGATGGAATCGCCAGCAGAACCAGCGGCACCCACACGACCCACGGCGTTTCATGCGGCTCGTGCGCGTGGTCGTCGTGACCATGGCCGTGGCCGTGGTCGTCCTGGTCGTGGCCATGCGCGTCATGCCCATGCGACGCGGCTTCGGCGCCCATCGGCGATTCCGGATGCTTGGGACCGCGGAAACGCTCCTCGCCGTGGAACACCATGAAGTACATACGGAACGAATACAGCGCGGTCACGAATACGCTTGCGACCACCGCGAAATACGCGAAACCCGAGCCCGGCAGATGCGACAGCTTCACCGCGTCGATGATCGAGTCTTTCGAGTAGAAGCCCGAGAAGAACGGCGTGCCGATCAGCGCGAGCGACCCGACCAGAGACGTGATCCACGTGATCGGCATGTACTTGCGCAGGCCGCCCATGTTGCGCATGTCCTGATCGTGGTGCATGCCGATGATCACCGAGCCGGCGCCGAGGAACAGCAGCGCCTTGAAGAACGCGTGGGTCATCAGATGGAACACGGCGACCGAGTAAGCCGATGCGCCGAGCGCGACTGTCATGTAACCGAGCTGCGACAGCGTCGAGTAAGCCACCACGCGCTTGATGTCGTTCTGGACGATGCCGAGGAAGCCCATGAAGAGCGCGGTAATCGCGCCGATGACCATCACGAACGACAGCGCCGTATCCGACAGTTCGAACAGCGGCGACATCCGCGTCACCATGAAGATACCGGCCGTCACCATCGTTGCCGCGTGAATCAGCGCGGAGATCGGCGTCGGGCCTTCCATCGAATCCGGCAGCCAGACGTGCAACGGGAACTGCGCCGACTTACCCATCGCGCCGATGAACAGGCAGATGCACGCCACCGTCAGCAGGCCCCAATCGGTGCCCGGGAAATTCAGTGCCGCGAGTTCAGTGCGCTTCGCGAAGACTTCGCCGTAGTTCATCGAACCGGCAAACGCGAACAGCAGGCCGATCCCGAGCAGGAAGCCGAAATCGCCGACGCGGTTCACGATGAACGCCTTCATGTTCGCGTAGATCGCGCTTTCACGCTTGAAGTAGAAACCGATCAGCAGATAGGACACGAGACCCACCGCTTCCCAGCCGAAGAACAGTTGCAGGAAGTTGTTGCTCATCACGAGCATCAACATCGAGAACGTGAACAGCGAGATGTACGAGAAGAAGCGCTGGTAGCCGTCGTCGTCGGCCATGTAGCCGATCGTGTAGATGTGCACCATCAGCGACACGAAGGTCACGACGCACATCATCATCGCGGTCAGCGAGTCGACCAGAAAGCCAACTTCGAGCTGCGTCTTGCCAATCGACATCCATTGATAAATGGTCGCGTTGAAGCTCGCACCCTCCATCACCTGGAAGAAGACGATGGCCGACAGGATGAACGAAACAGCGACGCCGAGGATCGTGACCGAATGTGCTCCAGCTCGCCCTACAGTCTTGCCGAAGAGCCCGGCAATCAGGGAACCGGCGAGCGGGGCCAGCGGAATCGCCAGCAGCAGGCTTTCATTGAGTATCGTGGACATAACCGCTTTTCCTGAAATTAACCTTTGAGCTGATCGAGATCCTCGACATTGATCGTGTCGAGGCTACGGAACAGGGTCACCAGAATTGCGAGACCGATCGCTGCTTCCGCTGCCGCAACTGTCAGCACGAAGAAAACGAAGATCTGGCCGTGCACGTCGCCCAGATAGTGCGAGAACGCGACGAAATTGGTGTTCACCGCGAGCAGCATCAGTTCGATCGCCATCAGGATGATGATGACGTTGCGGCGGTTCAGGAAAATGCCGACGATGCTGATCGCAAACAGGATCGCGCCGAGGACAAGGTAATGGGCAAGGGTCAACATGATTTCTATCTCCTGTCCGCTCAGCTGTTTTTAGCAGGTGCCGAGTCGGCTGCCGCTGCTGCCGCCGCAGCTGCGGCTTCTTCCGCCGCGATGGTCGCAGCGGTCTTTTCTGACGGCATCTTCACCACGCGCACACGGTCCTGGGCTCGCACCTTGACCTGGGCGCTGACGTTCTGACGCTTGCTGTCCTTCTTGTGGCTCGTGGTCAGCGCGATTGCCGCGATGATCGCGACCAGCAACACGAGGCCGGCGATTTCAAACGCGAAGATGTAGTCGGTGTAGATGACCTTGCCGATCAGGCGTGTGTTCGACCAGTCGCCCATGCCGTTCGCGACCGCCGTCGTGTCGCGCAGCGCCGTGGTGGTCGCGCCGTAGCCGTGCCACAGAATCAGCGCGGTCTCGATCACGATGATTGCGCCGACTGCCGTGGCCATCGGCACGAAACGTTTGAAGTCCTTGCGCAGCACGTCGAGATTGATGTCCAGCATCATCACGACGAACAGGAACAGCACCATCACCGCGCCGACATAGACCAGCACCAGCAGGATCGCGAGGAATTCGGCCTCCAGCAGCATCCAGATCGCGGCTGCGTTGAAGAACGCCAGCACCAGAAACAGTGCGGACGCTACCGGGTTACGCGAGGTGATCACCTTCAGCCCCGAGACAACCAGGAGCAGCGCGAAGATGTAGAACAGTACGGTCGTGAATTCCATGATTACCGGTTCATCGTTAGGCCATCGTCAGGCATTGTTCTTTGGCACGCGTGCTTGGTAAAAGCGGGCGAAACCGCCAGAACTGCCGCACAGGTGCGCCGTGCCTCGGCGTTAAAGCCGCGGCGCTCGGCCCGACAGCAGGCCGTGTTACTGGTTTTACTGCCGCGCTTACTGCATCAACGAAAAAGAAAAGAACGCTTCAACGATACGGTGCGTCCGCCGCCTTGTTGGCGGCGATCTCCGCTTCGTAGCGATCGCCGACGGCCAGCAGCATTTCCTTCGTGAAGTACAGGTCGCCGCGCTTCTCGCCGTGATACTCGAGAATGTGCGTCTCGACGATCGAGTCGACCGGGCAGCTTTCTTCGCAAAAACCGCAGAAGATGCACTTGGTCAGATCGATGTCATAGCGCGTCGTACGGCGGGTGTTGTCCGCGCGTGTTTCCGATTCGATCGTGATCGCGAGCGCTGGGCACACCGCTTCGCACAGCTTGCATGCGATGCAGCGTTCCTCGCCGTTCTCGTAGCGGCGCAGCGCGTGCAGACCACGAAAACGCGGCGAGATCGGGGTCTTCTCTTCCGGGAACTGCACGGTCACCTTGCGCTGGAACGTGTAGCGTCCCGTCAGCGCGAGGCCCTTGAGCAGTTCCGTCAGGAAGAAGGTCTTGAAAAAGTTTTGGATTGCGGTCATAGGTTCATCCGCCCTTTATTTCCAGATGTTCAACGGCGACATGATCCAGAAGCCGACCACCACGAGCCATACCACGCAGACCGGAATGAACACCTTCCAGCCCAGACGCATGATCTGGTCATAGCGGTAGCGTGGGAACGTGGCACGCGCCCAGATGAACACCGACAACAGGAAGAAAACCTTGGCGACGAGCCAGACGATGCCCGGGATAAACGACAGGAAGCCGAACGGTGCGCTCCAGCCGCCAAGGAACAGTGTTGCAGCCAATGCCGAGATCACGATCATGTTGATGTACTCGGCGAGGAAGAACAGCGCGAACGCCATACCCGAGTAATCGATCATGTGGCCCGCGACGATTTCCGACTCCCCTTCCACCACGTCGAACGGGTGGCGGTTCGTTTCGGCGATGCCCGAGATGAAGTACACGACAAACATCGGCAGAAGCGGCAGCCAGTTCCACGACAGGAAGTTCAGCCCGTGCGACGCGAAAAAGCCCTGCTCTTGAGAACCGACGATGCCCGACAGGTTCAGCGTTCCGGCCGTCATGAGCACGACGACGAGCGCGAAGCCCATCGAGATTTCGTATGACACCATCTGCGCGGCAGCGCGCATCGCACCGAGGAACGCGTACTTCGAGTTCGACGCCCAGCCAGCCAGAATCACGCCGTACACGCCGATCGACGAAATCGCCATCGCATACAGCAGGCCCGCATTGATGTCGCCGAGCACCGCGCCCGCCTGGAACGGAATCACCGCCCACACCGCGAAGGCCGGCACCACTACCATGATCGGCGCGATCAGGTAAACCCAGCGGCTTGCCTGCGCCGGCTGAATCACTTCCTTTAGCAGCAGTTTCAGCACGTCGGCGATCGGCTGCAGCAAACCCGCGGGGCCGACGCGGTTCGGGCCGAGACGCACGTGCATCCAGCCGATCAGCTTACGCTCCCAGAGGATCAGATAAGCCACGCACAGCAGGATCACGACGGCCACCACCAGGATGCGCACGAGCGCCCACACCGTGGGCCATGCCACACCGAGAAGCTGGGCGCCGCCCGAGTTGATCGTATCGAACAAGCTCATTTACGCCTTCTCCACCACCAGTTCACCGAACAGGCTGCCCAGCGCCGCACCAGCAGGCGTAGCCGCCGATACGCGGACGACCGTCTCCGCAAGATTCGCGTCGCGCACGGCCGGCAACTGCACCGCTTGCTCGCCCTGACGAACGCGCACCGCGTCGCCCTCTTTCAAACCCAATTTGTCGAACAGCGCCGCCGGCAGACCGACCGAGTTCGCGATACGCGCGGCCGTAGTCAGGTGCAGCGACTCGGCGCGACGCACCAGCGCGTCGGCGTGATAGATCGGCACGTTCGCGAGACGCTCGAACTTGCCTTCGACCGCCCTGGTCGTGTTGCCTCGTGTCACCGCCGTACCCGTACGATTCGACAGGCGCGAGCTCAGGTCAGCGTCGCCCAACGCGGTCGCGCGCACTTCTTCGACGGTGTCGTAGGCGAAGCCCGCCGCATCGAGCAGGCTGCCCAGCACGCGCAGGACCTTCCATGCCGGCCGCGTGTCGCCAAGCGGGCGCACGACGCCGTTGAAGGACTGCACGGTGCCTTCGGCGTTGACGAACGTGCCACCCGTTTCGGTGTACGGCGCGATCGGCAGCAGTACGTCGGCGTAGTCGGCGCCCGTCTGGAACGGCGACATCACGACGACCATCTCGGCCTGCTTCAGCGCCGCAAGCGCTTGCGCCGGATTGGCCGTGTCGAATTCGGGCTCGAGATTCAGCAGCAGATAGCCCTTGCGCGGCTGGTCAAACACCTCGCGCGCATTCAGGCCGCCTTCGCCCGGCAGCGCGTTCACGAGATGCGCGCCGACCGTGTTGGCCGCCTCGGTGAGGAAGCCCAGCGTCGCGCCGGTCGTCTCGGCGATCCATTGAGCCGCGGCATGGATTGCCGCGAAATCCGGATGACGGACCGCATCGTTGCCGAGCAGCACCAGACGGCGCTCGCCGGTGGCCAGCGAGCTCGCGATCTGCTTATGCGCATCCGTCGACTGCGAGCCAGCGAACGCGTCCGGCAGGGCAACGCCCTTCGCTTCGCCAATCGCACCCGCGATGCCCGCCAGCGCGTCGAGCCACGCCGAAGGCGCCGCAACCACGCGTTGCGCCTGCGGGATCATCGCATCGTCGTTGGTAGCCTGGATCAGCGTGAGCTGCGACCCGCCGCGCGCAGCCTGACGCAAACGCGCGGCGAGCAGCGGGTGATCGCGACGCAGATCCGAGCCGATCACCAGCACCGCGTCGACGTTCGACAGCTCGGCGATTGCGGTGCCAAGCCACGGCGCGCCGGTCATGGGCGCCGAGAAATCCGACTGACGCAGACGGAAGTCCACGTTCGGCGTGCCGAGCGCCTGCGCGATCTGCTTGAGCAGGAACAGTTCTTCGACCGTGCTGTGCGCACTAGACAGCGCAGCAAGCGCATTGGCGCCGTGATCACGCTTGATACCGTTCAGGCCCTTGACCACGTAGTCGAGCGCGGTCTGCCAGTCGGTTTCGACCCACTCGCCGCCCTGCTTGAGCATCGGCCTGGTCAGACGTTCGGGGCTGTTCAGGCCTTCGTACGAGAAGCGGTCCTTGTCCGAAATCCAGCACTCGTTGATCGATTCGTTTTCGAACGGCAGAACGCGCATCACGCGATTGTTCTTGACCTGCACCACGAGGTTCGCGCCGACGGAATCGTTCGGTCTCACCGACTTGCGGCGCGACAGTTCCCACGAACGGGCGCTGTATCGGAACGGCTTGCTGGTGAGCGCGCCGACCGGACACAGGTCGATCATGTTGCCCGACAGTTCCGAGTCGACCGTCTTGCCGACGAACGACGTGATTTCCGAATGCTCGCCGCGGCCCAGCA
Organism: Paraburkholderia sp.; assembly: GCF_036488505.1. Lineage (GTDB taxonomy): Bacteria > Pseudomonadota > Gammaproteobacteria > Burkholderiales > Burkholderiaceae > Paraburkholderia. The sequence continues at coordinate 149 of NZ_DASXHN010000391.1, read as the reverse complement.
TGCCGAGCTCCATCACACCAGCGACTTCCTGACCGAAACGAACGCAACGCGTGCAGTGAATGCAACGCGACATTTCTTCCATCGAAATCAGCGGGCCAACGTTCTTGTGGAACACCACGCGCTTTTCTTCGCTATAGCGCGACGACGAC
>NZ_DASXHN010000332.1:0-6077 GCF_036488505.1 Paraburkholderia sp. | reverse complement strand
CGTCAGGACCTAAACCTGGTGCGTCTACCAATTTCGCCACTCACGCGAATGCTATGCGTTCAGGACCACGCAATCAGCATGCGCCCAAAAGCGTAAGCGCGAGATTCTAACCGATTGATTCACGCTTGTCTGCATCTGCTGACCTCTGTGCAAGCGGCGCCGATGCTACAATTTTCGGCCCGACGCGAACGCGCCATGACCGGCCCACAGCATGTCCATGGCACCGTCGCCGCGAGTCCTTCCCCACACACCCCATCCCGTGAATTTCGACGACTATTGCCAGCAGAAAGCGGCGCCGCCAGGATCGAGCACCTACTATGCGCTGCGCCAGGCGCGCGCGGCCAGCCAGCCGTTGTTGACCGCGCTCTTCGCATTGCGTCGCGAGTTCGAGGAAACCGTCAAGGAAACCAGCGATCCCGCAGTCGGCCGCACCAAACTCGCGTGGTGGCAAAAGGAGATCGCGTCGCTCGCGGCCGGCGCGCCGTCGCATCCGGTATCTCAAGCACTCGCCGCTCATCTGCCCGATGTGCAGGCCGAATATGCGGCGTTGCAGGCCTTGCTTGGCGGTTTCGAAATGGACCTCGACCAGGCGCGCTATCTCGACTATCCGAATCTGCGGCGCTATGTGAATGGCGTCGGCGGCAACTTCGCGTCGCTCGTTTCCCGGGCCGCGGCGAACGGGGTCGCCAACGGTATGGTGAACGGCGCGGTGCGCGACGCCGCGCAGGCGATGGAGTGGGCCGCTTCACTCGGCGAAGCGCTGATGCTCGCGCAATTCGTCGCCGAGACGGGCAACGACGCGCGCCACGGCCGCATCTATATCCCGATCGACGAGATGCAGCGCTTTAACGTCACTGCCGCTGATCTGATCAATCGCAAATACACGGACGGGTTCACCGAGCTGATGCGCTTCGAAACCCATCGCGCGCGCGATGCGGTGCGCGCTGCGCTCGCCGCGATGCCCGCGAAAGCCCGCCGCACGCAGCGCACGCTGATCGCCCTTGCAGCGCTGGCATTGGCGCTGCTCGACGAAATCGAACAGGACGGCTATCACGTGCTGCATCAACGCATCGCGTTGACGCCGATCCGCAAGCTGTGGATCGCGTGGCGCGCGAAATGAGGGCAATGCACGCGCGAATGCCGGCGTGAAATACGCGCGACGTGGGCGCACTGTTTGTCCACTGCCGGTCGACTATGTGTTCGCCACCGGGTTCAGTACCTGGTCACTACCGGTTCCACTAGCGGGTTCACCACCGGTCCACGACCGGTCCACTAGCGCCCTCGCAAAACAGCGAACCAGCCACGAACCGCTGGAGACGACGCACATCTAGACGCGCAACAACGGCAGCGGCTCGAATCGCTGCCGCAGAATCGCCGGCGCTTCGAGCCCCCACCACGACCCCAGCACCGTCGCATACAACTGACGGAAATCCACGCCGATCGGCAGATTGCCGTTACCGTCGAGCCGCGCAAGCAGCGGCGGCACGCCATACAGACCGCCCTGCACGCGCCCGCCCGCGACGAAGTGCGGCGCCACGGTGCCGTGATCAGTGCCATTGCTCTGGTTCTCGCGCGGGCGGCGGCCGAACTCCGCGTAGCTCATCACGAGCGTATCGTTCCAGCGGCCCAGCTCGACGAGCGCCGACTGCATCGCCACCAACCCCTGTGCGAATTGTCCGAGCAACGCGGCGTGCTGGGCAGGCTGGTTCTGGTGCGTATCGAAACCGTTCAGGGTCAGGCGGATCACCGCGACGCCCTGCCCGCTCACAGGCTGTCCTTGCCGCGTATCGCAGGCGGCCAGCACTTGCATCGCCGCTTTGATCGAACTGCCCAGCGCGCCGCCCGGAAACACGGTTTTCAACCGCGGCTGGCTCCGCATCGGACGCAGATGGTCAGCCACTCTAACTCTCTCGTTCTCGACATCGAGAATAGGCGCGAGCGCCGGATTGCGTTCGGGCAACGACACCGGCGTCGCGAGCCGCGACGCGCTGACGCACTGCGCGGGATTGACGAGCGCGATCGTCCGCGCGCCGTTAGCGAGCGGCCCCATTTCGGCGCTGCCGATCACCACGCCATCGGCCGCGAAACTCGCGGGCACTGGCTTCGCCGCGAACGCGCGCGTGAGCCACCCTTCGCGCAAGTACTCGTCGGAGCGCGACGCGGTATCCCAGATCTCGATCGAACGAAAATGCGACAGATTGGGCTGCGGGTAGCTGACGCCCTGCACGATGGCCAGCTGGCGGCTCTGCCACAGCGGCATCAGCGGCTGCAGCGCAGGATGCAGCGCGCTGCGCTCGTCGAGCTGGATCGCCTGCTGGCGCTTGATGCCGATGTTTTTGCGCAGCGTGTAATAGAGCGGATCGGCGAATGGGATCACGGTGTTCAAGCCATCGTTGCCGCCCTTCAGTTCGATCACGATCAGCAGGTTGCCGTAACCGTGGCCAGCAAAAGCGGATGCGAGCGGCGCAGCGGATGAAGCGGGACTCGACTCGGGCGCCCCATTCGGGGCACCGAACGCGCGAGGCAAGCACAGCGACGCGCCGGTAGCCGCGCCCATCGAAAGAAAGCTGCGTCGTTTCATCTCGCACCTCGTCGTCATCGTGCCCGGCAGAAGCTGTGCTCGCGCCGGCTGCGTCTTTTGACGGCCTGCACGCTTCAGCGTTATCAAACGCCTCGACTACTTGATCGACTACTTCAGTTGATAAGCCGGGTCCGTCAGCAGCGCTTCGAGATACGCGCTCGCGTCGAATCCGTTGCGATAGCATGCCCCGGCGGCAATGGCAAGACCGCGTGTTGCAACTGCGAATTGGTCGACAGTCCCGGCTTCGCAGTGGGCGAAGTGTTGTAGCGCGCGAGCCAGTTCGCGCTATCGAAGCGTACGCCACCCCGACCCGTGTGGGTCATCGCCCGCTGCAGCGGCGCATTCGCAGCACTCGCCGTGGTGGCCTGCGCATCGCTCACCGCCGTCCGCGCGGCCGCCGGTTCATTGTTGGGCGCGTGCCCCGCAGCCTGGGTCGCGCGAAAGAGTTGCTCGACGAATCGCTTGCGCGCGAGCAACGTCGAACTGTCGATCCACGTCGCACCGCCCGGCCATCCTCTGACGGTCGGCGGATCGAACAGGTTCTCGCCGAACGCGCGAAGCCGAGCGGCGAACGGCTCAGTGTCGTCATAGATGATCTCGAACGAGTACCGTGCCGACGACGAACTCGACCGGCCACTTCACGAGCACGCCGGGGTTGTCGCCGCTCCAGAACCCATCGTTCAACAGCACCTCGCGCAACACGAGCTTGATGTCATAGCGACTCGCGCGTAATTGCGCGGCAATCGGCTCGGTGCGCGCGGGCTCCGGTGTGTCGACACCAACTCACGCCATAGCCTGGTCGTGTTGAACGTCGCTGTTTCAGGCCGAACGAGAAGGATTCCGAGCACCTGATCGCCATCGAACGGACCCGTGTGGTCGAGTACTGTCTTTTCGCCGCCGTCGTGCTGGCGCGCGCGCCACATGTAGCTCTGTGTATCAGGACAGAGACTCCAGCGCGTGCATGCGCGCGCGGCCTCGGCGACATCGTGCTGCCTCTAATGCGCGTCGCCGAGCGTGAAGAGTTCCATCACCTCGCGGGCGAAATTTTCGTTCGGCTTGCGTTTGCGTTTTCGATTGCTTGCGCCGCCCGATGTCTCGCATCGGCGGAACGTGGCACACGCTGCTGTGCGACGGCGGAAGTCGCGTCGTGAAGGAACGCGACGAGCGCGGTCGCCGAGCCCATTAACCATGAGCCGCCAGGTAACACGTCGAGGAAGTTTCATCAGCGCTGATTGGGTGGTCACCGGCTCGCAGGTCGCAGATCGCAGCGTGCACTCCGGCGCAATGCGCTTATGCTGGCGACTCACCGGAGCAACTCGGCGAGCCGGTCACGCGCAACGTGCAACAGGACTTCTCAGGCGACGACGTGCGCGCGATCGCAGCACTTCGATGTGGTGTACCGATGCCACAGCACGCACGCGCAGAGACTACCGCTTGTACAGTTCGCGCACGGCGTCTTCGATATGCTGGCGCAGCAGACGCCGCTCTTCGGGCGTCATATGGCCGTCGCGGCGGCGTTGATCGAGATCGGGAGGAACGGCGGTGCGCAGCATCGCGTCAGAAGCAGGACGATCGGTGACGAGGTTGTGGCGATTGAGCCGGCTACTGCCAGACCGGCTTGCATGCTCGCGGGGGAGTCTATCGGCGGCCGGCTGTGCAACGGCGAGCGTCGGGCTCAGTGAGCCTGCGAGCGTACCGGCAACCGCCAGTGCAATCACGCTCAGGCGCACAATTGGCCAAACCCCTCCCTTCATGTTGTTCCCTTCGTGGCGCGGCAACCGGCGACCTCAGATGCGTATGCAAACCCCGGTAACAGCCGGGTGCGAGAGTTTTTGTCGAGTGAAGTATCCACCGAACAGCCGCATTCAGTAAAGGAGTCTAAACGCGCGTACTTTACGCCGCGCCACAGTGCGGGTAAATTTTGTAACCGACTGTAACCCCCGAAACGGTGTAACCGCGCACCACTTTCTAATCGCGCTAAGATGCCGACCATGGAAACCAAAAACCCGTCGAAAATCCTCGTCGTCGACGACGACCCACGCCTGCGCGATCTGCTGCGCCGCTACCTCGGTGAACAGGGCTTCAATGTCTATGTTGCCGAGAATGCGCCGTCAATGAACAAGCTCTGGGTGCGCGAGCGTTTCGATCTGCTGGTGCTCGACCTGATGCTGCCCGGCGAGGACGGACTGTCGATCTGCCGCCGTCTGCGCGGCAGCAACGACCGCACGCCGATCATCATGCTCACGGCCAAGGGTGAGGATGTGGATCGCATCGTCGGCCTCGAAATGGGCGCCGACGACTATCTGCCAAAGCCGTTCAATCCTCGCGAACTGGTGGCGCGCATTCACGCGGTGCTGCGCCGTCAGTCGCCGTCCGAACTGCCGGGTGCACCATCCGAGACCACCGAAGTATTCGAATTCGGCGAATTCGCGCTGAATCTCGCCACCCGCACGCTCACCAAGGCCGGCCAGGAAATTCCGCTTACCACCGGCGAATTCTCGGTGCTGAAAGTGTTCGCGCGTCACCCGCGCCAGCCGCTGTCGCGCGAAAAGCTGATGGAGCTCGCGCGTGGCCGTGAATACGAAGTCTTCGACCGCAGCCTGGACGTGCAGATCTCGCGTCTGCGCAAGCTGATCGAGCCCGATCCGGGCAGCCCGCGCTTCATTCAGACCGTGTGGGGTCTGGGCTACGTATTCATTCCCGACGGTGCCGCCTGAGTTGTGCCGGAAGGTGTCGACCGGAGTTCGCGCATTGGCGCTTGGTCCGACTCCATGCGATTTATCGCGGTCGACCGGAGCTGGCGCCGCAGCGCCGACTCCGGTCGCCTGCAACATAGTTGCTGTGTTTGACTTCTCATAAGAAGGGCCCATGCGGATCGACCGGCGCCTCCTGACGCTCGCGTTCGGCGGCCTTTTCTGGCGGACCTTTCTGCTGATCGCACTGTTGATCGCAGTCAGTCTCGCGGCGTGGTTCCAGAGCTTTCGCGTGATCGAGCGCGAGCCGCGCGCGCAGCGCGTGGCACTGCAACTCGTCGCGATCGTCAAGCTCACGCGCACCGCGCTCCTCTATTCCGATCCCGACTTGCGGCGCGCGCTGCTGCAGGATCTGGAGAGCAACGAAGGGGTGCGCGTCTATCCGCGCGAGGCCACCGACAAATACAAACTCCAGCCCGACGAATCGTTGAACCGCCTGATCGAGCGCGACATTCGCGGCCGCCTCGGCGACGACACCGTGATCGCGCAAAGCGTGAACGACATCAACGGCGTGTGGATCAGCTTCAAGATCGACGACGACGATTACTGGGTCGCTCTCGATCGCGATCAGCTCGACAATGCGACGGGCCTGCAATGGGCCGGCTGGGGCGTATTCGCGCTCGCGCTGTCATTATTCGGCGCGGCCTTCATCACGAGTCTCGTGAACCGGCCGTTCGCGCGGCTTGCGATGGCCGCGCGCAAGGTCGGCTCCGGGCAGTCGCCGGAGTCCCTGCCCGAGCGCG
>NZ_DASXHN010000304.1:0-22774 GCF_036488505.1 Paraburkholderia sp. | reverse complement strand
GCTGCGCCTCGAAGCGGGCATGAACCTGTACGGCCAGGATATGGACGACACCGTTTCGCCGCTCGACGCCGGCCTCGCATGGACCGTCGACCTGACTGCGCCGCGCGACTTCGTCGGTCGCGCCAAGCTGGAAGCTGACGGTTCGCGGGCCGCGTTCGTCGGCCTGATCCTGCGCAAGGAAAACGGCAAGGCCCCAGGCGTGCTGCGCGCGCATCAGAAAGTCGTCACGCCGCATGGCGAAGGCGAAATCACCAGCGGCACGTTCTCACCGACGATACAGGAATCGATCGCCTTTGCGCGCGTGCCCAAAGGCGTGCAGCCCGGCGACACCGTGCAGGTCCAGATCCGCGACAAAGCCTGTCCCGCAAGCGTGGTAAAACTGCCGTTCGTGCGCAACGGCAAGGTGCTGGCGGTCTAAACGGCCCGCGCACGCTCACCCTACTCAAGTCATACCCGAACCCACCGCATTAGGAGCATCCGATGAGCATCCCGGCCGATCTGAAATACACCGAATCGCACGAATGGGTCCGCACCGAAGCGGACGGCACGCTGACGGTCGGCATCACCGACCACGCGCAGGAAGCGCTCGGCGACATCGTCTTCTTCGAAGTCCAGGAACTGGGCAAGTCCGTGACCGCGGGCGACACCGTCGCCGTGATCGAATCGGTGAAAGCCGCCTCCGACATTTACGCGCCGGTCTCCGGCGAAATCATCGAAGCGAACACCGCTGTCGCCGACTCGCCTGATTCGGTCAACAGCACGCCGTACGACAGCTGGCTCTTCAAGATCAAGCCGGCCGCCGATGCGTCGCTCGATCGCCTGATCGACGCGGGCGCGTACGAGAAGTCGATCGGCGCCTGAGTCACTGGCTGGGTCACCGCCTGAGTCACCGCCCGAGTGGCGGTTCGACTTGTCGCCCGACTCGCATTCCGTTTTAACCGTCAGGTGCGGCGCTCGCGAAACAGCGTGCGCCGCATCGCCAGGAACACCATGAAGCTCGAACACCCGGATCGTCCGATGAACCGCACTCCTCTCTCGCTCGCCGCGCTCGAAGTGCACGACGCCTTCGCCGAACGGCATATCGGCCCCGATACGGCCGACCAGCAAGCGATGCTCGAAGCGCTCGGCTTCGCGTCGCGCGCAGCCTTGATCGACGCCGTCATTCCGCAGACGATCCGCCGCACCGAGACGCTGCCGCTCGGCCCGTTCACGCAACCGAAGAGCGAAGCCGAAGCGCTCGCCGCGCTGCGCGAACTCGCGGACAAGAACCAGGTGTTCCGCTCGTACATCGGCCAAGGCTATTACAACACCCACACGCCGACGGTCATCCTGCGCAACGTGCTGGAAAATCCGGCGTGGTACACCGCGTACACGCCGTATCAGCCGGAAATCTCGCAGGGCCGTCTCGAAGCGCTGCTGAACTTCCAGCAGATGATTGCCGACCTGACCGGCCTCGCGATCTCGAATGCATCGCTGCTCGACGAAGCGACCGCCGCCGCCGAAGCGATGACGCTGCTGCAACGCGTCGGCAAGCCGAAGTCGAACGTGTTCTTCGTCGCCGACGACGTGCTGCCGCAAACCATCGAAGTGGTGAAGACGCGCGCGACGCCGGTCGGCATCGACGTGAAGGTCGGCCCAGCCGCCGAAGCCGCGAACGCAAATGCATTCGGCGTGCTGCTGCAATACCCGGGCGCGAACGGCGACGTGCGCGACCACCGCGCGCTGACCGAAGCGATCCACGCGGCCGGCGGCCATGTGGTCGTCGCCGCGGATCTGCTCGCGCTGACGCTGCTCACGCCGCCGGGCGAATGGGGCGCGGACGTCGCGGTCGGCAACACGCAGCGTTTCGGCGTGCCGGTCGGCTTCGGTGGGCCGCATGCCGCTTACCTTGCGGTGCGCGACGAATTCAAGCGGCAGATGCCGGGGCGTCTGGTCGGCGTGACCGTCGATGCGCAGGGCAACCCCGCGCTGCGTCTCGCACTGCAAACGCGTGAACAGCACATCCGCCGCGAGAAGGCGACCTCGAACGTGTGTACCGCGCAGGCGCTGCTCGCGATCATGGCCAGTATGTATGCGGTCTATCACGGCCCTCGCGGTCTGAAGGCGATCGCGCTGCGCGTGAACCGCGTCGCCGCGCTGCTCGCCGAGGGCGCGAAGCAACTCGGCTACACGCTCGCGAACGACACCTTCTTCGACACACTGACCTTCAACGCCGGCCCGCGCACCCAAGCGTTGCACGACGCCGCGAACGCGCGGCGGATCAACCTGCGTCGCGTCAGCGACACGCAAGTCGGCGTATCGGTCGACGAAACCACCACGCGCGGCGATCTCGCCGATCTGCTCGCGGTGTTCGCACAAGCCGCCGGGGCGAAAGACGTCCCGCAAGTCGATGCACTCGACGCCGTGCTGAGCGCGTCGAACGCCGCATCGGTGCCGGCCGCGCTCGAACGCACGAGCGCGTATCTCACGCATCACGTGTTCAACCGCCACCACTCCGAAACGGAAATGCTGCGCTATCTGCGCAGCCTCGCGGACAAAGACCTCGCGCTCGACCGCTCGATGATCCCGCTCGGCTCCTGCACGATGAAGCTGAACGCGACCTCGGAAATGCTGCCGGTCACGTGGCCCGAATTCGGCCAGATCCATCCGTTCGCACCGGCCGGGCAAACCGTCGGCTACCGCGAAATGATCGATCAGCTCGAAGCGATGCTGGTGGCCGCAACCGGCTACGCGGCGGTGTCGCTGCAGCCGAACGCGGGCTCGCAAGGCGAGTACGCGGGTCTGCTGATCATCCATGCGTACCACGCGTCGCGCGGCGAAGCGCATCGCAACGTATGCCTGATTCCCGCGTCGGCGCACGGCACGAATCCCGCGTCCGCCCAGATGGCCGGCATGCAGGTCGTGGTGGTCGCATGCGACGCGCAAGGCAACGTCGATACCGAGGATCTGAAGAAGAAGGCCGCGCAACATGCGGACAAACTCGCGGCGATCATGATCACGTATCCGTCGACGCACGGCGTGTTCGAAGCGAACGTCCGTGAAATCTGCGAAATAGTGCATGCGCACGGCGGTCAGGTGTACGTGGACGGCGCGAACATGAACGCGATGGTCGGTCTGTGCGCGCCGGGTCAGTTCGGCGGCGACGTGTCGCACCTGAACCTGCACAAGACCTTCTGCATTCCGCACGGCGGCGGCGGACCCGGCGTCGGTCCGGTCGCCGTCGGCGCGCACCTCGCGCAGTTCCTGCCGAACCAGACTTCGTCGGGCTACGCACGCGCGCAGAACGGTATCGGCGCGGTATCGGCCGCGCCGTACGGCTCCGCGTCGATCCTGCCGATCTCGTGGATGTATATCGCGATGATGGGCGCGAAGAACCTGAGCGCCGCAACCGAAACCGCGATCCTCAACGCGAACTACGTCGCCAACAAGCTCGCGCCGCACTATCCGGTGCTGTACTCGGGCCCCGGCGGCCTCGTCGCGCACGAGTGCATTCTCGACCTGCGCCCGATCAAGGAAACCAGCGGCATCACCGTCGATGACGTCGCTAAGCGTCTGGCCGACTACGGCTTCCACGCGCCGACGATGAGCTTCCCGGTGCCGGGCACGCTGATGGTCGAGCCGACGGAGTCGGAGTCGAAGGAAGAGCTCGATCGCTTCATCGAAGCGATGATCGCGATTCGCGACGAAATCCGCGCGGTCGAGGAAGGCCGGGCCGATCGCGAAGACAATCCGCTGAAGCATGCGCCGCACACCGCGGCCGTGGTCGTCGCGGACGACTGGAAGCATGCATACTCGCGCGAAGCCGCCGCGTATCCGCTGAAGACGCTGATCGCGAAGAAGTACTGGCCGCCGGTCGGCCGCGCGGACAACGTGTACGGCGACCGCAATCTGTTCTGCTCCTGCGTGCCGGTCGCCGATTACGAGTAACGAGCGCGAGGCAGCGCAGCACCATGCGCATCGCCCGTCGCCTCGCACGGAAGCAACGCGCCGAGCAGGCGGCACGGCGACGCGCGGGCTCCGGCAGCCTCGCATCGGCGGTTCTGTCGTTCAGGGTCGCAAACGGCTAACATCACACACCGAATCAGCCTAACGAGGAGTTCCGCATGGCGCGAAAGGTGCGATTGATGCAAAGCCCGGCCGAAGCAGCACCGGCCCGTCGATGGCGGTCCGCCTCGGTGGTGCTGCTGGCTGGCGCGGCCGCGTTGCTGCCGCCGCGGCACGCGCACGCGGCGATGAACTTCTGCGCGGCGCCCGCGTTGCAAACCAGCGAGCGCACCAATGCCGACCCTGGTGTGAAGGCACTTGTCAGCAACGTGCAAGCCCATCTGAACGAGCAGCCGCATGCGCTCGCGAAGCTGCATACCGAGGGCACGCTGCCGCACGAAGGCATCTATGACCAGAGCGTCGACGCGGAGAAAGATCTCGATCTGTTGCGCGACGCCGCGCTCGCGTGGCGCGCAACTAGCGACGACCGTTTTCTGAAGCTCGTCGATCGTCTGCTGTATGCATGGGTCACCACGTATCAGCCGAGCTTCAATCCGATCGACGAAACCCGTTTCGAAGGACTGATCCTCGCGTATGACATGACCGCGAGCGCATTGCCGGTCAAAACGCGCAACGCGGCGATGGCCTTTCTGACCAGGCTCGCCAATGGCTATATCGCGCAGATCGACGCGCAGCCGCGACCGCTCACCGGCACGTTCCGCAACAATTGGCAAAGTCACCGCATCAAGCTGATCTCGATGGCCGCGTTCACGCTCGACAATCGCAAGATGATCAACACCGCGCAGCGGCTGTTTATCGAGCATATCGGCGACAACATCGCGCCGAACGGCTCCACGATCGACTTCAGCGAGCGCGACGCGCTGCACTATGTGACCTACGATCTGCAGCCGCTCGTCACTGCCGCACTGGCCGCGCGCCGCCACAATCGCAACTGGCTGCAGGAGAAAGGCGCGAACGGCGCGACGCTGCTCGCTGCGCTGAACTGGCTCGAACCGTTTGCAACCGGCAGCCAGACGCACGACGAATTCGTGCACTCGAGCGTTCCATTCGATGCCAAACGTCGCGAGGCCGGCTTGCCCGGCTATTCGGGCCAATGGGACCCGAAGAACGCGACCGAACTGTTTCACCTGGCGGCGCGTCTCGATGGGCGCTTTACGCCAGTCGCGCTGCAGCTAGCACAGACGCCGCCCGCGTGGCTCGCCGTCTGCTTGCCGCTGGCGGCGCGCTAACCTCTTTTATCGGCAGGGAGCAGTACATGGCAGTCAGCGTCTTCGACCTTTTCAAAATCGGCATTGGTCCGTCCAGCTCGCACACGGTCGGGCCGATGCGCGCCGCGCTGATGTTCGCCCAGGGGCTCGATCGCGATGGTCTGCTCGACGCGGTCGCGTCGGTGAAAGTCGATCTGTACGGCTCGCTCGGCGCGACCGGCAAAGGGCACGGCACCGATCGCGGCGTAATGCTCGGCCTGATGGGCGACGCGCCCGACACGGTCGATCCGGACACCATCTCGGAGCGGCTCGACGCGGTGCGCGCATCGCGCAAGCTCGCGCTGCTCGGCAGGCACGACGTGCCGTTCGTGCAGAAAGATCACATCTCTTTTTATCGCCAGGCGCTCGCCGAGCATCCGAATGGGCTGAAGCTGTACGCGTTCGACCCGCAAGGCGCGATGCTGCGCGAAGCGACCTATCTGTCGGTGGGTGGCGGCTTCGTCGTGACGGCCGGCGCGCCGAATACCAAGGTGCTCTCCGCCGTCGATCAATTGCCGCATTCGTTCCGCAGCGGCAATGAGTTGCTCGCGCTGTGCGCATCGACCGGCAAAAGCATTGCGCAGCTGATGTGCGAGAACGAGCGCGTCTGGCACACCGACGAAGAAACGCGCGCGGGCCTGCTGAAGATCTGGGACGTGATGCAATCGTGCGTCGCGCGCGGTTGCGGTATCAATAATCCAGCCGCCGATGGTCACTTGCCTGGGCCGTTCCAGGTGAAGCGGCGCGCACCGCAACTGTATCGCGCGCTGACCGAGCATCCGGAGCGCGCGCTGCAGGATCCGCTGTCGATGGTCGACTGGATCAATCTGTACGCGATCGCCGTCAATGAGGAAAACGCCGCGGGCGGACGCGTCGTGACCGCGCCGACCAACGGCGCGGCCGGCATCATTCCGGCGGTGCTGCATTACTACACCCGCTTCATGCCGGGCGCGAACGAACAGGGCGTGATCGACTTCCTGATGACGGCCGCGGCGATCGGCATTTTGTACAAGCTGAACGCGTCGATTTCCGGCGCCGAAGTCGGTTGCCAGGGCGAAGTGGGCGTCGCCTGTTCGATGGCTGCGGGCGCGCTCGCCGCGGTGATGGGCGGCACGCCGAAGCAGGTCGAGAACGCCGCCGAAATCGGCATGGAGCACAACCTTGGGCTCACCTGCGATCCGGTCGGCGGCATGGTGCAGATTCCGTGCATCGAGCGCAATGCGATGGCATCGGTGAAGGCGGTCAACGCGGCCCGCATGGCGTTGCGCGGTGACGGCAGCCATTACGTGTCGCTGGATTCGGTCATCAAGACGATGCGCGAAACCGGCGCGGACATGAAGACCAAGTACAAGGAAACGTCGCGCGGCGGGCTCGCGGTGAATATCGTCGAGTGTTGAGTGGGTCGCGGCATTTGATTGCGTAAGACGCGGGCCACGTGGCCCGCGTTTTTTTATTTGTGCATCAGCGCGATGCGTGTCCCGATGCCTCTGCATGGACGCACGCCACAGTTGCGCCGCGCCGTGACAGCGCCCCATTGCCCGGCGTAAGCTGTCGAAGCGCCCATCGGCCGCGCGATCGCCTACTAGCGTGTTACGCCGATGCGGCCTCATTCCATCGCACCCCAGCACTGTCAGGAGGCTTCTTCGCAATGTCGCTGCCGAATGCTCCCGTTTCCGATTCCCACACCGCGCGCACGACCGGCGCGCGTCTCGTCGTCGATGCATTGCTCACGCATGGCGTCGAGCGCGTTTTCTGCGTGCCCGGCGAAAGCTTTCTCGCTGTGCTCGATTCGCTGCACGACGAAACCGAACGCATCCAGACGATCGTCTGCCGTCACGAAGCCGCGGCGGCGAACATGGCCGAAGCGGTCGGCAAGCTGACCGGCCGGCCCGGTGTTGCGCTCGTTACGCGCGGACCGGGCGCGACGCATGCATCGATCGGCGTGCACACCGCGTTTCAGGACTCGACGCCGATGATCCTGCTGATCGGCCAGTGTGCACGCGAGCATCTGGATCGTGAGGCATTTCAGGAGATCGACTATCGGCGCATGTTCGGTCAGATGGCCAAGTGGGTCGCGCAGATCGACGATCCGAAGCGCATTCCAGAATATCTGAGCCATGCGTTTCACACGGCGACGTCTGGCCGGCCAGGTCCTGTCGTGCTATCGCTGCCGGAAGACGTGCTGAGCGACGCATGCGACGCCGTGCCCGCCGCGCCGGCATATCAGCGCGTGGCGGCGTCGCCGTCGACCGCTCAGATCGCGAAACTGCGCGAGTTGCTTGAACGCGCGCAACGGCCGATGGTGATCGCCGGCGGCAGCGGCTGGACGCCCGCCGCATGCGCGGACCTGCGGCGCTTCATCGAGAGCTGGCAATTGCCGATCGGCCTCGCGTTCCGCTTCCAGGACACGTTCGACAACGAGCATCCAAACTACGCGGGGGATGTCGGCCTCGGCATCAATCCCGCGCTCGCGCAACGTATTCGCGATGCCGATCTGCTGCTCACGCTCGGCCCGCGTCTCGGTGAAGCAACCACCAACGGCTACACGCTGCTCGACATCCCGAAGACGAAGCAAACGCTCGTGCATGTGCATCAGGGTGCGGAAGAATTGGGGCGTGTGTATGCGGCCGATCTGCCGATCGTCTCCGGGATGCCCGAGCTGGCGGCGATGCTCGCGGAGCTGAGGCCGTCGTCGGCGAAGCTCGCATGGAGCGGCGCCGCGGAAGAAGCGCATCGCGCGTATCTGGAATGGCGCAAGCCGCGCGCGATTCCCGGCGACGTGCAGATGGGCGAAGTGATCCAGCAATTGCGCGCGCAGCTGCCCGAAGACGCGATTCTCACCAACGGCGCGGGCAATTACGCGACCTGGCTGCATCGGCATTTTTCGTATCGGCATTTCCGCTCGCAACTTGCGCCGACGAGCGGCGCGATGGGCTACGGGGTGCCGGCCGCACTCGCGGCAAAATCGCTGTATCCGCAGCGTGCCGTCGTCGCACTAGCCGGCGACGGCTGCTTCATGATGGCCGCGCAGGAACTGGCTACTGCAATGCAGTACGACCTGCGCGTGGTCTTCATCGTCGTGAACAACGGCCACTTCGGCACGATCCGCATGCATCAGGAGCGGCACTATCCGCATCGCGTGCATGGCACCGGCCTCACGAATCCCGATTTCGCCGCGTTCGCGCGCTCGTTTGGCGTGCATGGGGAAACGGTCGAGCGCACCGAGGACTTTCTGCCCGCGCTGCAACGCGCGATAAATTCGCAGTCGCCGGCGCTGATCGAGATTCGGATGCCGCAGGAAGCGAGCACGCCGGGGGCGACGCTGGAACAGATTCGCGAGCAGGGCAAGAAGCTGCGCGGCGAGTGACACGTCGCACGGCCTGACAGCGTGTTGCGAAAAACGCAGTCGGAAAAAAACCCCGCCGAGGCGGGGTTTCTTATCTTCAAGCCAGACAGCGCGAAAAGGCTTACTTGCCGCCCACGCTTTGCAGCGTCGTCCACTTGCCATCGACGACCTTGTACAGCGTGATACCGCCGTTCTTCAGATCGCCGTGCGCGTCGTAGGCGAGATTCGCCGACGTCACGGCCGGCATCGACGTCTTCTCGAGCACCGGCAGGTACTTGGCCGGATCGGTCGAGTTTGCGGTCTTCATCGCGGTAAACATCGCCATCGCGCCGTCGTACGCGTACGGCGAGTACGTCTGCACGTCTTCGTTGAAGCGCTTCTTGTACTTCTCCACATAGGCCTTGCCGCCCGGCATCTCTTCGAGCGGCAGGCCGGCGAGCGAAGCCACCGTGCCGTTCGCCGCGTCGCCCGCGAGTTTGATGAAGGTCGGCGTGTGGACCATTTCGCCGCCCATCAGCGGCGCCTTCACGCCGAGCTGCTTCATCTGCTTGGCCATCGGCGCCGCTTGCGAATCCGCACCGCCGTAGTAGATCAGATCCGGGTTCGCCGACTTCAGCTTGGTCAGGATCGACTTGAAGTCGACAGCCTTGTCGTTCGTGTATTCACGATCGACGATCGTCGCGCCCGCGGCCTTCGCCGCCTTTTCGAACTGATCGGCGAGACCCTGGCCGTAAGCGGTGCGGTCGTCGACGATCGCGATCTTCTTCATGCCGAGGTTTTTCACCGCGAACGCGCCAGCGACCGAGCCTTGCTGCGTGTCGGACGTCATCATGCGGAAGGTCGTCTTGAAGCCTTGTTGCGTGTATTCGGGCGCGGTCGCCATCGCGATCTGCGGGATGCCCGCGTTCGCGTAGATGCGCGACGCCGGAATCGTCGTGCCCGAGTTGAAGTGGCCGAGCATGCCCTTGATGCCGTCATCCACCAGCTTTTGCGCGACGGTCGTACCGGTGCGCGGGTCGGCCTGGTCATCGGCCGAGTCGAGCACGATATGAACCTGCTTGCCACCGATCACCGGCTTGGTCGCGTTGAAGTCTTCGACCGCGAGCACGATGCCGTTCTGAAAGTCCTTACCGTAGTGAGCCTGCGCGCCCGTCATCGGCCCGGCGAACCCCACCTTCACGTCTTCCGTCGATTGAGCGTTGGCCGTCCCCGCCAGCGACATGGCCGCAACCAGCGCTGCGCCTGCCAGCTGTTTCATTTTTTGTTGCATAGGTTCTCCTAGATACCAGGTGTGGATGAAGCGGATCCGGGGTGGCCGTGCCGCTTCCTTTCTATTGAATCGATCGCCGAGGTTCGCTCAACCGATCGTCATCAAATTTGCATTGCCGCCTGCTGCCGCGGTGTTCACGCTGACCGAGCGCTCCGTGAGCAGACGCTCGAGTGCGTAGTCTTCGTCGCCGCTCGCGAGCGCGCCGGCCGCGACACCCTGCACCGACACGATCGGCCCCGGGCGCTTCGCGACTTCCTTCACGAGCGCGAGCAGTTCGTCGCTATCGCCTTCGAACAACACGGCGTCGAACGATGCATCGGCGCTCTTCTTCACGCTCGCGTACGGCTTCAGTGACGCGGGCAGCTGGGCCACCAGTTGCTCTCCGGCCGCGCTTTCGAACAACGCGCGATTGCCCGTCGCCAGCGCGGCGGCCAGCTGCACGCGCGCGCCGCTCGCGGTCGACGCGATGCACAGCACCGTGCCGCGCGGACCGAGCGTGTACGTGTTGCGCTCGCCGGTCGGCCCGGACAGCACCGCGGTTGCGCCCGCCGGCACGTGCGCGAGATACCCGTCGCAGCGCGCGGCCAGTTGCGCCTCGCGCTCGGCGATCAGCCAGTCGCGTAGCGTGCTCAATGCGGCCGCAGGATTCTCGCGGTTTTCGGCGCTCTGCGGTGTTTCGACCACCAGCGCCTGCGCGAGCGACTTCGGCAAACCGGCCGGACGCGTTGCCAGCAGACGCTGCAGATACAGCGCGCCGCCCGCCTTCGGCCCCGTGCCCGACAAGCCTTCGCCGCCGAACGGCTGCACGCCGACCACCGCGCCGATCACGTTGCGGTTCACGTAGATGTTGCCCACGTGCGCGCGGCCGATCACATGCGCGATCGTTTCGTCGATACGCGTATGGATGCCGAGCGTCAAACCGTAACCGGTCGTGCGGATCTGTTCGAGCAGCTTGTCGAGCTGGCTGCGGCGATAACGCACCACGTGCAGCACCGGGCCGAACACTTCGCGCTTCAGTTCGTCGATGCTGTCGAGCTCGATCAGCGTCGGCGGCACGAAGGTGCCCTGCGCCGCGCCGTCCTGCAGCGGCAGTTGCTCGACCTTGCGGCCTTTCTCGCGCATCGCCGCGATATGCGCGTCGATGCCGCGCTTCGCGTCGAGATCGATCACCGGGCCGACGTCGGTCGACAGACGGTCCGGATTGCCGACCGCCAGCTCGCGCATCGCGCCCGTCAGCATCTCCAGCGTGCGGTCCGCGATGTCGTCCTGTAGACAAAGAACGCGCAACGCCGAACATCGTTGACCGGCAGAGTCGAATGACGATTGCAGCACGTCGGCTACCACCTGCTCGGCGAGCGCCGACGAGTCGACGATCATCGCGTTCTGGCCACCGGTTTCCGCGATCAACGGAATCGGCTTGCCGTCCGGATCGAGGCGCCCAGACAACGTCTTGTTGATCAGACGCGCGACTTCCGTCGAGCCGGTGAACATCACCGCGCGGGTGCGCGGATCGGCCACGAGCGCCGCGCCAACCGTTTCCCCGTCACCCGGCAGCAGTTGCACCGCGCCGGCCGGAACCCCGGCCTCACGCAGAATCCGCACCGCTTGCGCGGCGATCAGCGGTGTCTGCTCGGCGGGTTTCGCGAGCACCGTGTTGCCGGCCGCGAGCGCGGCGGCCACCTGGCCCATGAAGATCGCCAGCGGGAAATTCCACGGGCTGATACAGACGACCGGACCGAGCGGCCGATGCGTGTCGTTCGAGAACTCGTCGCGGATTTGCGTCGAGTAATAGCGCAGGAAGTCGATCGCCTCGCGAATCTCCGACACCGCGTTTGCGAGCGACTTGCCGGCTTCGCGCACCACCAGGCCCATCAGCGTATGCATCTGCGCTTCGAGCAGATCGGCCGCGCGCGCGAGGCAATCGGCGCGCGCTTCGACCGGCGTCGCCTGCCAGATCGGCGCGGCGGCCACCGCGTGAGCGAGCGCTGCACTCACCTGCTCGGCGCTCGCTTCGACGACCGTCCCGACGAGGTCACGCTGGTCGGCCGGATTGCGCACGTCGCGAGGGGCCCCCGCGACGGTCTCGTCGTCGCCAAGCATCGGCAAGGCGCGCCACGGATGATGCGCGCTCGCCAACAACGCGGAGGACAGCGACGCGAGCCGATGTTCGTTCGACAGATCGAGGCCCATCGAATTGAGACGCTCGGCGCCGTACAGGTGGCGCGGCAGCGGAATGCGCGCGTGCGGCGCGCCGAGCGGCACGATCTTCGACGCTTCCTCGACCGGGTCGGCGATCAGGTCTTTGACCGCGACCGTTTCGTCGGCGATCCGATTGACGAACGACGTGTTCGCGCCGTTTTCCAGCAGACGGCGCACGAGGTACGCGAGCAGCGTCTCATGCGTGCCGACCGGCGCGTACACGCGACACGGGCGGTTCAGCTTGTCGCGGCCCGTGACCTCTTCGTACAGCGGTTCGCCCATGCCGTGCAGGCACTGGAACTCGTACTGACCAGGATAGTAGTTGTTGCCGGCGAGGTAGTAGATCGCCGACAGCGTATGCGCGTTGTGCGTCGCGAACTGCGGATATACGGCATCCGGCGCGCCGAGCAGTTTCTTCGCGCAGGCCAGGTACGACACGTCCGTGTAGACCTTGCGCGTGTAGACCGGATAGCCTTCGAGGCCGTCCACCTGTGCGCGCTTGATTTCGGTGTCCCAATACGCGCCCTTCACGAGCCGCACCATGATGCGGTGACGGCTGCGGCGCGCCAGATCGATCAGGTAGTCGATCACGAACGGGCAGCGCTTCTGGTACGCCTGCACGACGAACCCGACGCCGTTCCAGCCGGCCAGTTCCGGATCGAAGCACAACGCTTCGAGCAGATCCAGCGACACTTCGAGACGGTCCGCCTCTTCTGCGTCGATATTCAGACCGATGTCGTAGCGGCGCGCGAGGATCGCCAGCGAGCGCACGCGCGGCAACAGCTCGCTCATCGTGCGTTCCTGCTGCGCGCGCGAGTACCGCGGATGCAGCGCCGACAGCTTGATCGAGATGCCCGGCCCTTCGTAGATGCCCCGGCCGCCGGCGGCCTTGCCGATCGCGTGGATCGCCTGCTCGTACGACGCGTAATACCGCTGCGCGTCCGCCTCGGTGGTCGCTGCCTCGCCGAGCATGTCGTACGAGTAGCGGAAGCCGCGCGCTTCGTATTTACGGCTGTTCGCGAGCGCCTCGGAGATGTTCTCGCCGGTCACGAACTGCTCGCCCATCAGGCGCATCGCCATATCGACGCCCTTGCGGATCAGCGGCTCGCCGCCCTTGCCGATGAGCCGCGTGAGCGCCGACGACAGGTTCGTCTCGCTATTGGTCGTCACCAGCTTGCCGGTGATCATCAGCCCCCAGGTCGCCGCGTTGACGAACAGCGACGGTGCCTGGCCGACGTGCGATTTCCAGTCGCCCTTGCTGATCTTGTCGCGAATCAGCGCGTCGCGGGTCGCGCGATCGGGAATGCGCAGCAGCGCTTCGGCGAGACACATCAGCGCGACGCCTTCCTGACTCGACAGCGAGAATTCGTGGATCAGCCCTTCGACGCCGCCGCCTTTGCTCTTCGAGCGCAGCGTCTCGACCAGCTTGCCGGCCATTGCTTGCACGTCGCTGGCGAGATTGACCGGCAGACGCGCCTGACCGAGCAGGAACGGCACGCACTCCGGTTCCGGACGGCGATATGCGGCGGTGATCGCCGCGCGCAGCACCGACTGCGGCTGCACGTTCTGCGCGAAGTCGAGGAATGGGTGCGATGCGCCGTCCTCGTCGTTGTCGACCGCCGCGCCATCGGCGAGGTCCGCGGAACCGGTGGTGCCGGACAGTTCAGCGGGTAGCTGGCCATGCTCGATCTTTTCGAGGTACGCGAAGATCGCCTGTTTGATCAGCCAGTGCGGGGTGCGCTCGAGACGGGTAGCGGCATCTTTGAGCCGGGAACGCAGGAGGTCATCGACCTTGACGCCAAGGGTGGTGCTAGCCATGTTTCCTTCTTTGAGATCAGGCGCAGGCCTGATGAAAGACTAAGTTGGCCGAATCGTACGCCTTCAAATAAAAAGGTGCAACCAAACGGAACGGTCGGTTGCACCCCGCTAAAACCCTTAAGCGGCGTGGCTTTGCGGCCAGCGGCCAACGCTCGCTGCAGCGCGGTTGCGATCGGTAGTTTCCCTGGCGTGATTCTTTTCTCAATAAGCCTTATCAAACGACTTCACGCGCCGATATACAGAAGGACGCAAAGGCGGCGGCAGGCGGCCCGAACCGTTCGCGGTTCAAGGCGCGCAAAAAGATAAACGGGGTTCCCGAGGGTTGGTGAGATGGAAAAGTGGCTGGTAATAGTCGGCATCTGGTTGATGTGCGCGGCTTGTGCGGTGTTCTTCATTCGAGGCGCGACCGGCGGCTCCACCAGGCACGAGCTGGAGGAAGAGGAACAGCGCGCGCGAGCGGGATCGCGTGGACCGGCGGCGAAGACGGCGCGAACCGCGACGAACGATTGACCGGAATCGGCGCGCGCGGCGCGCCCCGCGGATGAGCCACTGCGCGCGCGGGTGCGCGGCATTGATGCCGGGGACCTAGGGGACGACGGGTGGCGTGAACCCGCGTCAGAATTCGGCCGGGCTCAGCGCGGTAAAAGCGTTTGGGTCCGCGCGGCTGGTTCGAATCGCGCGCAACGATCGCGAGGCGACACGAGCTGGTCATGCAGACGACACAGCCGGCTATCGGCCACGCTCGCGCCAAATCCCGAACTGAAGCTCACGAGGCCGGGAATGCGCTGCTCGAGCGCATCCCGATTCTCCACACGATGCACGCAAGCCGCGCAGCACGGCACGTGCGCGGTCGTCGCCGCGCGCGCGAAGCGTTCGCCCGGCATCGACGTCTTCACGAGCCTTGCCCCAGGCTGTTCCAGTACGACGCGAATACATGGGCGGATAGCACATAGCCAATCACGACATTGACCGCGACGCCCGCCGTGAACGCGAGGAACGGTTTGAGCCCGGTCGCCGCCAACGAGCGGAAGCGCGTCGTCAAACCGATGCTGAGGAAACAGAAGGTGAACGCCCACGTGCGCAGCACCGTGATCGGCGCGACGAACTGCGGCGTGACGACCTTGCGATAGTCGGCGAGCGAGTAATGGCTCGCGATCCACGTCACCAGGGCCGACGCGATCACGAATCCGAGCACGAACTTCGGGAAACGCGCCCATATCTCGCCGGGATTCGCGCGCGCCGTTACGCCGCTGTCCTGCGCCTCCCAGCGCGTCGTCGCGACCAGCGCGAGCACGAACGCCCAGATGCCGATCCAGATATCGCGGCCCACCACCTTCATCAGCGTGAACGCCTGCAACGACGCATCCGGTACACCGGCGAGCGCGCCGCCCGCTTGCCGCGCGAAATCACCGTAAGCCTGCGCGGCCGCGATGCCGGCCGCGTCGGCGAACTCGGAGGTGCCGATCCATGCGCCAGCGACGGCCGTCGACAGCCCGAGCGAGCGCGACGCGAACGGCAGCACGAAGATCATCACGATCGCCCACAGCACGACCAGCGTAATCGCAACCGACGCTTGCTCGCGCTTCGCACGCACCGCGCCGGCAATCGCGATCGCCGCCGACACGCCGCATACGGCGCCGCCGACGCCCAGCACGGCGGCAAAGCGCCGGTCGAGCCCGAACGCCCGCGCGGCGAAGAAGATCACGAAGAACGTCACGAGCGACACGATGGTCGCTTGCGCGACCGCCACCGGCCCGGCCCACGCGAGCAACGTGAACGGCAGCGTCGCGCCGAGCAGCACAATGCCCACCTTGATGTAGAACTCGACGCGCAGTCCGGCCGACAGCCATTGCGGCAGAGTAAACACGTTCGACACGATGAGCCCGAGTGCCAGTGCGACGAGCGGCGGCTCGAGGTTGTACTTCGACGCATTCACCCACGCGCCCAGTATCAGGATCAGCGCGGAAACCACGAACACGACCAGGAACGCTGACAGAAACGCTCCGGCGCGTTGCCTGAGCAGCGTGACGCTTGCGCCAAATAACAGCCCAAACGTGACGAACAGCGCGACGTAACCTGGAAGATGCCGGGCGAAGTCTTGCGCGGCCTGACCGATGTTCGACCATTTGGCCGGCGCCACCGCGAGCCACTTGATGCTGCCGCCCGTCGCGAACAATGCCCAGGCAATCACGATGAGGAGCAGGCCGACGGCGGCGGCAAGCCAGTCTTCGGTCAGCGAGAAGCCGCCGCCCGTTGCCGTGGTCTGCGTGCTTTGTGTACCTTGCCGTTGGACCGGCGCGCCGCTCCCCGGCACGCTGTGATGGGTGTCGCTCATTGCAGATGCCCCGCTAGAAGTTAAGTGGCACCGGCGCGAAGTTGTTGTCGTTTGTCCGAAATTGCGCCGGTTTGGCGACTATAGGTGAGCGCCCGGGCAAAGCGAAACGATCATTCGCTCTATGAATATGACGCAAAGAAGTATGGCGCGCGGCGGCTGGTCGCTGGCGTCAGATGTCGAGCGGGTCGACTTCGAGACTCCAGCGCAACACGCCCTTCAGGCCGCGCAACAGCGGCTGCCACGCACGCAGCGTGGCCTGCAGCGCCGCGCGCGATGCGCTTTCGATCAGCAGCTGCGCGCGGTGCACGTGCATCACCTTGACGATCGTGAGCGGCACCGCGTCATACGCGGTCACGCGCTCGGCGACGGGGAGACGGGCGAGTTCGGCGGCAGCTTGCTGCAGAAAGGCGAGCGCTGCTTCGAGCGTGCGCCCCTCGGCGCGCAGCAGCGCCTGGTAGACGAACGGCGGCAGATGGGCGTCGCGCCGCTCGGCGAGCGTCGCATTGGCGAAGCCGACGTAGTCGTGGCGGCTTAGCGCGTGATACAGCGCGTGACGCGGATAGCGCGTCTGCACCAGCACTTCGCCCGGCAGGCCCGCGCGGCCCGCGCGGCCGCTCACCTGCATCAGTTGCGCAAAAAGACGCTCGCTGGCGCGGAAATCGTGGGAAAAAAGCGCGGTATCGGCGTTCATCACACCGACCAGCGACACGCGCTGGAAATCGTGCCCCTTTGCGATCATCTGCGTGCCGACGAGGATATCGACTTCGCCCGCGTGCACGTCCGAAAACAGCGCCTGCGCGCTGCCTTTGCGGCGCGTGCTGTCCGCATCGATGCGCAGCACGCGGGCGCCCGGCACCGCGCTCGCGAGCGTTTCCTCGACGCGCTGCGTGCCGCGCCCCATCGGCGCGATATCGACGTTGCCGCATTCCGGACACGAACGGGGGATGCGCGACTCCCAGCCGCAATGGTGGCAGCGTAGTGCGCGCTCGGGCTTGTGCAGCACGACGTAGGCGCTGCAGCGTGGGCAGCCGGCGACCCAGCCGCAGGCGTCGCAGGCGAGTTGTGGCGCGTAGCCGCGACGATTCAGAAACACGAGGCTCTGCTCGCCGCGTTCGAGCCGGGTTTTGAGCGCGGCGATCAGGGGCCCCGACAGGCCGTCGAGCGACGCCCGGCCACGACGGCGCTCGTCTTCGAGGTCGATCAGCTTCACCGGGGGCAGCACGGCCTCGGCGACGGCCCGGCGCGACAGCGTGAGTCGTTGGTAGCGCCCTTGATCGGCTTGCCACCAGCTCTCCAGCGACGGCGTCGCCGAGCCCAGTACGACCGGCACGCCAAGCTGCTTCGCACGATAAATCGAGAGATCGCGCGCCGAATAGCGCAGCCCTTCCTGCTGCTTGTAGGCCGGGTCGTGCTCTTCGTCGACCACGATTATCGACAGATGCGGCAACGACGCGAGCACCGCGAGCCGCGTGCCGAGCACGATGCGCGCACGGCCCGTGTGCGCGGCGAACCAGTTGCGGGCCCGCTCGCCTTCCGCCAGACCACTGTGCAGCGTAACGATGGCGGTGTCGTCGAGCGCGGCAAAGCGGGCGCGGAAGGCCGCCTCGAACTGCGGCGTCAGGTTGATTTCGGGCACCAGCACGAGTGCCTGCGCGTCGGGCTTCGCGGCGAGAATGTCGGCGAGCGCGCGCAGATAGACCTCGGTCTTGCCGCTGCCCGTCACGCCGTGCAGCAGGAACGGTGCGAAGCCGTCCGCGTTGCGGATCGCTTCGACAGCCATCGTCTGTTCGTCGGTGAGCGTGGGGAGGGTGGGCGCCGGTGCGTCCGGCGATGCCGCGGAAGCTGGCACCGCGGCGGCTTCGATCACATCGCGTTGGACCCAGCCGGCCCCCTGCCACGTGTCGAGGGCCGCGAGTGCCTTCGGGTGCAGCGCGCGGGCGTCAGCGGCAAGCAGGAAGTGGCGCTCGGCCAGCGCCTGTGCGAGCGCCCGGAGTGCCGTCGCGCGGGCCGGCAGCGCGTCGGGCAGCGCCGCACGGCCCTCCGGCGTCAGCTGGTAGCGTTCTTCCGGGGCGAACAGCCGCGCCCAGCGCGACGCATCGCGTAACGCCTGCGGCAACGCGGGCAGCGCCACTTCGCCGAGGCCCCGCTGGTAGTAGTCCGCGGCGAATTTGGCGAGCGCGATCCAGTGCGCGGACACCGGCGGACACGCGGTGCAAATCCTGTCCACCGCTCGCAGGCGCTCAGCTGGCACCTCGCTGTGAGTGACTACTTCGCATACGAGCCCCACCACATGCCGCTTGCCGAAAGGTACGCTGACCAGCGTACCCGGCACGGCGGCCTCGGGCGCGCCCCAGCGATAGTCGAACAAGGTCGGCAGAGGATGGTCGAGCGCGACGCGGACGAACAGGTCGCTCACGCGGCGTGATGGACGAAACCAGCCGCGACGAAGTGAAGCCGCGACTCTAGGACGCCATCGAACGAGGCGGCGGCGCCGAAGTTAAAGTAAAACTTTAAATTCGCCGCTAAGTTTTGGATTCCGCTGAACAATTGCAAATCGGCTCGGCGCCTGTGGATAACTTTGTTGAAAACTTCGCTCGTGGAGGCCCCAAACGGCCTCCGGGCGGCCTTCTGTGGGCTTTCGCACATTTCCTCGCGTCCCCCGCAAACCCTTGCCAGACAAGGCTTAGATCAGATGTGTCGACAGTGCGCAAGGGTCGCAGCGCGATCAAGGCTTGTACTGCGCCGCAACGTGGCGAATGTGCATAAGTCAAGTCTTGACATTCGCGAAACCCACATCTGACGGCCTCTCCGCGGCAGGTTCGGTCCTAGACGCAGAGCCCAGCTCGCTGCAATGCAGCAAGACTGGTAACGATTACGGCATCACACCGGAGTGTGCGCGCCGCTGCGAATCGCGCGGCTGTGGCGATGCACCTCGTCGACCAGCTCGGCGACATGCTCCGGCGGCGTAAATTGCGAGATGCCATGGCCGAGGTTGAAAATGTGCCCCGGATGGTTGCCAAAGCTGTCCAGCACAACGCGCACTTCCGTGCGGATCGCAGCGGGCGGCGCAAATAGCACCGACGGATCGATGTTGCCCTGTAGCGCGACCTTGCCGCCGACGCTCTGGCGCGCGCGGCCGAGATTGACGGTCCAATCGAGGCCGACCGCGTCGACGCCGCTCGCGGCGATGTCCTCTAGCCACAGGCCGCCGCCCTTCGTGAAAGCGATCACCGGGATCTTTGCGCCGTCGTGTTCGCGCTTCAGCTGCGCGACTACCTGCTGAATGTAGTGCAGCGAGAAGCGCTGATAGATGCCGTCCGCGAGCGCCCCACCCCATGTGTCGAAAATCATTGCGGCTTGCGCGCCGGCTTCGATCTGCGCATTCAGATAAGCCGCGACCGAGCGCGCGTTGATGTCGAGAATCCGGTGCAGCAGGTCGGGACGCGCATAGAGCATCGACTTGACGGTACGAAAGTCCGCCGAGCCGCCGCCTTCGACCATATAGCAAGCGAGTGTCCACGGGCTACCCGAAAAACCGATCAGCGGCACGCGCTGGCGGCCTTGCGCGTCCTTGAGCGCGACGCGGATCTCGCGCACCGCGTCGGTCACATAGCGCAGCGTCGCGTCGATATCCGGCACCGCGAGGCGCGCGACGTCGTCTTCAGTGCGCACCGGGTGGGCGAATTTCGGCCCCTCGCCGTTGACGAATTCCAGCCCCAGGCCCATCGCGTCGGGGACCGTCAGGATGTCGGAGAACAGAATCGCGGCGTCGAGCGGATACCGTTCGAGCGGCTGCAACGTGACTTCCGTCGCGAAAGCCGGGTTCTTCGCAAGGCCGAGAAAACTGCCCGCGCGAGTGCGCGTGGCGTTGTACTCCGGCAGATAACGGCCAGCCTGGCGCATCAGCCAGATCGGCGTGTAGTCGGTCGGCTGGCGCAGCAGCGCGCGCAGAAAAGTGTCGTTCAGGAGTTGATGGGGCACGTGGGACTGCTGAGGCTGAGGGCAATGGAGCATTTTACCGGAGCCTGCCCGCCTCAATGCACGTCAGTGGGGCAATAACTGTGGGGCGGATGGCCTGGTGTGGGGCTCACGGGTTTAACCGCGAGGGGCTGCGTGTGCCGCGGGCGCGGTGGGCATGGGTTTGCGCGTTCGCTGTCGCGGCCGGATCATCCCGACCTGGCTGAATGGCTAATGTTCAAGCTCGCGTTGCCGGGCTACTATCCGGCAGCTTTACCAATTAACTACACACAACAAGGAGACTCGATGAACAGGGCAGCTCTCGCAATGCTCGGCGCTCTCGCCGGCTTTCTGATGCACGTGGGCGTAGCCAGCGCGCAAAGCACGGCCGCCGCGCCTTCCCGGCTCGACGACATCATGAGCCGGGGCACGCTGCGCGCCTGCACGACCGGCGACTACAAGCCGTATTCGTTTTACAAAGGGGACGGGCAGTTCGAAGGTATCGATATCGACATGGCCGAGTCGCTCGCCAAATCGCTCGGCGTGAAGGTGGAGTTCGTCAAGACGTCATGGTCGAATCTGATGAACGACTTTGTCGCCAAATGCGACATCGGCATCGGCGGCGTATCGCCCACGCTGGATCGCCAGAAGCACGCGTTTTTTACGCAGGCTTATATGATCGACGGCAAGACACCGATCGTCCGCTGTGACGACGTCAACAAGTTCCAGACGGTCGCCCAGATCGACCAGCCGAACGTACGAGTCATCGTGAATCCGGGTGGCACCAACGAGCGTTTCGCGAAGCAGTACTTCCCGCACGCGAGCGTCACCGTTTATCCGGATAACGTGACGATCTTCAAGCAGATCCTCGCGGGCAAGGCGGACGTCATGGTGACGGATGCGTCGGAGACACTGCTGCAGCAGAAGTTGAATCCGGGTCTGTGTTCGGTGCACCCAGACAAGCCGTTCCAGTACGGTGAGAAGGCGTGGCTGCTGCCGCGCGGAGACGTCGCATTCCAGCAGTACGTCGACCAGTGGCTCCATCTTGCGCGAGCGACCGGCGAATATCAGGCCATCTCGGATAAATGGCTGAAGTGAAGCTAGTAGCGCTGGCTGGCCACCCCCAATTTTTCGCTTCGCAGGGCGGCCAGCTTCGACTGTCGGCAGATCTCTCTCGCTAGGGAGGATGTAACCGACCGGCCTGCGGCAGGCCGAAAAAAGACCGGCCCATCTTGCGTCGGACGGTTCCATCCTCCCCTTTAACGTTCGCAACCGACGGCAACGAAGCGCTGTGCGCCGCACGTCCTTACGCTTTCGGCAGACGAAATCGGGGATGCATGATGGTGCGGCGACACGTGCATTTGGCCGCACCAACGATGCACGGCTAACCACTTCACGAGCGATCGATTGATCTCGAAACAACGCGAGAGGCGCGTGAAAACGCATCGATCCGTCGCATCGAATTACCCTCCAGTCATCGGTAAAAACGGCGTTCCGAAGCCGAAAATTTAGCAATAAATCCCGCAGCGCCTTGCCTGGCGGGCGTTACAACCTGAAACACTTTGTTACCGCGCCAGTAGAGTAATTCGCCCACAATGCCTTCAACGGTTTCAACACGGATGTGGCTGGGTGCGTGGTGTGAGCGGATACGATGCATCTGCCGGTCGGCGCTGCCGAAGCCCTGAGAAGGGGCATCCCTGCTGGGACCGTAGTCGGCGCAGGGTCGCCGTGATAGTCGGTTCCAACTTTGGTCTCCTCGCGCTAACCCCGTAGCGTGTGGTTTTTAGCGGGCTCCAGGCCCGCTTTTTTTTCGCCTGCTCAAACGTTTGCGCAGGGTACCAAGGCCACCGCGCGGTCTGCCACCATCATTATTCCCGTCGGCTGACGCGACCGCCGCGGCCCCCTCATGCCGTCTTGCTTTCTTCCAGCTTCAACTCACGGATCATCCTTTCGCGCATGATGAATTTCTGCACCTTGCCGGTCACGGTCATCGGTAATTCGTCAACGAAACGCACGTATCTCGGCACCTTGTAGTGTGCGATTTGTCCCTCGCAGAACGCGCGGACCTCTTCCGCCGTTGCCTGTTCGCCTGAGCGCAGGACGACCCATGCACAGACTTCCTCGCCATATTTCGCGTCGGGCACGCCGAACACCTGCACGCTCTGAATCTTCGGGTGGCGAAACAGAAACTCCTCGATTTCCCGTGGATAAATATTTTCACCGCCGCGAATCAGCATGTCCTTCAGGCGGCCGACGATATTGCAGTATCCGTCGCTATCAAGCGTGGCCAGATCGCCGGTGTGCATCCAACCGTCGACGATGCTTTCGCGCGTCTTCGCGTCGTCGCCCCAGTAGCCGAGCATGACCGAGTAGCCGCGCGTGCAAAGCTCGCCGGTCTCGCCGAGCGGCACGATGTGGCCAAGCGGATCGATGATCTTCACTTCGAGATGCGGCTGGATGCGGCCCACAGTCGTGGTCCGCTTGTCGAGCGGATCCGTCGTCGAACTCTGGAACGACACTGGGCTCGTCTCCGTCATGCCGTAAGCGATCGTGATCTCACCCAGATGCATCTTCGAGACGACCTTCTTCATCGTTTC
>NZ_DASXHN010000238.1:0-12861 GCF_036488505.1 Paraburkholderia sp. | reverse complement strand
GCGGGCGGCGCGAGATCGAGCGACGACAACACGCTGCCGACGAACGCGTCGCCGATACCTGTATGCACGGTCCCCATGCCTTGCGCATCGGCGGCGCCGAGGG
Organism: Paraburkholderia sp.; assembly: GCF_036488505.1. GTDB lineage: Bacteria > Pseudomonadota > Gammaproteobacteria > Burkholderiales > Burkholderiaceae > Paraburkholderia. Next base: position 12,758 of record NZ_DASXHN010000238.1, on the reverse strand, counting down.
CCGGCACGATGCTTTGGAGGTCCCCGCCGAGCGCGTTGATCATGCCGAGCCCATGCAAATAAACGGGTGGCGCCTTCATGCGGTCCTCCTGGATTCCGGTGGCATGCCGATCGGCGCAAGCAATACCGATACGGCGATGCCGAGCGCAAGCGTCGCGCCAAAACTTTTCAATGCGGGCATTGCGCTTATGCCGAGCATGCCGAACGACAGCAGCGTGGTGGCCGCGGACAACAATACGCCGGTCCATACCGCGCCGAGATTCGCGTCCGCACGCAGGCATCCTTCGCGCAAAAACACTGCGTAATTCGCACCGACGCCAAGTACGAGCATCAGCGCGAGCCAGTTGAAGAGATTTAGCGGAACCCGCGCATAGCCGAATGCCGCGAGCGTGACGCCGACGGCCAGCAGCACGGGCAGTGTCACCATGACGCCGCCGCGCATGCGGTATCGCAACGGCACCCGCTTTGCCGCGTCTGCGCGAGCCACTTCCAGCGCGGCATATCGCACGATCAGCAGAATCAGTACGAGAGCCAGCGCGCCCGCGAGCCACCAGCCGCTCTCCACGCGATAAGCGCCAAACAGCCGGGACACGCTCGCTGCCTTGTCGACGAACACGACGCCCGGCAGCGTCCGCGCGGTGTCGATCAAGGCACGCTCGTTGTGAGGCGTCACGCCTTGCGGAATGACGATCGCCGCATACGCGTTGCTGGATACATCGACCTTGCCGAGCCACAGATGCCGATACGGTTGCGACCACGGTGCGGCGAGCCACCGGTCGACGGTAAGAAGCGGTTGCGGCCTGGCTTGCGCGGCAATCCACGCGTCGGCGACGTCGTCCTTGAATCCGGCTTGCAGCAGCGTGCGTCGCAATGCGGCGGGATCGTCGAACACATGCTGTGCGAGCAACGCCCGGGCTTGATTCTGCTGCTGTGCGGACGGCACGAATTGCGCAACCGATTGATAACCGCCGACCTTGTTCGCCGTGCCGTTCAGTGCGTCCAGTTTCGTGCCGAGCGCTTGCGCGCGCTGCAACACGACCTCTGCCGTCTCGCCACGCACCACAAAGAACTGCGCGCTGTTATCGACGCCGACTGCCTCGCGCACCTTGTGCTCCTGCGCGACGAGCGACGGATCGCGCTGGATCAGCAGATGTATATCGTCGTCGCTGGTTAGACGCAGCCAGCCGGGAATTGCGGCAATCAGCAACAGCATGGCGACGAACTCTGCGCGCTTGCCGCCGATCGTGCGATGCCACACGCTCAGCAAGTGCGCCGCGCTCTCGAAAAGGCGCTGCGGACTGCGCTTCGGCGCATCGGGCAGCAATGCGGGCAACAGCCACATTACCGACGCGAACGCCGTCACGATGCCCGCCATCGCAAAGCATGCGATCTGCTTGAGCGCGGGAAACGGCACCCACGCGAGAATCGCGTAGCCGAGCAGGCTCGTGGCGAGCGCGACCGACAACGCGGGACGCACGGCGCGCGCGCCTCGCCGCGCGTCCCAATTGCGGTTTGCGTCGAGATAGACGACAAAATACTGGATCGAATAGTCGACCGCTTCGCCGATCAGGCTCGCGCCGAACACGAGCGTCAACAGATGCAGCTTGCCGAATACGAGCAGCGTGAGCGCGAGTGCACACACGATGCCGAGCGCGGTCGAAACAAAGCCGAGCAGCAGCAGACGCGGCGAGCGGAACACCCACATCATCAGCAACGCAATGCCGACGAGCGATGCAACGCCAATCAGATGCACTTCGCGCTCCGATGCGCTGCGCGCGGATTCGGCGTAGAAGACGGCGCCGGTTCGCGCCACTGAGACGTCGGGGAACGCCTGCTTCAGCGCGCTCTCGCCCCGCGCAAGCGCGGCCAGTACCGCGCGTTGGGTTCCGGTTTCGTAGGCGGAGCCGGGCAATGTCGCGACAATCAGCACGCTTGTCGCATCGCTTTGATGCGATACCAGCAGTCCATCCTCCAGTTCGAGGTTCGATGTCGCAAGCGGCAGATTGTCGAGCCAATGTTCGAGCCAGCCAAACGGATCGTCGGACAGCGATGTCGTGAGACCGCCGCGCAACGGGCTGTAGATTCGCTGCGCGAGCGCGTCATGCAACGTCGGACCCGATGCACTACCGCTTACGATTGCCACGCGGTCAGCGGGCGTCAGCAAACCGAAGCGATACGGCAGATACAGCGCGCCGATTTGCGACAGATCGAACGGCGGCAACTCCGCCGTCACCGAAGCGAATGCACCACTCTTTTGCAGCGATGCGCCAAGCTGTTTCGCGGCCGCTTTTGCGTGCGCATCGTCGCGACTCGTGACGAGGAAAACGGTGCGATCGCCAAGCGCGCTCGCGAGCGTATCGACGGCTTTCTCGGCGACAGGGTCCGCTTCTGTCGCGGGCAACAGCGCAAGCAGATTGGTCTGCAACGGCGACGGTCCCGCGAAACGCCAGCCGCAATACAGCCCCGCGACGAGCGCGAGCAGCAGCCACGCGGCGCGCATGCCCCATGTCTGTCTCGCGGACCTGGGTTGCAGCAAGTCCATTACGGCATCCCGAGCAGGCTGCGTTCGGCGGACGCAGGTTCGTTGACGGCCTCGCTCTTCGTGAAGTCGAGTTGTGTCGTATCGCCGTTAGCCAGCGCAACGCGCAAGCTTTGCAGATAATCGCCTCCGCTCATCTGCAAGCCTTTGACGGATTGCGCGATCTGCGGCTGGTTCGGCGTGAGTTGCATGCGCCAGTGCGCAGCGCTGCCTTCGGCCCGCACGTCGAATTGCGAATACAGCGCGGACAGGTCGCCGCCGAGCATTGCGCGCATCATCTTCGAGACTTGCGCGACGCCGCGCGCGCCTTGCGCGCTGTGTGTCGTGACGCGCTGGCCGTTGGCATCGAATTCGGCGACACCTGCATCGGTGATCACGTACGTGGCCTTGTACGGCGTGGCGATTTGCCAGATCACGCCGCGCTCACGCAGAAACAGCAATGAGCCGGTGCTGACGAGCGGCTGTTTCATCGCGGCAAGTGTCTGCGTTTGCGTGAATTGCGCACGCACGCCATTCGCCGCCGCGAGATGCGAGGCAATCTGCGACACCAGTGCCGGATTGCCGTCGGTAGGCGCCGCATGCGCCGGGCAAGCCGCAGCGAACAGCGCGCCTGCCACCAGAACCGCACCCAGAGCGCGCGTTAGCCGCGCGCCGCCAGTTATCGTCCCCATACCCGCTCCAGTTTTTCGAAGACGACCGGCGGCGACACGAACTGCAGTTCCTGCGTGGCCGCATGCACGGCGACCTGAATCGTAAAGCCCTTGGTGAGCCGCGTGCCGGATGCGCAATCGACGATTTCATAGCCTATTTTCATGCGATTTTCGTGTTCGAGCAGTTGCGTACGCACGTCGATCTTCTGACCGTAAGTGGCCGGACGGACATACTTCAGATGCACTTCGACGATCGGCCACAGATAACCCGACGCCTGCATTTCGCGGTAGTCGTAATCGAACGCGCGCAACAGCGCCGCTCGGCCGATCTCGAAGTACTTCAGATAGTGACCGTGCCAGCACACGTTCATCGCGTCGACGTCGTGGAACGGCACTTCGACGATCGCGCTCGCAGTCAGTACGTTATGAGTTGTGCTCGCGCTCATCCCTGCGCACCTCCGCGATAGTCGTGCAGCAACTCGCCTGCGGCGATCCGCGCTGTCAGCGCGCGCAGGTCGGGTTCGAGCGCGCGGTCTTCGTCGACGAAACGCGATTGCGCGCCGACGTGTTCCATGAACGTTTCCAGCGGCGCGGGCACCGGCGTCGCGCTGTCGATTCTCAGACGCAGCCGCGCCGCCTGCACCGTGGCGAGTGCGTGCGCGGCGGCCACCTGTTCGGTCAGCTCCAGCACGCGCAAGCAGTCGCGCGCCGCGATGGTGCCCATGCTGACCTTGTCCTGATTGTGAGCCTCGGTCGAACGCGAGAACACGCTCGCTGGCATCGTGTTCTTGAGCGCCTCGGCTGTCCACGCGGACGACGAAATCTGCACGGCCTTGAAGCCGTGATTGATGGCCGCGCGCGCGGGCGCCGCGCCGGTCAGGTTGCGCGGCAAGCCATTGTTGAAATTCACGTCGACAAGCAGCGCCAGTTGCCGGTCCATCAGATCGGCGAGATTGGCGACGGCGACCTTTAGCGAATCCATCGCGAACGCGATATGGCCGCCGTAGAAGTTGCCGCCGTGCAAGACGCGCTCGCTGTCCGGATCGATCAACGGATTGTCGTTCGCGCTATTCAACTCGTTTTCAATGTCGCGACGCACCCAGCTCAACGCGTCGCGCGCGACGCCGATCACATGCGGCGCACAACGAATCGAATAGCGATCCTGCAAGCGATGGCCGGGCGTATCGTCGCGCCCGTCGAGATCGTCGCGAATCCATGCGGCGACTTCGGCCTGGCCGGCATGCGGTTTGACTTCGAAGAGCGTGGCGTCGAAATGCGCGGCGCGGCCGTCCAGCGCCACTGTGCAAAGCGCAGTCAGGCGCGCGCTCAGCCGAGTCAAATGATCGGCGCGCACGAACGCGAGACACGCGAGTCCGGTCATGACCGCCGTACCGTTCATCAGCGCGAGGCCTTCTTTGGGCGCGAGCGTGAGTGGCGTCTGCCCGAGTTCGCTCCACACTTCGCGGACGTCGCGCAGTCGTCCTTCGAACACGACTTCGCGTTCGCCCGCGAGCGCCGCGGCGACATACGACAGCGGTGTGAGATCGCCGCTCGCGCCGACCGAGCCTTCAGCGGGAATGCGCGGCAGTATCCGGTGATTGACGAGGTCCGCGAGGCGTTCGAGTAGCACCGGACGCACGCCGGAAAACCCGTACGCGAGCGAGTTGAGGCGCGCGGCGATGACCGCGAGCGTCTGTGCGTCGTCGAGATATTGGCCCATACCGCAGCCGTGATAACGCGTGAGTTGCAAGGGCAACGCTTCGACCAGTTCCATCGGTACGTCGACCACGCAGGCATCGCCATAACCCGTGTTGACGCCGTAGACGGTTGCGCCTTCCGCGAGATGCCTACGCAGAAAATCCGCGCCGCGTTGGATGCGGGCGCGCCACGCGGGGTCCGCGTTCAACGCAACCGGCGCGCGATGCTGGGCGATTGCGACGACCTCTTCGATACTCAGCTTGCGCCCGCCGATCACGACCGGGGCCGCGTTGCCGCCGCGATGTATAACCGCATGCGCGCCGGCTTCCGGCGTGTCGATCAGATCATGTTCGGCCATTCGCGCCTCGCTTGGGGCTGGCCCAGAAATCGAAGAAGTTGAACCATTGATAAGGGGCCTTGCGGCAGTAGTGTTCGAGACGTACGGCATAACGCTGGGCCCAGGCTGCGAGATGCTGCGTGCGGTCGCGGCGCGGCAATTCGATGCGCTCCGCGAAGGGCTCGAAGTAAAGACGGTAACCGTCGCGCTCTTTCAGGCAGAAGAACAGATAGACGGGACAGCCGAGCGCATGCGCGAGCACATACGGGCCTTGTGCGAACGGCGCCGTTGCGCCTAAAAAATTCGCCTCTGTCGTGCGTCCTGCTTCATGCGCGGGCACGCGATCGCCGACAATCACGAGCAACTCACCCGCATCGACACGCTCTTGCATCATCATCGCGGTGTCGGGCCCGAAGTCGGCGACTTCCAGCAAATGCCGCGCGAACCCGCTATTCGCCGACGCGAGCACGCTGTTGAAACGCCGCGCATGCTCGGTATAGACGACCGCGGTGACTTTCGCATACGCGCCCTGCGCGGCGAGCGCACGCGTCATCTCAAGATTGCCCAGATGCGCGCCGATCACCAGCGCGCCTTTGCCGCTCGCAACCAGTGCTTCGAACGCCGAAGAGTCGTCGAAGCGGACATCGGAATCATTGACGCGGCCAGACCACGCAGCGAGCTTGTCGAAGCCCGACTGCGCGAAGGCCAGCATATGACGATACGCGGACAGCCAGCCGGGCCGTGGCGTAGCGCCGTTCGGCGCGGCCTCGTGCAGACGCCTGAAGTAATTGGCCGACGCTTCGCGAGCCGCACGGCCCGTCAACAGAAAATACGCGACAATCGGATGCAGCCACAGCGCGGTGAAACGGCGGCCGAACAGCTTGCAACTGAGCGCGAGTAACGACATGCCGAGGTGACTGCCGCGTTCGGCGATACGCCACCAGTCCTGTGCGCCGGGCTCGCTTTGCACGTCGGCAGCAACGGCGCGCCGCGGCATGAACTTGTGCGCGATCAGCATCGGCAGACGAAGCAGCATGCCGCACACGAGCCGCGTATGACTGCGGCTGATACGCACGTTGTCCCACAGCACGTCGAAATGCGAAACGCCGTCGCTCGCATAGGTGACACGTGTGGGGATGGAACGAAACGCGGCGCGCCGCCAATGGAGGCGAACCAGAATTGCGATGTCGAAGTCCATGCGCGTGGGCAGTTCCACGCTGTCGATCAGCTTGCAGGCCAGCGCGAGCGGATACAGGCGAAAGCCGCACATCGAATCCCAGATGGTCAGCGAAAGCGTTTCGATCCACACCCACACATGCGTCAGATAACGGCCGTAGAGGCGGGCTTTGGGCACGCTTTCGTCATAGACGGGACGACCCAGAATCACCGCGCCCGGCTCGGCGCGCGCAGCTTCGAGGAAGCGCGGCACATCGGTGGCATCGTGCTGGCCGTCGGCATCGATTTGCAACGCATGCGTATAACCGGCGTCGCGCGCGGCGCGCAGACCCGCCATCACGGCTGCGCCTTTCCCGCCGTTGACCGGCAGGCGCAGCAACGTAAGCTGCGCCCCGCGTTCTCGTGCGAGTTCGGCGAGCACCTGCTGGGTCGCTTCGTCGCTGCCGTCGTCGACGACAAAAATCGGCAAGCCGTGTACCGCGAGATGCTCGACGGTCGCGCCGATCGCATCTTTGTGGTTGTAGATCGGAATGACGATGCAGGGAGCGAAGTTCGTCAAGCGTCCTCCCGATACACGATCACGCCGGATGCGCAGTCGCGCTCGTTGAACCGGTACGCGAACTGCACGCGCTGACGCGCGGCATCGTGTGCGAGCGTTAGCTTGAGCACCGCGCCCGGCGAAACGGGCGCCATGAATTTCAGACGATCGATCGACGCAACGCCGCGCACGCACGGCAGTTGCTCGGCGGCGAGGCGGATTGCCCAATGGACCTGGACCACGCCCGGCAGAATCGGCAGGCCGGGAAAGTGGCCGGCGAAATGCACCAGCGTGGCGGGCACGCGCAACTCGTAATGCAGCGTCTCGCCATGGTGGCCGCCGCGTGCTTCAGCCAGCACTTCGACGCCGTCGGCGCGCGGCTCGAACGCCGCGGCGACAGCGGACACCGGCAGCTTGCCGCGTGCATCGAACGGCAAAGCGAGACGGAAGCGCCAATGGCGCGGCAACACGACGGCATCGACATAATCGGCTAGATGCCGCCGCAAATTCTGCGCGAGCAGCACACGTCCGTCGTCGCGTAACGCGTCATTACCGGCGTCCGTCAACGCGACGACAGCGCCGACGCGCTCGCGCGCGCCGCCTTCGAGCGGCACGATCGCCGCTTGCGCGACCCACGGGTGCAGGGCGAGACGCGCTTCGAGTTCCGGCAGCGACACGCGTGTGCCGTCGAGTTTGAGAACGCGATCGAGGCGGCCCAGCAAACGGAAGCGGCCTTGCGCGTCAAACTTGATTTTGTCGTCGGTGCGATGCCAGCCGCTATGGTCGAGATGCGGCGAGCGCACGTTGAGCGCGCCGTCCTCGTCGCAACGCACCTCGATGCCGGTCACGGGTTGCCATGCATCCGTCCGATCCTGGCGGCGCCACGCAATGCCGCCCGTTTCCGTGCTGCCATAGATTTCGAGCGGCGCTGCGCCGTAGGCCGCGGCATATGCCTGCGCGGCTTCGAGCGTGAGCGGACCGCCCGACGAAAAAAACGCGCGGGGCGCAGGCGTCAATGCGACGAAGCCCGGCAACGCGGGCCAACGCGACAACTGCGCGGGCGTCGACACGATCACGGCCGCACCGCATCGCGCGATCTGCGTTTGCAGATGCAGCGGTTCAATGCTGAGTTCGCGGTCGAATGCGCGGCCCGCGGCAAGCGGCCACATCACGCGGAACAGCAGGCCGTAAATGTGGTGATGCGGCACGCTCGCGAGCATCGTTGCATCGCCGACCAGCGCGCCCCACTGCTGTTCGAGCGTGTGCACTTCGGCGTTGAACTGCGCGAGCGTTTTGCGGATCGGCTTCGGACGGCCGCTGCTGCCTGACGTATAAAGCGTGAGCGGGGCTTGCGGGTCGATGCGTGCGTTCAGCGCCTGCGCGGGCGCATCGGTTTGCGCATGCGGCGGCAAAGCGGCGTTGGTCAATACGACGTCGTAGGCATCGGCGAGATCAGCGAGATAACCGGGCGCCGCATTTGCGGGAATCACCGGCTCCTTGCCGGATGCAAACAGCGCGAATAGCGCGCACGCGAAGTCGAACGGATCGTCGATACATAATGCGTAGCGTTGCGCGGCGTGCGATTGAACGACCGCAGCCAGCGTTCCAACGCGTGCGCGAAAAACCGCGCGGTCGAACACCGCGCCGCCATCGCGGCAAACAGGCGCGGCGGACGCGGCTGCGTCAAGCGGCGCCGACAACAGATCGTGCAGCGCGATCATGTCGCCTCCGAACGCGCGGCTCTCGGCAGCACGACGAGGTAACGCCAGATGACTTCCGCGATCAGCAACGCACCGATCAGCACATACGCAATCGCGCCGTTATAGAGCGACCAGCTCGCGCGGCTCCAGTAGAGCGCGGTATAGGCGGAAAAAGCGCCGTTTAGCAGAAAGAACACACACCACATCTGAGTAACGCGCCGCGTATGGCGCACTGCGCCCGCCGGCAGATTCGGGTTGCCGAGACGCGCGAATTTTTCGATCATCGACGGCCCGCGCACGAGCGTCGCTCCGAATGCGATCAGCAATCCGAGATTGACGAGCGACGGATAGACGCGCAACAGCAACTCGCTGTTGGTCAATACGATGGCGGCCGACGCACAGCTCAGCAAACCCACCACCGTCCAGTCGATCGGGGAAAGGCGGCGCAGCGAAGCCGCAACGGGACCGCCGCCGGCCCAACGCTGCAGCCACAGAATTGCAAACAGCATGCAGCCGACATAACGTGGCGCGTCCCAACGCCATGCGCACAGGATCAACGCTGGATACGCGAGCTTGACCAGTACCTGCACGACTGCCTTCACCCAGTTGCGCTCAGCCGCGGACCAGGCAGGCGCGGCGCGCTCGTCGGGCGCCGGCGTGCGCGAACGCGCTGCTGGCATCAGCCTTGAGCCGCCAGCAGCGATTCGACCGCGCCCATCACGTCGCCGACCGTGCGCACCGACTTGAACTCTTCCGGCTTGATACGGCGGCCCGTCATTTCCTGCAGCTTGATCGCGAGATCGACGGCGTCGATGCTGTCCAGATCGAGGTCTTCGAACAGGTGCGCATCGGGCGTCACGCGTTCGGGCTCGATTGCGAAGTTCTCCTGGAAGATGGCGCGGATGCGTTCAAGAATCTCTGCCTCGGACACGGTTTATTCCCCTTTTTTGTCAGTTTCGTTCGCAACCTGCGCCGCTTCCCGCTGGCTCGCGACCAGCGCGGCCAGCGTGCTGATCGAGCGGAAGTGCTCGCGCGTACGTTCATCGTTTGCGGCGATCGTCAATTGATATTGTTTGCGCAGCACGATGCCGATTTCCAATGCATCGATCGAATCGAGACCGATACCGTCGGTATCGAACAACGGTGCATCGTCGTCGATATCGGCGGGGCTCAAGTCTTCCAGGTCGAGAGCTTCGATCAGAAGCTGCTTAATTTCCAGTTTTAAAGAATCCATAGTCGAACAGGTGCTGAGTCATGTGTGCTTCGACGGCGCTCGTCACGCTGCGCGCAGCAAGAGCCGGTGTAGTGTCGTCTGCCGCGAGCCGGTCGACGCGCAATGGATCGAGTACGTTCACGCGCATGCGAAACGCTCGCGCCGGCACGTCGTACCAGCGCATCTGCTTGGTGAACGCGGGCGGGTCGCAGTCCATCAGCACCGGCACGATCGGCGTGCCGGCCTTGAGCGCCATATGCGCGAAACCGCGCGAGAACGCATGCAGGCGGTTGGGTGCGGGGCTGCGCGTGCCTTCCGGAAAGATGATCATGGTGTAGCCCGCGGCGAGCTGCCTCGCGCCGGCTTCGACAAGTTCAGCGGGGTCGGCGTTGCTCACGTATTCCGCCGATCGCACGATGCCCCAGAAACACGGGTTGCTCCAATGCGCGTTCTTCACCACGCAGCACGCATGCGGCGTGAGCGAGAGCAGCACCATCACGTCGAGATAAGTGGGGTGATTGGCCACCACGATCGATGGCTTACGCGCGCGCAGCGCCTGTGCGCCCGTCACTTCGAGTTCCATCACGCCGATCCGCTGCAAGACGGCGACGAGCGCGCGGAAGAACCAGTGGATCACGCCAGTCACGGCAAACTGCCGCGACGCCCGATGCGGCCACAGCCACGCAAGCGGAAACACCAGCACGGAAAACAGCGCGCCGCAGACGCCGAACACGCCCAAAGCCATGCCGGTGGCGAGGAATCGCCAGCTGTAGTCAAGCCGCGCGGTCATGCCACTCCCACTGCCAGAAGGTGCCGGCGCGTTGCCAGACAGCGGATTTGCCCGTATCGAGACAGTGCAGCAGCGCCTGGCTTTGCGTCGCGAAGCGAGTTACGGGTTCCGTCCGGCCGGCTGCTTTGTCGGCTGCTTTGCCGGCTGCTTCCAACGCCGCGCTCGTTGCGCGTGGTTCAGCCTGCTGCGCGTGGTCCGCGTCCACCGATGCGCGCTGCGAGCACACCAGATGCCCCGTCGCACTTTCACTGTTCAGCAGGATCGCGATCGCTCCGCCCTGCACTTCATCTTCGATTGTTCCGTAGGCCGGGTCGGCCGGTTCGTCCGCGTAGACCAGAAGCACCGCCGTGCCGGGCTGAGCGGCGTACTGCGCATAGGCTTCGAGAAGCGCATAGCCGAGCGTTTCCGGCCCGGCCGAAATAGCGCTCGCCGCCGAGCGATCGCCGCGCGCGATGCCGAACACCCCGCTCATGGCGTTGAGTACCGAAAGACTGAAGGCGGTGGGCGACACCGGCTCTGCCGCGCTGATGTTGCGCAAGATATCCGTCGTGCGCCGCAACTCGCCGTGACGGGACGCGAACACAGTACGCACGCTCGACCTGTCGGCGGCGCAGTCGTGGGCCACTTTCAGCGCGACTCGTGACAGCGTGCTCAGGCGACGCCGCACCATCGGTTCGATGAATCCGACGTCGGGCGCGGCGGCCGCAAAGGCAGGCCAGGAAGACCAGCGAGCGACCGGAATTGTCCAGTGCAGATCATGCATGTTGGTTATGGGCCCGAAGCCTAGCAGCGCCTGCCAGTGCGGCCGACGAGCGCCCGGCCACATACGCCGCGTCCGGCGAACCGCCGATTGGTAGTTTTTTCATAGACTCGAGGCACTTTCGATCTAACGGCACGACGCAGCAACTCTTTAGAGGAACGCAGCTTCGTTCGGCCGACTGTCGAGTCGGTGCGGCGAAATGATACAGGTCCTTACGGCCGAAATCAGCACGACAGGAAGGTTTTGTTGGAATTGCCTTACAGGAACAGCATGGATTGTTAATAGCGGAAGGGAACAGGTGCGCGCCGATCCGCTGCATTCTGCGCCGGGCCTCGATCCGCACCGGCGTTTGACAAATCAGAATGTCAACCACGTCGAGCCGATGCGTTCGTTCCAAACGAATGCGGCAGGCGCATGTGCGAAGGCCGAGCATCGCTTCAGTTAATCTTGCCCGGCCCAGCTCGCAGATTTACCCAAATAGGGCCGAATGGTATTGTTTGCGCTGCATCGTAAAATCCGTTAGTCCCTGCAGCAAACCGGCACGCAACATGAAGCGATCGAATCCACCGCTAACGGCGCAATCGCGGGCCGCTGACACGCGACGCTGGCCGTCCAACGGATATCCGCCGATGACCGTTGCAACGATCGGCTGGCACTGCACCGCGCTGGCTGGATGGCTCTTCGCTCCTTCGATGTGGCCCGCGTGGCTCATTAGCGTCGTGGTTAGTCACCTGATCGTGGTCGCCGTCGGGTTGTGGCCGCGCTCAAACCTTCTGGGAACGAACTGGACCCGGCTGCCTGAAAGCCGGTCGAATACCGACGCTGTAGCGCTCACGATCGACGACGGCCCCGACCCCGTAGTGACGCCAAAGGTCCTTGATCTGCTCGATCGGTACGGCGTGCGCGCCACGTTCTTTTGCATCGGCTCGCGCGCGGCTCAGCACCCCGCCATAACGCGTGAAATCATCGCGCGCGGTCACGCTATCGAAAACCACTCGCAGAGACACGTTCACACATTCTCTGTGTCGCTGCCGCACCAGCTGACGAACGAAATCGACGCTGCCCAACGCACCTTCGAGGCGCTGACAGGGGAAAGGCCCGTCTTTTTCCGCGCACCCGCCGGCCTCCGCAATCTGTTCCTGGAACCGGTGTTGCAGCGCCTGGACCTCCGACTGGTCGCGTGGACTCGGCGAGCGTTCGATACTCGCGAGCGCGACCCCGACCGTGTGCTCGAGCGGCTCGTTACCGGACTCGCGGGCCGGGACATTTTATTAGTTCACGACAGCGGTTCAGCATTGACGGCAAGCGGCGAACCTGTGGTGTTGTCGGTCCTGCCACATCTGATAGAAGCCGTGCAC
>NZ_DASXHN010000179.1:0-7033 GCF_036488505.1 Paraburkholderia sp. | reverse complement strand
CCGGGCCGGGACGGCCGGTACGGGCAATGTAGAAAGCTTTCTTGACGGTAGCGGCGAGGTCGCGCACGTCCTTCACGAGGAAGTTGTGCTTCACGCAAGGACGCGTGATGCCGACCGTGTCGCACTCCTGGAACGCATCCTGACCGATCGCAGCAGTCGGCACCTGGCCGCTGATGATCACCATCGGGATCGAATCCATGTAGGCCGTGGCGATGCCGGTCACCGCATTGGTAACGCCGGGGCCGGAAGTCACGAGGCACACACCCACTTTGCCGGTGGAACGCGCATAGGCGTCGGCGGCGTGGACTGCGGCTTGTTCGTGGCGCACGAGGATGTGCTGGAATTTGTCCTGCTTGTACAGCTCGTCGTAAATGTAGAGTACCGAGCCGCCGGGATAGCCCCAGATGAACTCGACGTCTTCGTCGGCCAGTGCCTTCATGAGCACAGTGGCGCCGATAGAGTCAGCATCGTGGTGGGGGGTCGTATCCGACGTGGAGAATTCCGCGCTGGGCATATTCATTTATTCACCTTTCGAATTTTCGGCAAAAAATTGATCGGGTGCTCTCTGCCGGGCTCGTGACTCGGGTTCAAGCGGCGCGTCCAGTTGACAGGTGAGCTTCTTGGGCTGCACCTCAATTGAGACAACTCACTTATGTTGCGAACCAGCGACGATAGCTGTAGACACGTCCTCGGTCAAGCAGATTTGCCTCGCGCGCACCTGCGCCGCGGTGCAATCGGGCGAAACGATGGCCGTCATGTAAACGCAAGCTACCGCACGTTTCGCCCCGATCGACTCGAAAGTTTGTTAGCATCCGCGAGTTTTACGACATTTTTCGACCGATTACGCGCACGCTTGCTGCGCCGACCCCAAACGGATGGCATCAGACAAGGAACTCGCCGATTTTCTGGCGGGCGTCGAAAGGCGCGCGTTCAAGCAGACGGTCTACGCCGTGCGGGATGACGACGCGTCGCTCGACATCGTGCAGGACGCGATGATCAAACTCGCGGAAAAATACGGCGACCAGCCGGCGGCCGAACTCCCCCTGCTGTTTCAGCGTATTCTGCAGAATGCGATGCACGACTATTTCCGTCGTGCCAAAGTACGCAACACGTGGATCAGTCTGTTCTCATCGCTCGGTAATTCGGATGACGACGAATTCGATCCGCTGGAGACCTTCGAGGCCGAACAGGGTTCGGGCGGCGCCGAGAGCAATGAACAGAAGCTCGAGCGCGAGCAGGTCCTGCAGTCGATCGACGACGAAATCCAGAAATTACCGGCACGTCAACGGGAGGCGTTTCTCATGCGTTATTGGGAGGATATGGATGTCGCCGAGACCGCCGCCGCAATGGGCTGCTCCGAAGGCAGCGTGAAAACGCACTGCTCCCGGGCCACCCACACGCTGGCGCAAGCGCTCAAGGCAAAAGGAATTACGCTATGAGCTCCGTCGAAAACAGAGAACTCCAGTTCGCGCGCCAGCTGCGCCGTGCGCTCGACGAAACCACTGCCAGCCTCACCCCCGCCACCGTCGACCGGCTCGCCGCCGCGCGCCGCGCGGCGCTTGCGCGCAAGAAGCCGGAAACCGTCAGTGCGCCGGTGTTCGTGCCCGCTTTCGCTGGCATGCCAACCGGCCTCGCGGGCCGGCCCGACGCCGGCGTCGCACCGCGCCGCCGCTCGCCGCTGCGCCGCTTCGCGCTCGCCTGGCCAGTCGCCGCGCTGGTGGTGAGCCTGATTGGTATTGCATATTGGGAAGATCACCAGCGTACCGCCGAGCTTGCCGATATCGATGCCGCGATGCTAAGCGACGACCTGCCGCTCAATGCATATCTCGACCACGGCTTCAACGCGTATCTTTCACGCGCCCACTGAGCGGGAGAGTCCTCGGGTGAGTTACAAGCGCGGCCTCGCCGTTGTTTTCGGATGCACGATCGCGGCTTTGGTGTCGTTCGCCGCAACGTATCCGCGCTTTCATCCGAGCCCGTCGCCCGCGAGCGCCCACCCGCCCGGCGGCAACGCCGCCGCGCCCGTGCCCGCTGCCGCGCTGGCCGTCGAATTGCCCGCCCTGCCCGGCAGCAACAGCCCGCTCGCGTGGTCGCGCCTGAGTGCCGCCGATCACCTGGCGCTCGCGCCGTTCGAATCCGAGTGGAACTCGTTCAGCGACGAACGCAAGCGCAAATGGATCAAGATCGCATCGCGATACGCGAAGATGTCGCCGGAGGCACAGAAGCGTCTGCATGAGCGCATGAGTGAGTGGGTGCGCATGACGCCCGACCAGCGCCGGGTCGCGCGTGAGAACTATCAGGTGTCGAAGGAATTGCCGCGCGAAGCTCGCCAGAACGCCTGGAAGGCTTATCAGCAACTGCCCGAAGAACAGAAGGAGCGGCTCGCCGCTAGCGAGCGCAAACGCCGGCCGAGCGTCGTCAGCGCGCCGCCGTCGGCGCGCAACGAGATCAAGGGCATCGACCGGCTCGTCAACGCCCGCGATCAGAAAGCCGGCGCCAGCGCCGCAGTGGCGGCCAGCGCCGCGGCTGCCGCGTCGGGACCGGCCGCGGCTGCGCTGCCGTCGCCCCCGGCGATTCCGGCCGCGGGCAGCTTCGTGCCGGCCACGCCCATTCCCGTCTCGCCGGCCGAAGCGCCATCGATCTTCAACGGCTCCTGAGCCG
This sequence comes from Paraburkholderia sp., assembly GCF_036488505.1. Classification (GTDB taxonomy): domain Bacteria; phylum Pseudomonadota; class Gammaproteobacteria; order Burkholderiales; family Burkholderiaceae; genus Paraburkholderia. Next base: position 4,372 of record NZ_DASXHN010000179.1, on the reverse strand, counting down.
CACTTTCCTCACGCCTGCTCCGATCCCGTGTCCCAGCCGCTCGCCACGCCGACCCTGCCCGCCACCGCCACCGCCCCCGGCGGCGCGGCACCCACTGTGCGGCGGCGGCTCGCGGCGCTGCTCTATGAAGCGATGATCCTGTTCGGCGTCGTGTTCCTCGCCGGCTATCTGTTCAGCACGCTGACGCAACAGCGCAACGGACTCACGCATCACGATCTGCTCGCCGGATGGATCGGTCTCGTGGTCGGCGTGTACTTCGTGTGGTTCTGGACCCACGGCGGCCAGACGCTGCCGATGAAGACCTGGCGCCTGCGTGTCGTTACCGCGGACGGCGCACCGCTTTCCGTCGCGCGCGCGATCATGCGTTATGTGCTCGCGTGGCTGTGGTTTCTGCCGCCGCTCGCGTTGCATCCGATGCTTGGGCTGCGGCTACCGCAGACGCTTGCCGTCGCGGGAGTCTGGTTCGTGGTATGGGCCGCGAGCGGGCGCTTCGACCCGCAGCGGCAGTTTCTGCACGATCGTCTTGCGGGGACGCGGGTCGTCGGGGTCATCCGCTAAGGGCTTTCAATTTGCAAACTGATCGGCCTGGCAAAGGCCGGTTGCGTTTTCTTTCACGCTGTCGGCCAGAACGACAGGCACCACGCCAAAAATCAGCGCCGGCCAGCCCCGCACCGTAATAAGAACTTCTCATGACTGTCATGGCACAGTCACGCGCGCACGGCTCAATACGGGCACCGCCACTCGACGCGTGAGCCATGGACTCAAAAACGTCCGCGACTTCCCTGTTCCGCCAAACCGGCCCGAGCGTCGACCCCGTCGCGTTCCGCCCGGCTCCGGGTTCCATCCAGCAGGGCATGCCGTTGCCGGTAACGCCGCCGCTCGATGCCCACGCCGACCATCCCGACGACGCTCCCGCCGATCCGCATCGCTATCGCACCATCTGGCTCTCCGATATTCATCTGGGCTCCAGCGGCTGCCAGGCGGGTTATCTGCTCGACTTCCTGCGCCATAACGAATCGCAGTACCTGTACCTGGTCGGCGACATCATCGACGGCTGGCAGTTGAAGAAGGGCTGGTACTGGCCGCAGGGGCACAACGATGTCGTGCAGAAGGTACTGCGCAAAGCGCGCAAGGGCACGCAGGTGATCTACGTGCCGGGCAATCACGACGAAGCCGCGCGCCAGTTCTGCGACCTCGCGTTCGGCGACATCCACGTGCGCGGCGAGGCGTTTCACACCACGCTCGCCGGCAAGCGGCTGTGGATCGTGCACGGCGATCTGTTCGACGGCGTGATCCAGCACGCGAAGTGGCTCGCGTATCTCGGCGACACGCTCTACACGATGATCCTCGTGCTGAACCGCTGGTTCAACCGGATCCGCAGCAAGCTCGGCTTCCCGTACTGGTCGCTGTCGCAGTATCTGAAGCATCAGGTGAAGAACGCAGTCAACTTCATCTCGTCGTTCGAAACGGTGATGACCGACGAAGCGCGCCGCCGCGGCTGCGACGGCGTCGTCTGCGGACACATCCACAAGGCCGAGATGCGCGAAATCGACGGCGTGCTGTATTGCAACGACGGCGACTGGGTCGAGAGTCTGTCGGCACTCGTCGAGACCTATGAAGGCGAACTCAAGGTGATCTACTGGACCACGCTGCGCACGCCGCAAACGGACACGCAGAAGGCCCGCGCCACCGCCTAGCACCCTCCACCTCCACTGCCACAGGGCCCGGATCGATGAACAAATCGATGAAGATCATGATCGTCACCGACGCATGGGAGCCGCAGGTCAACGGCGTCGTGCGCACATTGAAGAACACCCGGCGCGAACTCGCGGAGCTCGGCCATCAGGTCGAACTGCTGACGCCGCTCGAATTCAGAACGATCGCCTGCCCGACTTATCCGGAGATACGTTTGTCGCTGCTGCCGCGCCGCAAGCTGCGCGAGCGCATCGACCGGTTCGCGCCCGACGCGCTGCACATCGCCACCGAAGGACCGCTCGGCATGGCCGCGCGGTCCTATGCGATCGAGCACAAGCTACCGTTCACGACCGCTTATCACACGCGCTTTCCGGAGTACGTGCAGGCACGCTTCCGGATCCCTCTGGCGGTGACGTATCGCTTCCTGCACTGGTTCCACAGGCGGTCGCAGGCGGTGATGGCACCGACGCCCATCGTCAAGCAGGACCTCGAAAAGTTCGGTTTCACGAACGTCGTGCTGTGGACCCGCGGCGTCGACCTCGAGATCTTCCGTCCGATGGACTCGAAAGTGCTCAACACCGCGCGGCCGATCTTCCTGTACGTGGGCCGGGTCGCGGTCGAGAAGAACGTCGAGGCGTTCCTGCAGCTCGATCTGCCTGGCTCGAAGTGGGTGGCGGGTGAAGGCCCGGCGCTCGCCGAACTGAAGTCGCGTTATCCGCAAGTCAACTATCTCGGCGTGCTCACGCAGGCCGAACTCGCAAAGGTTTATGCGGCCGCCGACGTCTTCGTGTTCCCGAGCCGCACCGACACATTCGGTCTCGTGCTGCTCGAGGCGCTCGCATGCGGTACACCGGTCGCCGCGTATCCGGTCACCGGCCCGATCGACGTGCTGGGCGACGGCGGCGCCGGCGCGATGGACGAGGATCTGCGCGAGGCCTGTCTCGCGGCGCTGAAAATCGATCGCCAGCACGCGCGCGCATGGGCCGAGCGCTTCTCGTGGGCGGCGGCGTCCGCGCAATTCGCCGCGCATCTGAAGCCGCTGCCGGGCACCGCCTATCGCGAGGAAAGCGCCGCCGCATGATGCGGCGCGCGAAACCCGCGATGCGAAGCAGCCGATCCAGCGCCGGGCGCGCGTCCAGCGGCGCATTGCGTGCCGTCAGGTCCGCGCGCGATACCAGCAGCATCGAACCGTTCGCCGAGGTGCGCGAGCAACCGATGTCCGAGCATGCCGATACCACCGCGCATCGTGCGAACGGCGCGAACCCTACCCACGCGACAACCACCGCACCCAACTGTGACGCGGGCGCGAACGGTAGCGATGCGAGCGTCGCGCAGGCCGGAAACCACGCCGGACAGCACGACAGCACGCACGCTTACCAGCACGAACCGCTGAGCCCCGACGACCCGCTCGCGCCGCTGCCGTTCAATCCGTACAAGGGCAACCGCGGCCTCACGCGCGCGTGGCACGCGATGAAAAACTCGCTGGCCGGATTCCAGGTCGCGATCCGCGAGGAAAGCGCGTTCCGGCAAGAACTGACGCTCGCCGCGATCCTGGTTCCGTGCGGCATCTTCATGCCGGTCGATCCGGTCTCGCGCGTGTTACTGCTCGGCTCGGTGCTGCTCGTGCTGATCGTCGAGTTGCTCAATTCGAGCGTCGAAGCGGCAATCGACCGGATTTCGCTCGAACGCCACGAACTGTCGCGCCGCGCGAAGGATCTCGGCAGCGCGGCCGTGATGGTCGCGCTCGGCATGTGCGTGATGACGTGGGTCGTGATCGTCGGCCCGCTCGTCGTACGCTGGGTTGGCGCGTGGTGATGAGCCGTTGATGCCGGCCAAATGGTCCGCCTGGTCCGCCGGCAGGTCCTGTGATTGCGAAGCGTGAAAATCCGCTCACGCGGCTAGGTATGCGAACGCCCGGTTTATAATCGACCGATAGTCCCGCTGGAACGCACAAGGCTCCGCCGCAACGCCGCCTCGCGCCTTCCTGCCCTTTCGGGGGCCCGCCGCGCGGCGGCGGGTTCGGGAGCGCGCTCAAGATACCAACCGCATCCGGGCGGAACACGCAGCGGCGGCACGCCGCCGCGCGTCCAGCCCGGCACAACCAGGGCCGGACGACATGGAAGCCAAACCTCCCCGCCGCACGCGCGAACGGATACTGGAACTCTCGTTGAAGCTCTTCAACGAAATCGGCGAGCCAAACGTCACGACGACGACGATCGCCGAGGAAATGGAAATCAGTCCAGGCAACCTGTACTACCACTTCCGCAACAAAGACGACATCATCAACAGCATCTTCAGCCAGTTCGAGCAGGAGATCGAAAAGCGTCTGCGTTTCCCCGACGACCATCGCGCGACCATCGACGAAATGTGGTCGTATCTGCAATACATGGTCGATTTCACGTGGCGCTACCGCTTTCTCTATCGCGACCTGAACGATCTACTCGCGCGCAACCGCACGCTTGAAACGCACTTCAAGCAGATCATCAGCCACAAGGTGCGCTTCGCGAGCCAGTTCTGCGAACAACTCGTCGCCGATGGCGAAATGGTCGCGACGCCGCAAGAGCTGCGCGTGATCGCGACCAATGTCGGTGTGATCGGCACGTACTGGCTGTCGTACCAGTTCGTGATGAACCCGCGCAAATACAACGAGCAGGAAGCAATCCGCGAGGAACTGCAT
>NZ_DASXHN010000079.1:0-1807 GCF_036488505.1 Paraburkholderia sp. | reverse complement strand
GGTGGAAAGCGTCACTGGATATCGGTCTGGAGGCGGCGGCCCAATCGAGTTTGAACCTTTCTATCGTGCACGCGATCTGGGGAGCGACGAGCCTGGGCATGCCTTCTACCAGGTGCGCCGCGAAAAGCGGCTGCTTCCCGCGCAGCGGGACGAGCGAGGCGCGCGCTCATCCTATACCGGCAGCGAAACCTGGCTCGCGCTCGTCGATACGCACGAGGCACCGTATCCGGCCGACCTTCAGCAGTTGGGTTTGAGCGTGCTGTGCACGAATCGCGACCTGACGCTCACCATGCCGCGCGGGCAGGGCGAGACGGATTTCACGCTCGAACTCGAGGCGCCCGTGTCGAGCGTGCGATGCATCGGCGGTCCGAGCCGTCCGTTGCCTTCCTACGCGGAAGGACCGGTCGCGTGGCGTCTGTTGAGCCATCTGTCGCTCAACTATGCATCGCTCGTGGACGATGCCGACGGCAGCGGCGCACGCGCCATGCGCGATCTCCTCGGGCTGTACGCGCCCATCAGCGACAGCGCTGCGGCGCGGCAGATCGAGGGCTTGCGCTCTATCCGTTCGGTGCCGGTCACGCGGCGCTTGCCCTCGCGAGGACCGATCGTGTTCGGCCGCGGCCTCGCGATCGAGGTGCTGCTCGACGAGAACGGTTTTGAAGGCGCGGGCGCATTCCTGTTCGGCGCGGTGCTCGCGCGGTTTTTCACACAGTACGTGTCGATGAATTCATTCACGGAAACGGTCGTGTCCAGCGCGACGCGCGGTGAGCTCATGCGCTGGGCGCCGGGGAGCGGGCAATGCCGGACGCTATGACCTTGCTCGAACGTTTCTCGACCGGCGCGAATCGCTTCGATTTCTTTCAGGCGGTACGTCTTGTCGAATGTGCGCACCCTGGCTTGCCGCGCGTCGGTTCGTCGCCGCGTCCGCGTGGAGACGCCGTGCGATTCGGTCAGGAACCCGAATTGATTTTCTTCCCGACCACGCTGCGTCATTACATGACCACGGGCGAGACCGCGCCGAAATTCGTCGTCAATTTCTTCGGCTTGCTCGGACCGAACGGCCCGATGCCCACGCACCTGACCGAATACGTTCGAGACCGCGTGCGCAATGCAGGCGATCCGACCTTCGCGCGCTTTCTCGACGTCTTTCATCATCGGATGGTGTCGCTGTTCTATCGCGCGTGGGCGGTGGCGCAGCCGGTCGTGAGCCTCGATCGCGACAACGGTGACCGCTTTTCCGCCTATGTCGGCACGACCTTCGGTCTCGGCGAGCCTGCGCTGCGCAACCGCGATACCGTGCCCGATTTCGCCAAGCTGCACTTCGCTGGACTGCTTGCCGGCGGGACGCGTCACGCCGCGGGTTTGCGGCTCGTCCTGTCGCGCTTTTTCGGGCTGCCGGCCGATGTGCTTGAAAATGTCGGCCACTGGATGAATTTGCCCGCGGGTTCGATGAGCCGTCTGGGTACGCGCGACGAAAGTGCACGACTGGGTGTCGGCACGATGCTCGGTGCGCGCGTCTTCGACCGCCAGCACAAGTTCCGCGTGGTGCTCGGGCCGCTTTCGCTGCGCGACTATCAGCGCTTCCTTCCGGGCGGCGCGAGCCTCGCGCGCCTGACGGACTGGGTACGCCTTTACGTGCGCGATCCGCTCGACTGGGACGTCAATCTCCAGTTGCGACAGCCCGAAGTACCACGCCTCGCGCTCGGCGGCAGTCAGCGTCTGGGCTACACCACCTGGCTGCATGCTCGCGCGGCGACCTCCGACGCGCGGCAACTGATGCTCAAACCACCTACCTCACATCATGCAA
>NZ_DASXHN010000002.1:0-1979 GCF_036488505.1 Paraburkholderia sp. | reverse complement strand
CGTCAACGCCTGCGCAACAAACAGATAATTTCCACGATCCCCATGCTGCCAACTTCCGCCGTAAAAGAACACGACCACCGGCCGCGTCTCGCCACGCGCAACGGCTGCGATGGGAACGTAGACATCGAGTGCCTGACGAGGATCGTTTCCGTAAGCAATACCCGGTGTTTTTCGGTAGCCGCCCGACGGAATAGTGGCATTTAAAAGATTGACGGGACTACAGGCGGCCAGTGCCGCGGCGCCAAGACTGGCAAGACCGAGTGTCACGATGCGGCGTTTTTGTTGTGCGGGCATAGGTGTCGAAAAGCAGTGGATGCCACGTTCTACGCTTGAAGCGCCCGGATGGATGCAGCGCGCTTTGTTAAGACGTTAAACCCCGCGCGGTCGCGGCTCCGCTCGCTGTCGCACGAATGACACCGGAAGCGCGTCACAACATTGCCTGGACGCACAGCTCGCGCGGCCAGGCAAGCTAGTCAGTAGTCAGCTTTGCCGCAACATGGCCAGGTCTGCATCGTCGAGCCATCGCCATTGGCCTTCGTCCAGATCGTCAGGCAAACCAAAACCGCCAATGCGCTCACGATGCAACTTCTCCACCCGGTTCCCCGCGGCCGCGACCATCCGCTTCACCTGGTGATACTTGCCTTCGAGCACCGAAAGTTCGAGCGCATGTTCATTGCGTTGTTCGGCAGCGACGGCCGCAACAGGCTGCGATTCGCCGTGCAGCAAGACGCCGTCGCGCAGTGCCGATAGCTGGGCGTCGTCGAGAGGATGGCGCGTGGTCGCGAGATAAACCTTCGGCACCTTGCGTTTCGGCGATGTGAACGCGTGCACGAACGCGCCGTCGTCGGAGAGGAGCAGAAGGCCGGTCGTGTCCTGATCCAGGCGTCCCACGCATTGCACGCCGCGCTCGGTCAACTGCGGCGGCAATAGGTGAAAGACGCTCAGGTGGTGCTGCGGATCGCGTGAGCACTCGTAGCCCGGTGGCTTGTTCAGTACCAGATACGCTTTTTCCCGATACCGCCACGTGGTGCCATCGACTTGAAACTCGAACGAGGGGAGCGCGTCGGACGTGATTTCCGTCGCTGGATTAGTGCAGGGCGAGCCGGCGATGGACACGCGCTCATCCGCTACCAGCGCGCGGCATTGGCGGCGTGAGCCGAAGCCCTGCGTGAAGAGAATGCGTTCGAGATCCATCGGGCGGTTCTTGGCTCAGGCAGCGAGGAGGACGGGCGCACATTCTAGTCAGTATGACTCCGTGAGGTCGTGGCTGGCCTGCGGGTGAATCAAACGCGGGTTAGCATCTCTGCCAGAGCCGCACGATGTTGGCAGTGCCACATCGGGCAATTTCCACCACGGAGGCCAGCATGGAAAACGATAGCACACTGTACGTGGGGCTCGACGTTCACAAGGACTCGATCACGGAGGCCTATGCGCTCGGCACGGGTGAGGTTGAACTGCTCGGCAAGATTGGTACGACGAAGACGGATATCGACCGCCTGTGCAAGCGTCTTCAATCGAAAGCGCGACGCGTATGCGTCGTCTACGAAGCAGGGCCATGCGGTTACGGGCTTTACCGGCAACTGACAGAAAAAGGGTTCGACTGCATGGTCTGTGCACCGTCACTGATCCCGAAGAAACCAGGTGAGCGTGTCAAGACGGATCGGCGTGACGCGATCAAGCTGGTACGAGCGTTACGGGCGGGTGACCTGTCGGCCGTGTATGTTCCTGGCGTCGAAGATGAAGCATTCAGGGACCTGGCCCGTGCGTGGGCTGCTGCCAAAGATGACCTGAAGCAGGCCCGGCAGCGGCTGAAGTCATTTCTGCTACTGCACGGTGTGCGCTATGCCGGCAGCGCCAACTGGGGACCGGCTCATCAACGCTGGTTGAGTACGCATTCATTTGCAAACGAATGGCAGCAGTTTGCGTTCGAGGAACATCGGCGCACGATCGAAGACCGGCTGGCGCAATGCGAACGTCTC
>NZ_DASXHN010000501.1:0-4589 GCF_036488505.1 Paraburkholderia sp. | reverse complement strand
CACGAGCGGCCCCAGGAAATTGCCGAGCGCGAACGGCAGCAGATACCAGCCGATGTCATCGCCCGGCACGTGATAAAAATCCGTCAGCACCAGCGCGTAGGTAAAAAAAATCGCGTTGTAGAAAAACGCCTGCGCGGTCATCAGCGTCAGGCCGACCAGCGCGCGCCGGCGGTGCACGTTGAACAGCACGTGGAACACTTCACGCAACGGCGTATGGTCACGCGCGCGCAGGCGCAGCCGCGTCAGGCTGTCGTCAGCGAGCGTGTGGCCGTCGTCACGAAAACGCGTTTCGATGCCTTCGACGATTTGACGCGCGTCCCGTTCGTCGCCGTGGGTCAGCAGCCAGCGCGGGCTTTCGGGTACCCAGATCCGCATCGGCAGGATCGCGAGCGCTAGCACCGCACCGATGAAAAAACACCCGCGCCAGCCCCAGTCGGCCGGCAGCAGATGCGGATCGAGCAGCACGAGCGAGCCGGCCGCGCCGAGCCCCGCGCCAACCCAGAACGTACCGTTGATGCCGAGGTCGGTCCAGCCGCGCACGCGCGCCGGCGTGAATTCCTGGATGGTCGAATTGATCGCCGTGTACTCACCGCCGATGCCCGCACCGGTCAGGAAGCGAAACAGCATGAAACTCGCGAGATTCCACGACAGCGCTGTCGCCGCGGTGGCGGCCAGATAGAGTGTGAGCGTGATGAAAAACAGCTTGCGGCGGCCGAGCCTGTCAGTCAGCCAGCCGAAGCCGAGTGCGCCGAGTACTGCGCCGGCAATGTACGCGCTGCCCGCGAGGCCGACGTCGGCATTCGTGAACCGCAGCGCCGGACTCGCTTTTAGCGCGCTCGCGACCGCGCCGGCCAGCGTCACCTCGAGACCATCGAGCAACCAGGTGACGCCGAGCGCGACCACGATCAGCGTGTGGAAGCGGCCCCATGGTAGCCGGTCGAGCCGCGACGGCAGGTCCGTTTCGACGAGCGCGGCCGGTGCGCGGGGGACGGCGTCGGTGGGCGGCGCGCTCATTGCTCGAGGTCTCCTTGATTGCCCGGTCCGGGCGGCGTATTCAGTGGCGCTGAGCAATCTCCGTTCCGCTGTCCGAGTCGGCGCCGATGCGGCAGCGTTGCGGCGTTTCCGCGACGTCAGTTGATGCTGGCTGAGTTTTCGTGTTACAAAGCCGCTCCCCTTCCTGTCCGCGCCAGCCGTGAGCGGCGATTCCTGCCATGAACTATTGCGCGATTGACTTCGGTACTTCCAACTCCGCCGTCGCGATTCCGGATGGCGCACACCTGCGGCTCGCACCCGTCGAAGGCGCCTACACGACGCTGCCCACCGCGGTCTTTTTCAATACCGACGAAAACATCAGCGAATTCGGGCGTGCGGCGCTCGCCGCGTACATCGACGGTTTCGACGGCCGGCTGATGCGCTCGATGAAAAGCATCCTCGGCTCGCCGCTCGCCGAGAGCACGACCGACCTGGGCGACGGCAGCGCGATCAAATACACGGACGTGATCGCGACCTTCCTCGATCATCTGAAACGCTCGGCCGAGGCCGGCGCCGGCGGCGCGATCGACCGCGCGGTGCTCGGCCGGCCGGTGTTTTTCGTCGACGACGACCCGCGCGCCGACCGGTTGGCGCAGCAGCAACTGGAAGCTGCCGCGCGCACCGTGGGTCTGCGCGAGATCCATTTTCAGTATGAACCGATCGCGGCCGCGTTCGACTATGAATCGCATCTGACGCAAGAAGGGCTCGTGCTGGTGGCGGACATCGGCGGCGGCACGTCGGACTTCTCGCTGGTGCGGGTGGGGCCCGACCGGATGAAGCGCGTGGAGCGCAAGGACGACGTGCTCGCGCACCACGGCGTGCACGTCGCGGGTACCGACTTCGACCGCCGCGTCGAACTCGCGACGATCCTGCGCGAACTGGGCTACCAGTCGCTCGATCCTCAGGGGCGCGAAATCCCGAACCGGATCTATTACGATCTCGCGACCTGGCATCTGATCAACACGGTCTATACGCCGAAACGCGTCAGCGAACTGGGCTTGATGCGACACCTTTTTATCGAAACGAAGCACCACGACCGGTTGATGCGCGTGGTCGAGCAACGCCTCGGGCACGCACTCGCGGCGCACGCGGAAGAAGCGAAGATCGGGGTAGCGGCGGGCGGCGAGACGCTGATCGATCTCGACCAAGTCGAACAGGACCTGCGCCTCGCGTTCGACGAAGCGCAACTGGTCCGAGCCGGCGAAGACGAAACGCAGCGCATCGTGCAGGCAGCACGGGACACGGTGCAGGCGGCAGGTGTCGCGCCGCGCGACGTCGAAGCGGTCTACTTCACTGGCGGCTCGACGGGCCTCGCGTTTCTGACGGGCGCGTTAGCGGCGGCATTTCCGGATGCGAAAGCCGTATTCGGCGACCGTCTCGCGAGTGTGGGTACTGGGCTCGGTATTCATGCCCGGCGGGTGTTCAGTTAATGACAAATAAGCGCAGAAGAGTCGGCCGCGCATTGCGAAGTTAATCGGCCGATTCGATTTACGGCAGATAACAAAAAACCCCGCCGAGGCGGGGTTTTTCTGCGTCCCGAAGGAGGCTGGGAAGCTTACGCGGGCTTGATGTTAGCCGCTTGCTTGCCCTTCGGGCCCGTCTTCACTTCGAACGTGACCTTCTGGTTTTCTTGCAGCGTCTTGAAGCCTTCAGCGCGGATTTCCGAGAAATGCGCGAACAGATCTTCGCCGCCGCCGTCAGGAGTGATAAAGCCAAAGCCCTTTGCGTCGTTGAACCACTTGACGGTACCGGTTTCCATATTACTTGTTCCTAAAAATGGTAAATAAGGCCGAAGCCCGGGGTGTGCATGAAAATCAAGGAAGGGGGTAATAGACCAACCGGAGTACCGTTGATGGGCGAACTACGAAAGACCAATTCACTCGCCGCTTGAAATCCTGCCCCAACGTTATACGGCGAAATTGAACAAAGGTCAACTGCCTGTTCGTACCGGAACGAAACTTGGCGGGAAGGCCTGCGACGATTTTCTTACAAAGCTTGCGCTCCGGTGCGCATTTCTGTGCTAGGGAGAACCCCTATCGGCGCTGCACTTTCGCTGCACTGACCCGGTGCAACCGTTAAACTACGCGCCGCGCGTCGGTTGCACCTGTTTAGCATCCCGCAGCGCGCATGCATGCGCGTCACCCGTCTCCGCCGCCACGAGCGCTCACGCGGTGTCGGCATGGTTTCGATTTAGGAGAAGACGTGAAAAGTTCTATACAACGGAACATCGGGCCGTTCGCGCTGATGCTGACCGGTCTGGGTTCGATCATCGGCTCGGGCTGGCTGTTCGGTGCGTGGAAGGCCGCGAAGATTGCCGGTCCGGCCGCTATCTGCGCGTGGATCATCGGGGCGGTCGTGATTCTGGCGATCGCGCTGACGTACGCCGAGCTCGGCGCGATGTTTCCGGAATCGGGCGGGATGGTGCGCTATGCGCGCTACTCACACGGCGCACTGGTCGGTTTTATCAGCGCGTGGGCCAACTGGATCGCGATCGTATCGGTGATTCCAATCGAGGCCGAAGCATCCATTCAATATATGAGCACGTGGCCGTACGACTGGGCGCATCGGCTGTTCGTCGGCGGATCATTGACCACGAACGGGCTGCTGCTGTCCGCCTGCCTCGTGATCATTTACTTCCTGCTCAACTACTGGGGCGTCAAGCTGTTCGCGCGCGCCAACTCGGCGATCACGATCTTCAAGTTCCTGATTCCCGGCGCGACGATCCTCGGGCTGATGCTGACCGGTGTTCACACCGAAAATTTCGGCCAGGCGAGCACGTTTGCCCCGTACGGCTGGTCATCGGTGCTGACCGCGGTCGCGACGAGCGGTATCGTGTTCGCGTTCAACGGTTTCCAGAGCCCCATCAACCTCGCCGGTGAAGCGCGCAACCCGGCCAAAAGCGTGCCGTTCGCGGTGATCGGCTCGATCCTGCTCGCGCTCGTGATCTACGTGCTGCTGCAGATCGCGTACATCGGCGCGGTGAACCCGGCCGACGTCGCGAAAGGCTGGAGCCACCTCAGCTTCGCTTCGCCGTTCGCGGAACTGGCGATCGCGCTGAACCTGAACTGGCTGGCGATCCTGCTGTACGTCGACGCATTCGTGAGCCCGAGCGGAACGGGCACGACCTACATGGCGACCACGACGCGGATGATCTACGCGATGGAGCGCAACAACACGATGCCGAAGATCTTCGGCCAGGTGCATCCGTTCTACGGCGTGCCGCGTCCGGCGATGTGGTTCAACCTGTTCGTCTCGTTCATCTTCCTGTTCTTCTTCCGCGGCTGGAGTTCGCTCGCGGCGGTGATTTCCGTCGCGACGGTGATCTCCTATCTGACCGGCCCGATCAGCCTGATGGCCTTGCGCCGCGCGGCGACGGATCTCGAGCGGCCGCTGCATATCGCCGGTATGAAGGTGATCGCGCCGTTCGCGTTCGTCTGCGCGTCGCTGATCCTGTACTGGGCGAAATGGCCGCTGACTGGCGAGATCATCCTGCTGATGGTCGTCGCGTTGCCGGTGTACTTCTATTTCCAGGCGAAGTCGGGCTTCGAGGGCTGGGG
>NZ_DASXHN010000389.1:0-7068 GCF_036488505.1 Paraburkholderia sp. | reverse complement strand
CCTGCGATTTTCACCATCACCTTGTTACGGGGAAACAAAATGCGCAAACTTTTCAAAGCGTTTGTTCGCGATGAGCGCGGCGTCAGCGCCATGGAATACGCCATCCTGGCCGGCATCGTTGCCATTGCTCTCGGCGCTGCCGGCACGATCTTCGGCACCAACTTTGCGAAATTGTTCAGCAACATGTGGACCAACATCAACACCGCGCAATCGTCGAGCTCTTCGGGCAGCTAAGCCGCTCGCCGGAAGATCTGCGGCCACCGGCCCGGATCTTCCTTTCGTTTCTCAGGAGCCCAGTCGTGCATGTCCTTTCGCTTGCGATTCGCCTTGTCGTGTTGTGCGCGCTGCTGTGGCTCGCCGCGGTCGACGTGCGCGCGCGCAGACTGTCTAACCGGGCGGTCCTGCTGATCGGCGCAATGTTTTTCGTCGATGCATGGGTCAAGCGGCTGCCGCTTCACGACGTGCTGATTCACGTGGCCATTGCGGTGTTTGTATATGCCGTCTGTGCGGTGCTGTTCGCACTGCGGATGATGGGCGGCGGCGACGCCAAGCTGGCTGCGGTCATTTTTCTCTGGAGCGGATCCGGCCTGTGGCTGCCCGCGCTCATGCTCATTTCGATGACCGGTTTGGTGGTGGCGCTGTTGAGCCTCGCGACCCGGCGCATTTGTACCCAGCACACTTCGCCTCCCATGCGTGTGCTCGGTCTGTTTTCAAGCGAACGCGGAGTGCCCTACGGCGTCGCGCTCGCCTTCGGCGGTGGAACGGTGATCGTTCTGACCGGCCTGCTTCCTTTGATTCAGCTGCGGTAAGGACCATGCTCCCATGTCCACGATAATCAAGTTCGCCCTGCTCTTTCTCTTCGCCGCGATCGTCGCAATGATCGTGCGCGTCGTGATCGTCAGTTCGTCACATGCTTCGACACCGACGGTCGACACACAGCGGGTACGCGTCAGCGCGGCGGACCTTCCACAAGGGCTGCTGATGCGCGACGACGATCTGACGTGGAAGAACGTCCCGGTCAGCCGCGTGCCGTCTAACGCGATCGTCGACGGCAAGCCCGGCGCGATCGAACTCAAGGGTGCGCTGCTGCGTCACCCGGTGACAAGCGGGACCGTGCTCGTCGCCGACGACGTGATCCTGCCGAGCGATCCGGGCTTCCTCGCCGCCACGCTGCAACCAAACATGCGGGCAATTTCAGTTGCCGTCGACGACGTGTCCGGCAACGCCGGGCTGATCCAGCCGGGCGACTACGTCGACGTGCTGCTCACGCAGCAGATGGACCACAAGACCGACAACACCTCGCCGGACTTCTCGGTATCGAGCGAAACGGTTGTCGAACACGTCCGCGTGCTCGCTTCAGGTTCGGAAATCGTCCGTCCAAAAACCGGCAATCCGAACGAGGGCACCAACCGGATTCGCACCGTAACTCTCGAAGTCACGCCGCATATGGGCGAGATCGTGGCGGTCGCCTCGCATCTGGGCACCCTGTCGCTCGCGCTACGCAGCTTTGCCACGGCCTCGCGCGATTCCACACCGGCAACCCTGCCCTCGATGGCTCCCGCGCCCGCCAGCGACGCCGAGCGGCCGCCGGTCTGGGCAGGCGACATCTCCCGTGCATTGCGGCAGATTTCCCAGCCCCGCCAGGTCGCGGTGAGCGCGCCCAGCGCGCGCGCACCAGCGCCGCCACACGTCGTGACGGTGTATCGCGGCTCCGATCAGGCCGGCTCTGACCAGGGCGCTACGCAAACCGCGGCAGCCGGCGCAGGCAACGGCGCACCGCCGCTGCCGACGCTTCCCGTCGCCAAATAACGACGTGCTCGAGCACGTGGCATCCCTCTGCCAGGACAGATAGTCATGAACAAGCAGTTCTATTCGCAGACAAAATCGGTAAGCGGCATCACGGCGATCGTTGCGGGGCTCGCCATGATGCTTGCGATGCCGACCTACGCCGTCCGCCCGAAACATGTGACTGTGCCGTCCAGGCAAACCACGCCGCCGCCGCCGGCAACCACCTCGGGTACAGGTGGTGACATTAGTCTCGGCGCGGGCAAAGGGACCATGCTCCATCTGGCGGAAGATGCCAACTCCGTGTTCGTCGCCGATCCGAATATCGCCGACGTGCATGTGCCCTCGCCGCGCGCAGTGTTCGTGCTCGGCAAGAAGCCGGGCACCACGACGCTCTACGTGACGGGCGCAAACAACAAACCGCTGCTCCAACGCACGATCGTCGTCGAGCGCGACCTTCAGGCGGTCCGCAACATGTTGAGCGTGCGGTTTCCCGCGCTTCATCTGGAGCTGACGTCCGGCAACGGCTCGCTGATGGTGGCGGGCGCTCTGCCCGACCCGATGATCGCCGACGCGGTCGTGCAGGCGCTCACGCCGTTTCTGACTGACAAGGAAGTGCTGGTCAACCGCATGACGATCGCGCAGCCGGTGCAGATCGAGTTGCGCGTGCGCATAACGGAAGTCGACCGCAACGTCACGCAGCAGCTCGGCATCAACTGGCAGTCGCTGGGCAATGCCGCAGGCAACTTCTTCACCGGTGTCTTCAGCGGCCGGCAGATCTACAACCTGACCCAGCCGATCGTGGGCGCCGGCGGCACCACGACCTTTCCGGTCAATCTGCCGTCGAACAACGCGTACTCGCTGTTTACCGGCTTCAAGACCAACAATTGGGACATCCAGGCGCTGATCGATGCATTGAATCAGGAAGGCCTCATCACGACTCTCGCTGAACCGAACCTCGTCGCGCTGTCGGGACAAACCGCGAGCTTCCTCGCAGGCGGCGAGTTCCCGATCCCGGTCTCGCAGATCAACGGTGCAATCTCGGTGGACTTCAAGCAGTTCGGCGTCAAGCTCGACTTCACACCGACCGTATTGAACGACCGCAGGATCAGCCTCAAGGTGCGTCCGGAAGTCAGCCAGATCGACAACACGATTGCCGTGACGACCGGCGGCATCACGATTCCGGGCTTGAGCGTGCGGCGCGCCGACACGACCGTCGAACTGGCAAGCGGTCAGAGCTTCGCAATCGCGGGTCTGCTGCAAAGCAATTCGAACGATCTCGTGTCGCAGGTTCCAGGCATCGGCTCGATTCCGATTCTCGGCAAGCTGTTCAGCTCCACCAACTACCAGAACAACAAAACCGAACTGGTGATCATGGTGACGCCGTACATCGTCGAGCCGACCTCCGCCGAAAAACTGCGCAACCCGGTCCAGTCGCTCGAGGGAATCATGATGCCGAGCAGCGATGTCGAATACAGCCTCGGCCACCGCCAGGGCAACACGGAACCGCAGCCGGGACAACCCCGGTTGATCGGCGCGGCTGGCTACGTCTACTGAGTCACGACCATGAAACACGCATCCGCCTATACCTGTGCCCTGCTGTGCGTCACCGCCTTCGCGGTGAGCGGCTGCTTCAAGCCCCCCGTCAGCATGCCCGACGAACGCATCATCGGCTATGACGGCAAGCGCCTGACGCCGCCTGACTGCAACCGTCTTGAACAACCGTCGCTGCTGACCGATGCCGGTATACCGCGCCCGTCGATGGCGTGGGGCTGCGCGACCTACTCGAACCTGGCTGCCCAGATCGCGAATCCGCAGGACTTCGTCGCTCCGCAACCGCTCGGACCGGCCGACGCAGCGGTCGCGGCAAGCGGGGTGCGCCGCTACGAAACTGAACACGTGTACCCGCTTCCGACTGACACGACACGCGATCAGAAGTAACCCTCGCCACCTCTTTCGAAGACACGCCATGAGTACACTCGAGTTCAACCTGACGAAGAACCGGTCCGCTGTGCGGGTTGCCGAATTCGTTGCGTTCGTCGCCGATAAGGATACCGAGCAGGCGTTGAAGCGCTTCGTGCTCGAAGAGGCGATGCCGCACGTTCACATCGCAATCGGCGGTGTCGACGACGCGATCGTCCATCTATCGAAACTCGATCGTTCACCGCAATTTCTGCTGGTCGACCTGCAAAGCTCGGCGATGCCGCTGTCCGATCTCGGCCGCCTGTCCGAGGTGTGCGAGCCCTCGGTTCAGGTGATTGCGCTCGGCGAGCGCAACGACGTCGGCCTGTTTCGCAGCCTCCTGAAGCTCGGTGTGCGCGACTATCTCGTCAAGCCTTTGACGGTCGAACTGCTCAAGCGCACGGTGAATGTCGCCCAAGGCAGTGTGAATCAGGTGTCGTTCGCGCGCACCGGCAAGGCTATCGCTTTCACCGGTTCGCGGGGCGGCGTCGGCGTGACGACGATCGCGCTGAACCTCGCCCGCCATCTGACGAGCGAAACGCATCGCCGGGTCGCTTATATCGATCTGAATCTGAGCGGCGGCAGTGCCAATACGATGCTCGGTATCGAGACCAACAATGGTCTATGGGAAGTGCTGCAGAACGCGCACCGCCTCGATCCACAGTATCTGGAACGTACCCTCGTTGCAAAGGACGGTCGCCTGTTCGTGCTGTCCACGGAGCAGGATTTCGGCAGCAGGAGCGCCGTCGACCCAGCCACGTTCCAGCGCGCGCTGGCGCTGCTATGCGACAGCTTCCACTACGTGTTCCTCGATGTCGACAGCGCCCGCAATCCGCTTGCCGGTGCCGCCTTCGATGCCGCCAAGCGCGTCTACGTCGTCTCCGACCGCAGCGTGCATTCGGCGCGTCAGTGCATGCGTCTGCTGCGCCACATTGAAGACCGGGACAACACGCCGCAAACCTCGGTGGTTCTCAATAGTCCGAACGCCGCGAGCCACGGCAAGGTGCAAGCGGATGACTTCGCCGAGGCGATCGGACGCTCGGCGCTGCATGAATTTCACTTCGAACCGAAGTCGCTGCAGGTCGCCGAAAACCTCGGTGAAAAGCCGAAAGAGAAAAGCCCGAACGGCTTCAACCAGTCGATCATCCGCATCGCCAACGACCTGACGGGCCAGATGACCAAGACCGAACTCTCGCTGTTCAGCAAACTCGCTGTCTGGAGAAAGTAAATGTTCGGCCAGAAAAAAGTCGCGTTGCCAGTTGTGGAGGTGCCCGAAGACGGCGCGGTGGCAACGGTCGACCCGCTGCTGCCGCCGGGCGCGCCGGCCGTTGCGGCCGCACTGGCCATCGCAGCGTCCGGGGTCACAGGCGGCCTGCACGGCTTGCCGACGGCTGCCGCGAAGGAAGGCAACGATGCACTGGTCCGCTCCGAACTGTTTCGCATCATCCGCGATGGGGTGCTCGGCTCGATGAACGCGTCGGCCGTGGTGGGCCGCACCCGCGAACAGATGGCGCCGGTCGTCGAGCAACTCGTGTCGAGCGTGTCCGAACGCGAGCACATGAACGTCACGATATCCGAGCAAGGGCAGATCGTCTTCGAACTGCTGAACGACATGTTCGGCTTGGGACCGATCGAACCGCTGTTGATGGACGAAAGCATCAGCGACGTGCTGGTGAACGGTCCCGATCAGGTCTATGTGGAACGTCACGGCCGTCTCGAACTCACGTCGTACAAGTTCCGCGACAACGCGCACGTCATCAATATCGCGCAGCGCATCGCCGCGGGCGTCGGCCGCCGTGTCGACGAAAGCAGTCCGATGGTCGATGCGCGTCTCGCGGACGGCAGTCGGGTCAACGTCGTGCTGCCGCCGCTCGCCATTCACGGCGCGTCGATCTCGATCCGCAAGTTTTCCAAGCGCAACATCACACTGCACCGCATGGCCCAGCAGGGCAACATGTCGTCCGGCATGGCATCCGTGCTCAAGCTCGCCAGCACCTGCCGTCTCAACGTCATCGTCTCGGGCGGTACCGGGTCCGGCAAAACGACCCTGCTCAATGCGCTGTCGCATTTCATCGGCCACGGTGAACGCACGGTGACGATCGAAGACGCGGCCGAACTGCAACTCGTGCAGCCGCACGTGGTGAGCCTCGAAACACGGCCGGAGAATGCCGAGGGACTGGGCGCCGTGACCCAGCGCGATCTCGTCAGGAACGCGCTGCGGATGCGTCCGGACCGCATCATCCTAGGTGAAACGCGCGGTCCCGAAGCGTTCGACGTATTGCAGGCCATGAACACCGGACACGACGGTTCGATGACCACGATCCACGCGAACTCTCCGCGCGACGGCATCACGCGTCTGGAAAGCATGGTGATGATGGCCAACGGAAATCTGCCGCTACTGTCGATTCGCCGCCAGATCGCAAGCGCCGTGCACCTGATCGTGCAGATTGAACGGATGCGCGACGGCATGCGTCGGGTCACACGCATTACCGAACTGGTCGGGATGGAAGGGGACGTGATCATTACGCAGGACCTGTTCACCTTCCGCTATGACGCGAGCGCATACAGCGAAGAGGTCAAGGGCGTCTACGAGGGCTCGGCCGTGCGGCCGTCTTTCTCGCCGCGCGCTGCCTACTACGGTCTCGAAGATGCCTTGCTGGAGGCGATGAAGCAATGAGCAAGGCCGATCTGTTCACCTTTGCTGCGTTTCTCATTGCTGCCCTGCTGGGCGGCATGTATCTGCTGGTGATGAACCTGCGCAGCAACCAGAGCGACGCCCGAATCAGCACCCGCATCAGCGAAATGTTTCCGAGCACCGAGCGTGGACGACGCAAGGCCGGGGGTGACGAATCGCTGTTCAGAGTCGACAGCGAGGGCAACGCGTTTACTCGCTGGCTACGCCCAAAGCTGTCACGCTTGGAGACCGTGGCGGGCAAGAACGGCATTCGGGTGGTGGTCGGCATGGGCCTCCTTGCGTTTGCTGTTTCGATGCTCGCAGTGCGCCTGCTGCCGCTGCCCGGCTTCACGAAACCGCTCGTGCCGATCGTCCTGCCGCTCTTCATCATGATGCGGGCTTACTCGTATCTGGTCGAACGCTTTCGCCGCCGCTTTCTGGATGCGTTTCCGGACGCCATCGACCTGATCGTGCGCGCAGTGCGCGCGGGCGTGCCCGTCACGCACGTGCTTGCCGCCGCTGCGGACGAATGCCCGCAGCCACTGTCGGGCGAATTCCGGATCATGGGCGATTCGTTGAAGGTGGGCCGCGACCTGAAAGAAGTACTCGCCGTTGCCGTGCCGCGCATTCACATCGCCGACTTCTCA
>NZ_DASXHN010000315.1:0-4590 GCF_036488505.1 Paraburkholderia sp. | reverse complement strand
ATCCTCGGTCCAGAAGAAGCTCGAGAAATCCTGCACCCATTCGAAATAGGACACGGTCACGCCGCCGGCATTCGCGACCACGTCCGGAATTACGAGAATCCCGCGATCATGCAGGATGTCGTCGGCCGCCGTCGTGGTGGGGCCGTTCGCGCCTTCCACGATGATCTTCGTCTTGATCTTGCCTGCGTTCTTCTCCGTGATCTGGTTTTCGAGCGCGGCCGGAATCAGAATGTCCGATTCGACGGTCCAGAACTCTTCGCTCGTGATCGCATCGGCTTCGGCGAAACCGCCGACGCCGCCGGTCTTCGCGACGTGCTCGAGCAGCGCGGCCGCATCGATGCCGGTCGATTTGTAGATCGAGCCGGTGTGGTCCTGCACCGCGACGACCTTCGAGCCCGCTTCCTGGAACAGGCGCGCGGCGATCCCGCCGACGTTGCCGAAACCCTGCACCGCGATGCGCGCGCCTTCGATGTCAAAGCCAATGCGGCGCGCCGCTTCGCAGCCGACCACGAACACGCCGCGGCCGGTCGCCTCACGGCGGCCGAGCGAGCCGCCGAGCGTAATCGGCTTGCCGGTCACGACGCCGGTTGCCGTTTGGCCCTGGTTCATCGAGTAGGTGTCCATCATCCACGCCATGATCTGCTCGTTCGTGTTCACGTCCGGCGCGGGAATATCGGTATTCGGTCCGATGATGACGCCGATTTCGCTGGTGTAGCGGCGCGTCATGCGTTCGAGCTCACCGCGCGACAGCGTGCGCGGATCGACGCGGATACCGCCCTTCGCGCCGCCGTACGGCACGTTCACCGCCGCGTTCTTCACCGACATCCACGCGGACAGCGCCATCACTTCCGACAGCGTCACGTCCTGGTGATAGCGCACGCCGCCCTTGCCCGGACCGCGCGACACGTTGTGCTGCACGCGATAGCCCTCGAAGTGCGCGACGGTGCCGTTGTCGAGTTCGATCGGTACGTCGACGATCAGGATGCGCTTCGGGCGCTTCAGGGTTTCGAGCCAGCGGGACAACGAGCCGAGATACGGCGCGACGCGGTCGACCTGGCGCAGATAGTTGCCCCAGGGGCCGAGGTCTTCTCTATTGAGGTAGGAGGGAACCGATTGCAGCGTTGCGGCGATTTGTGCGGCTTCTTGCTGGGATGACATGAACGCTCCGGCGTTGAACGAATGACTGCAATTGTCGAAAAACGCCGTTTTGAAATCCAATGCCGTTTCCTTATCCCGTTATGCGTTTCTTGCATAACGTCCAAAAGTCACAGATTCACGTCGCGGCCCGCAGTTTGGCTCGCTGCCGTTTATGCCGCGCCGCGCCTCAATTCCTCCGACACCACATCCCATATGTGCCGCACGAGGAGTTGGCGCGCGTCGTCGCTTTTCGCCGCGAGCTTGTCGCGGTACAGGCGGATTTCCATGCTCAACGTGAGCTGCCCTTCCGGGGTGCCGCGCGTCGCGCGGTCGAGGCGGATCAGCCGGCCTTCGGTGACCGCATCTTCCACCGCGCTGTGCGGCAGGAAGGCGATCCCGTGACCAGCGAGCGCCATCGCCTTCAGGCCTTCGGCCATGTCGGTTTCATACAGGCGGTCGAGATACAGGCGCTCCGGCGCGTTGGCGAGAATCACCTCGGTCATGCGCCCGAGGTAAGCATTCGGCGTGTACGACAGATACGGTGCGGGTGCGCCGGACGTGCCCGGCAGCGTATGACGCGCACGCCCGGCGCGGCCCGGCGCCGAAAACGGGCTGATCGGCTCGTGGCCGAGCGTCAGCATGTCGTAACGGGCGGGGTCGAGCGCGACCGGATGGCTCGGATGGTGATAGCCCATCATCAGATCGCAGCCGCCTTCCACTAGCGCGAGCGCGGCGTCGTGTACGTTGAGCGCGCGCAGCCGGGTATGGACCGGGCCGGTCCGCGCTTCGATGCGCTGCAGCCAGCGTGGGAAATAAGTCAGCGACAGCGTGTGAGGCACCGCGAATTCGATCGTCGCCTGCGGCGCCGCGGTGTGGCCGCGCAGCAGCACGCGAGCCTCATGGAATTGCGACAGCATCGCGAGCGCCTGCTCGTTGAACACCTGGCCGGCGGCGGTAAGCCGCGTCGGGTAAACCGAACGGTCGATCAGTTCGGTGCCGAGCCACGCTTCGAGCGCCTGGATGCGGCGCGAAAAAGCCGGCTGCGTGACGTGTCGCAATTCGGCCGAACGGCTGAAACTATGGGTTTCCGCGAGCGAAATGAAGTCTTCGAGCCATTTCAGTTCCATGCGATTGCGCTTGCCGGCGGGAGGGAAGAAGTCTGCATTCTAGCGGCGCGGGGTGCGGCGCGAAGCACAGCGACGCGGCCGTGCGCAGGCGGGCATGCATTGCCGTGGAAGCCCGCGGCGCGCCCGCGCGCCGACAATAACGTCCCCTTGCTCGCGCGTGCGGCACGAACCGCCCAAACGCCGGAACGCCCCACCCGCAGTGGTAAAATGCGCGGTTCCCGCCGTTCCGGATGCGCTCGTTGAGCGCTCAACGCTTCCACCCAGTCCATCATGTCCGACACCCGCCCCGATACCCTGTTCGCGCTGAACGCGCTCTCCCCGCTCGACGGCCGCTATGCGTCGAAAACCGAAGCCCTGCGTGACTGGCTTTCGGAAGCCGCTTTCATGCGCAATCGCGTGACGGTTGAAATCCACTGGCTGATCGCGCTGTCGCGCGCCGGCTTCGCCGAGGTGCCGCGCTTCTCCGCCGCATCCGAGCAATTCCTGCTGCAACTGGCCGAGCGCTTCACCGCGCACGACGCCGCGCGCATCAAGGAAATCGAGCGCGTGACCAATCACGACGTCAAGGCGGTCGAATACTGGCTGAAGGAATCGGTCAAGGGTCAGGAAGAACTGGAGCGCGCGAGCGAGTTCATCCACTTCGCGTGCACGTCGGAAGACATCAACAACACGTCGCACGGTCTGATGCTCGCCGGCGCGCGTGAACACGTGATCCTGCCGGCGCTGCGCTCGGTGCATCAGCGCCTCGTCGCGCTCGCGCACGCGCACGCCGCGCAGCCGATGCTGTCGCGCACGCACGGCCAGCCGGCCAGCCCCACCACGCTCGGCAAGGAGATCGCCAACGTCGCCGCGCGTCTCGCGCGTGCGATCGAGCGCATCGCCAAAGTCGAACTGCTCGGCAAGATGAACGGCGCGGTCGGCAACTTCAACGCACACCTGTCCGCCTACCCGGAATTCGACTGGGAAGCGTTCTCGCGCGAAGTGGTCGAACAGCGCCTGAAGCTCACGTTCAATCCCTACACGATCCAGATCGAGCCGCACGACTACATGGCCGAACTGTTCGACGCGGTGTCGCGCGCGAACACGATCCTGCTGGATCTCGACCGCGACGTATGGGGTTACATCTCAGTCGGTTACTTCAAGCAGCGCACCAAGGCCGGCGAAATCGGCTCGTCGACAATGCCGCACAAGGTCAACCCGATCGACTTCGAAAACTCGGAAGGCAACCTCGGCCTCGCGAACGCGACGCTGCGCCACCTCGCCGACAAGCTGCCGGTGTCGCGCTGGCAGCGTGACCTGACCGACTCGACGGTGCTGCGCAATATCGGCGTCGCATTCGGTTACTCGCTGCTCGCGTATGACTCGCTGATCCGCGGTCTGGACAAGCTCGAAGTGAATGCGCAGCGTCTGAACGACGACCTCGACAACTGCTGGGAAGTGCTCGCCGAGCCGGTGCAAACGGTGATGCGCCGCTACGGCATCGAAAACCCGTACGAGCAGTTGAAGGAACTGACGCGCGGCAAGGGCATCACGCGTGAAGCGCTGCAAACGTTCGTGAGCGGTCTCGCGATTCCGCAGGACGCCAAGGACCGGCTGCTCGCGATGACGCCCGCGTCGTACATCGGCAAGGCCGTCGAACTGGCCAAGCGGATCGGCTGATCCGTTCGTCGATGCAGCGCCTCGCGGCATGATTGCGGCGAGGCGAAAAAAAGCCGCTCCTTCATTGAGCGGCTTTTTTACGTCCATCACGCCGGTCCGTTAACGCTGCGCGACCTGCTTGAGCACGTCGTCGACGATTTCTTCTGGCGTCAGATCGATGCTGACCGTGATCGCTTCGTCGTCGCCCGGCTCCTCCAGCGTTTCTAGCTGGCTTTGCAGCAGCGACGGATCGAAGAAGTGCCCGGTGCGATGCCCCAGACGCTCGGCGAGCACCTCACGCGAGCCCTGCAGATACACGAAACAAACGTCCTGATCGCCGTCGCGCAGAATGTCGCGATAGGAGCGCTTCAGCGACGAGCACGTGAATACCGCCGTCTCGCCCGCCTTCTGCTTTTCCTCGATCGCCGCACGGATCGTCTTCAGCCACGGCCAGCGGTCTTCGTCGGTGAGCGGGACGCCGTCGTGCATCTTCTGCTTGTTGGCTGCGCTGTGGAACGCATCGCCGTCGGTGAAGGTGCAATGCAGGCGCTCCGCCAGCATTTCACCAATCTTCGTCTTGCCGGCGCCCGACACGCCCATCGCGATCAGAATCATCTGAAACTCCTTACAGGACCGCCGCGAGTGCGAAGGTCAGGCCTAGCCCCATCAACGAAATGATGGTTTCGAG
>NZ_DASXHN010000305.1:0-6137 GCF_036488505.1 Paraburkholderia sp. | reverse complement strand
TCATGAAGCAGAACCAGGGCAACCAGTGACCGGATGACGGCCCGCGCTGTGACCGGAGACGAAGCATGCTGCAGGATGCAGAGCAGCCGTTCTTTCAGATGTCTGGCGTGTCGAAAAGCTACGGCGGCGCCGTCGCGCTGGATCACGCCGAACTCAGGGTGCGCAGAGGCCGCATTCACGCGATCCTCGGCGAGAACGGCGCGGGCAAGTCCACGTTGCTGAAGGTGATGTCCGGCGTCGTGCAGCCGGACGAGGGCACGATGCATTTCGATGGCCGGGAGGTCTCGTTCGCGTCGCCTGCCGAGGCGAACGCGGCCGGTATCGTCTGCGTGTATCAGGAACTGTCGCTGATCCCCGACTTGAGCGTGGCGGATAACATCTACGCTGCGAACCCGCCGCGACGTTTCGGGATGATCGACCGGCGGGCCCAACGCCGCCAGGCCGAGGAGGCGCTCGCGCGAGCGGGCGCCGCCGACATCAATCCGCTTGCGAAAGTCCGCGACCTGCCGCTGTCGCGCCAGCAGATGGTCGAGCTCGCGAAGGGGCTGGCACACGCGCCGCGCATTCTGATCCTCGACGAAGCCACCTCGGCGCTGACCGCGGCCGACGTCGCGCGCGTGATCGAGGTGCTCAAGCGCCTGCGCGAAGAGGGGCTCGCGCTGCTGTTCATCTCGCACCGCATGCACGAGGTGAAGGCGCTCGCGGACGAATGCACGGTCTACCGGAACGGTCGCCATGTGATGAGCTTCGAAGCCGGCACGCGTTCCGACAATGAGGTTGTCGAAATGATGATCGGCCGGAAGTACCAGCATGCGTTTCCTGCCAAACCCGCGGCCAAACCGGCGGACCAGCCCGCGGACGCCCGCAGCACCGCGCCGGTTCTCGCCTGTCATGATCTCGCATGGAGCGACACGCTGCGGGGCATCAGCTTTTCGTTGCAGCCCGGTGAAATCCTCGGACTGGGCGGCCTCGACGGACAAGGCCAGCGCGAACTGCTGCTCGCGCTGTTTGGCGTGTTGCGCGGCTGCGCTGGCAAGATCGAGATCAACGGCAAAGCCGTGTCGATCGGGAGCCCGACGGCCGCGCGCGCCAACGAAATCGGTATGGCGCTGATACCCGAGGACCGCAAGACCGAAGGCTTGATGCTGCCGATGTCGGTACGCGAGAACCTGTCGTTTGCCGCACTCGATCGCATGTCCACCGCGGGCATAATCGATCGCGACCGCCAGCAGTCGCTCGTCGAGCAGATGATGGAGTTGCTTGCGATCAAGTCGTTCAGCGTCGACGCGCCCGTGGGCTCGCTGTCGGGCGGCAACCAGCAGAAAGTCGTCATCGCGAAGTGGCTGATGCGGCAGCCGAGGATCCTGCTGCTCAGCGACCCGACGCGCGGTATCGACGTCGGCACCAAGCAGGAGCTCTACCAGCTGCTCAGGCGTCTTGCCGACGAAGGCGCCGCGATCGTCTTCTATTCGACCGACTATGACGAGCTGATCGGCTGCTGCGACCGCGTGCTCGTACTGTACGAAGGCAGGATCAAGAAGGAACTCGTCGGCTCGGCGATCACCGAGCAGAACCTGATTGCCAGTGCTCTCGACCTGCCCGTCGGACAGATTTTGCCTTCCACGGGAGCGGCGCTATGAGTGGCCTGCGTTACTGGTATGCGGAGAATCGCGGAGCGGTGTTCGCGTTCGGCCTGTTCGTGCTGATGTTCGCGATCTATCTCGTCAACTATCCGTCGGCGTTGTCGGCCAACGTATTTCAGACGGCAGCGAACAAAGCGGTACTACTCGCGCTCGTCTCGATGGGGCAGGCGCTCGTCGTGCTGACCGCCGGCATCGACCTGTCGATCGGCATGACGCTGGTGCTGACGAATTGCATCGGGTCGTGGATCGTCACGGGCGACTCGCTGCACAGCGCGCTCGGCATCGCCGGCGTGCTCGGGGCGGGTGCGCTGTGCGGCGCGCTGAACGGCGTGATCATCATTTTCGGCCGGCTGCAGCCGATCGTGACGACGATCGCGACGGGCGCCGTCTACTACGGATTGGCGCTGCTGCTGCGCCCGGTGCCCGGCGGATCGATCAACGAAGACCTCGCCGACGCACTGACGGGCAAGGTCGCCGGCGTTCTGCCAGCGAGCCTGGTGATTCTGCTCGCCGCGATCGTGATCGTCTGGATTCCTTTCAAACGCTCGGCGATCGGGCGAGCGGCATACGCGACCGGGTCGTCCGAACCCGCGGCTTTCCTGTCCGGCATGCCGATCCGCCGCGCGAAGTTCGTGAGCTATACGCTGGCCGGCCTGCTCGCGGCAGTCGGCGGCCTGTTTCTGACGTTCTTCACGGACACCGGCGACGCGAACCTCGGCAGCGCGAACTCGTACACGCTGTTTTCGATCGCCGCGGTAGTGATCGGCGGCGTGTCGCTGCTCGGCGGCAAGGGCAGCGCGATCGGCGCGATCTTCGGCGCATTCGCGTTCCGTTGCATCGGCGATCTGCTGTTCGTGTTCAACGTCGATGCGCTGTGGCAGCCGCTATTTCAGGGCATGATTCTTCTGCTTGCTGTCGCGATCGGCGCGTGCGGATTGTTCAGGGTGCGCAACCGTCTGGAGTGGTTTCAATGAGCCACGCTTCCGCGACCGGCCGGACCACGTTCGTGTCGAGGCTCACCCGCAGAATCGACAAACCGATCGTGATCGCATTCGCATGCATCGTCGCGCTGCTGCTCGTCGGCGGGATGTTTTCGCGCAACTTCACGTCGCCGGAATACATCCTGCTGCAACTGAAGGTCGGCGCATTCCTCGGCATCATTGCGACCGGCCTGATGATGGTGATCCTGCTCGGCCACATCGACCTGTCGCTGCCGTGGACGATCACCGTCGGCGCGATGATGGCGTGCGCGGTCGCGGGGCACGGCGATCTCGGGCGCGTCCTCGCGATTCCGGTCGGGATCGGTTGCGGCGTGCTGATCGGCATCGTCAACGGCATCCTCGTCGCACTGCTGCGCATTCCGTCGATGATCGCGACGCTTGCGACCAATGCGGTCGCGCAGGGCATCATGATTGTCTATACGGGCGGATCGTCGCCGCAGGATTCCGCGCCGGAGGTGATGCGCTGGCTCGCGGCGGGCTGGCTCGTACCGGGCGTGCCGAATGCCGTCGCGCTGTGGGTGGTGATCGGCGGCGCCACGATGTTCCTGCTGTCGCGCACGACCTTCGGCCGCACGCTTTACGCGATCGGCAACACCGAGCGCGCGGCGTATCTTTCTGGCATCGATACGCGGCTCGTCACGGTGACCGCCTTCGCCGTGTGCAGCGCGTTCGCCGCGTTCGGCGGCGTGCTGCTCGCGGGCTATGCGTCGAAGGCCGCACAGTCGATGGGCGATGCTTACCTGTTGCCGGCGATCGCGGCGGTCGTGCTCGGCGGCACGTCGATTCTGGGTGGACGGGGTTCATACCTGGGCACAGTGGCCGGCGCGATCCTCATCACACTGCTGCAATCGATCCTTTCGGTCGCGCAGATGCCGGAGGCGGGGCGTCAGATCATCTACGGCGTGGTGATCGCGGCGATGCTCCTGCTGTATGGGCGAAGCAAGCGAGAGGCGTAGGTCGAGCCGCTGGCCCGCCAGTCGCGCTCAATCAACGAGTGCACCCGGCCAACTCCGGACCTTCACCGTTGGCAGTTCAGCGCTTGCTTTTGAGCAAGAGCGGTCGCACGGCTTGACGAGGCTACCGTTCCACACTCAGAATTGCTGTTTCGATGAGGCCGTTGACTGAGCACATCGCCCGCAAGTCATAGAGCCGCGAAGCCCGCGAACATCCTCGCTAGCTAACTAGTAGTGTTTTCCACGACACGCGACTGTCCGGAAAGTCCGAACAGCGAACAATCGGCAGCATCGGCCTGCCACAGAGGATCAGCTACGGCCGGTCGCGACAGGCATAGAGCGGGGCATTGGTGCCGCTATCGCGAATCGTTCGCGACCGGCGCCGGCCCGAGCTAACCGTCAAACTCTTTCATCCGACGCTCAAGCTCGGCAATATCCTTCGAAATTGCGAGGTATCCCTCACGACGGGTCCGGTCGATATCGTCCAGCCATCGGTTGAGGCGCTCCAGAAGAGTCAAAATCATACGTACAGCTGATTAGGTTGAAAGCTACGAATTTGAGGTTTTGCCAGTTAGCGGAAAAAGCTTTACCTTTGTCCACGCAGAAGCTCTTCTGGCGCTGCACGGTATTCCCGAATGGTAGATAGCCATCCGATGGCGTTCCCTTGAGGTCAGTATGTGATGCGGGCGACTCTCATTCAAGCGAGCGGATGCATTGAAGCTTGCCAAACGTACAGCGTTTCATGCCAACCCGAGTGAGCGATTTCTTTTGTTTCGTGAGTGTCGCGCGGACTGGTAGAACCGGGGAGGATTGTTGATTATGACCATCTCGATGGCTGCGACGGCAGACATTCACGCCGCGCCGTTGCTTCCGATATCGCCCACTTATGCCGAGCCTTGCGTTTTACCGCAAGCGAATCGACCGTCAGGCCCTGCGTGGTTTGCTCACGATACCGAGCGCCTTCGCGGGCTCGAAGACAACGGTCAAGCACTCGTGCCGCCATCGACTTTCAGGCTCGTACCCGTTATAAACGCCGCTTCCGGGCTTGCCAACCAGGCGACAAGACCCGCGACATCTTCGCCTGATCCGTAGCGACCCAGTGCGATTGAGCTCCGGATCTGGTCGGCCATCGGACCGTTGGCTGGATTCATCAGCGTATCTATTCTTCCAGGCTGGACGTTGTTGATCGTAATTTCCCGGCTACCGAGATCCCTCGCCAACGCACGCGTCATGCTGGCTACGGCGCCTTTTGTCGCGGCGTATACGGACACGCCCGGTATCGGCATATAGTCGCTGCTGACGCTTCCAATGTTGATGATCCTCCCGCCTTTCTCCATAAAGCGCAGCGATTCCTGAATGGCGACGAACAGGCTCTTGACGTTGATTGCCAGCATCTGATCGATATGTTCCAGCGAAAAATCGTCGATCAGGCCGACGCGGAACATCGCGGCGTTGTTCACGAGAATATCCAGTCTTCCGAAGCGGTTCGCCGTCGATGCGACCGCAGCCTTCACCGCTTCTGTGTCCGCACTGTCCGCGCGGATCGCCACGCCCTGTCCGTTCAGTCGAGCGATGTCCCCGATGACACCCTCTGCGTCATCGCTCGAGCTCGAGTAGGTTATCGACACGGCTGCGCCTTCGCTCGCGAGACGCCTTGCGATTGCCGCTCCTATACCGCGGGAACCGCCTGTCACAAAAGCCACTTTGCCATCCAGTTTTCCATTCGAAAAAGTCACGTCTACTCCTTTCAATCGCGTCTTCCGTTCACCTCAGAAACGGGCCACGGCGACGCCGCAATTCGACATTCGGGGAAGTTGAAACACGCGTCAGCGGCGCGCTGCGCAAGCTGTTCCGCTGCAGCGCGACACGAGATAATTTTAGCTAGTTTGCGGTGACGGTTTGTGCCAAACTAAGCCAACCATTTTGTAACTAGTGGCAAGAATAGTTGATCAAATGGATTCACGTGGTAAAAAGAGCTAATGAAATTCGATCGAGTTGACGTTGATATCTTGCAGGCACTGCAGCGTGACGCTCATGTCAAGGCTGCAGATCTGGCTGAATCGCTCGACATCTCTCTTTCGCCGCTCTATCGGCGAATTCGATTGCTCGAGGAGGCGGGCGTCATTACGAAATATGTGTCGCTGCTGGATCAGGAGAAGGTGGGGTTCCCGATCAACGCCTATGTGTCGGTTGCAATCGAGAAATCCGCGGCAAAGCTTGCCGCTTTCGAGCGCGCTATCCTGAGTTGCGAGGAGGTGATGGAGTGCTATCTGATGACCGGTGCGTTCGATTACATGGTGCGCGTGGTTGCCAGCGACATCGCAGGCATCGAACGTTTCGTTATGACGCGGCTCGCGACTATCGATGGTGTCCGAGACGTCAGCACGTCGATCACCCTGCGACGTGTGCAGTACAAGACGGTGCTGCCGGTCCGGCCAGGCGGGGGGTAGATTTATCCAATCGCACTGGGAATACCAGACGGACGGAAAAGACCGCTCTCAACGTTGCTTTCAGAGAGCGATCGCCATCTCCGTGCGAAA
>NZ_DASXHN010000302.1:0-2402 GCF_036488505.1 Paraburkholderia sp. | reverse complement strand
GCTGCTCGCCACGCTAGCCGGTTGCGAGATGGGTCTGCGTCTTGCAGGTGTGTCGCTCAAGGAAAGCGGCTTGCCTGCCGCTATGGAGTGGTTGAGCCAGCCGACCAAAGCCTCGGGATTGAAAGCCGCGGCCTGAAGCGCACAATCGCACGGCGCGGGTCGCGAGGGCCGCGCCGTGCGATTTAAAAAGAACGGGTATAGATAAGCAACAAGCAGCAGGCGGAATGGAAGGCGGGGAACACATCCTTCGAGACTCAAGAGCCGCGCATAGAACGCAGGCCGAACATCATGCAAGACGTCCGCAGCGACGTGTGGCGCTGCCGGTCAACGACGCAGCGCGCCATCCCCGGCGCGCCGTCGACATATGCAATGGAGAGAGACGATGAAGCGGTTTGGTTTGACCAGCGCACCGAGTATCGTGCTATTGATGCTTGGCGTCATGTACTTCATCACCTACCTCGACCGCGTGAACGTCAGCACCGCGGCCGCGGGCTTCGGCAAGGAATTCCACCTTTCGCATATGCAGGTCGGCCTCGTGTTCTCGGCCTTCGCGTACCCGTATCTGCTGTTTCAGGTGATCGGCGGCTGGGTGAGCGACCGCTTCGGCGCTAAACGCACGCTGCTGTGGTGCGGCGCAATCTGGGGCGCCGCGACCTTGCTGACCGGCCTCGCCGGCGGCCTCGCGTCCTTGCTGGCCGCGCGCGTGCTGCTTGGCTTCGGCGAGGGCGCCACGTTTCCCGCCGCAACCTCGGCGATGTCGCGCTGGGTCGCGAAGGACAAGCGCGGCTTCGCGCAGGGCATCACGCATGCGGCGTCGCGCATCGGCAATGCGTTGGCGCCCGCGCTGATCGTGCTCGTGATGGCGACTTGGGGTTGGCGCGAGTCGTTCTATATCTGCGGCGTGCTAAGCCTGTTGTGGGTCGGCGTGTGGGCATTTACGTTCACCGAACATCCGAAGGATCATCCCCGCATCACGACCGAAGAACTGGCGGTGCTGCCCGCACCGAAGCCGAAAACGGCCGGCGTGGCGTGGAGCAAACTGTTTCGCCGCATGGCGCCCGTCACGGTCGTGTACTTTTGCTACGGCTGGACGCTGTGGCTGTTCCTGAGCTGGATTCCGCTGTACTTCCTGCACAACAATCATCTGCAATTGCAGAAGTCGGCGATCTTCGCCTCCGTGGTGTTCTTCGCCGGGGTGATCGGCGATACGCTCGGCGGCGTCGTCACCGACTGGATCTTCAAGCGCACCGGCAGCCTGAAACGCGCGCGCAGCTGGATGGTGTCCGTGTGCATGCTGTTCTGCCTGGTGTCGCTGATTCCGTTGATGTTCACGCACGATCTCTATTTGTCGATTGCGTGTCTCGCGTCGGGCTTCTTCTTCGCCGAAATGACGATCGGCCCGATGTGGGCGATTCCGATGGACATCGCGCCGGAATTCGCCGGCACCGCGAGCGGCATGATGAACACCGGCTCGGCGCTGGCCGCGATCATCTCGCCGGTGATGGGCGGTTTCCTGATTGACTACTTCGGCAACTGGGATTTGCCGTTCGTCGGCAGCATCCTGTTGATGGCCGTCGGCGTGGTGCTCGCTTTGCGCATGCAGCCGGAAAGCAGATTCGAACTCGACGCGGCCGACAACCCGCGCATCCCCCACCGTGTGGGCGTGTAAGCACAATCGACTGTTCACTCATTGTTCACTCACTGTTCGCGATTAAAGACATGACCTCACCACTCAGCCAGCGTCTTGCCGACGCACGCCGCGATCGCGTCACGCTCGACACGCTGCCGCCGGATCTGATACCGGCCGACGCCAGCGCGGCCTATGCAATTCAGCACGAAATCCTGAGCGCGTGCGGCGCGCGCATCGGTGGCTGGAAGATCGGCGCGAAGTCCGCGAGCGGGCCGATTCAGGGCGCGCCGTTGCCCGATGTCGACCAGCACGCAGACGGCGCGCGTTTGCCGCACGCGGGCTTCGCACCGCTTGGGCTCGAACTGGAAATAGCGTTTCGCTTTGGCCGCCGTTTTGAGCCGTCCACTACGCGTTATAGCGAAGACGAAGTGAAGGCGGGCATCGCTTCGACGGGTGCGACCATCGAAGTGGTCGCGAGCCGCTATGCAGCGTGGCCCCATATCGACAAGCTCGCGCAACTCGCGGACTTGCAGAACCACGGCGCGCTGATCGTCGGCGAGTTCATCCCTTATCGCGAGGACTTTCCGTTCATCGCGCCGTCTTTACATTTCAGTTTCAACGGACAAGACGTGGTCGAATCCGCGCCAGCGAATCCTGCCGGCGATCCGCGGCGGTTGCTGACGTGGCTCGTCAATCACGCGAGTTCGCGCGGCATCGCGGTGACACCGGAGATGGTCGTGACCACGGGGTCGTACACGGGGATGTTTTTTCC
>NZ_DASXHN010000248.1:0-2844 GCF_036488505.1 Paraburkholderia sp. | reverse complement strand
AAGGAGATACCGGTGGTGCTCGAACGGATCGCGGAGCGCCTGCCTGCTGTGCTGATCGATACGTTTCGCGAGCAGTGGAATGGACTGGCAAAGCTGGACGAACAAGTTGCCGAGATCGAGCGCCGGATGCGCGAGTGGAAGAAGGAGGACAAGGCGGTGAAGGCGGTTAGCGAAATTTGCGGCGTCGGATTGCTGACGGCAACGGCAGCCGTCTCAATGATGGGCGATCCGAAAGCATTCAGTTCGGGGCGGGAGTTTGCCGCATGGGTTGGCATCGTGCCGAAGCAGACCGGCTCGGGCGGAAAGGTGAACCTGCACGGGATCAGCAACAGAGGCGACACCTATTGCGCACACTGCTGATCCACGGCGCGCGTAGCGTAATAGAGCACGCAAAGGAGCCCGGCGAGTGGGTCGAGCAGATGATGAAGCGCCGGCCAAAGAATGTGGTGGTCGTTGCATTGGCGAACACCTCACCGGTCGCCGCCAGCGCGGGATTGACGATGTGCAAATAAGCCAGCCCGTATCGATTGAGCTTCTCGATGACGTAAGAAAAGGTCGCCTCGGGATCGTCGTCGTGCATGTCGTTGAAGGTGCCGAGAGGAGAGAGCCGTACGCCGACCTTTTCCGGCCCCCACACTTCGCAAACCGTTTCGATCACCTCGAACAGCAACCTGGCTCGACGCTCGCTCGATCCGCCGTATTCGTCCGTGCGGCGGTTCGTGCCGGACGACAGAAACTGGTCGAGCAGATACCCGTTCGCACCGTGCACTTCGACGCCGTCCATACCGGCAGCCTTTGCGTTGCGCGCACCCCTGAAGTATTGGCGCACGAGATACGGCATCTCTTCGATCTGCAGCGCGCGAGGCGTGACGCAGGGCGCGACGACACCTTCGCCGCGCTCGTTCTCGATGAACGCCTCCGCTTTCGGCCGGACCGCAGAGGGCGCAACGGGCAGCATTTCATCGGGCTGCAACGAGGGGTGCGATATGCGTCCGACGTGCCAGAGCTGCATGAACATCAACCCGCCCGCCTCGTGCACGGCGTGCGCCACGAGCCGCCAGCCTTCGACCTGCTCGCGACTATGGATCCCAGGCGTCCATGCATAGCCCTGTCCTTGCATCGACACCTGCGTCGCCTCGCTGATGATGAGCGCGGCCGCTGCGCGCTGCGCGTAATAGCAGGCGTTCAGCCGCGACGGTATGTTGCCTGGCCGGCTCGCGCGCGAACGCGTCAGTGGCGCCATCACGACACGATGACGCAGGTTGTGCGGTCCCACCTTTAAGGGTTCGAAGAGCTTGCGCAGCGGGAATTGCTCGTCGTGCTGCGCGGCTTCCCCGGGCGCGATTTCCGTATCAGGCATATTCGCTCCTTGCGTTTTTGACGCGGCTTGAAAAGTGCTGTCACAGACGCTTCGAAGCGCTGGCGTCAAATTACATCGACAGGATCCTGCTCTCTGGCCAGTCTAGCCATGGCCTGCGCGCGCTTCTTTCCGGTTTCTGCTCGGATGTGTCACGATCCTGCGGTCACCCGGTCCATCGCTCCATCGGGGGTCGGATGCAGCCCTGCCGTGCCCTCAGCTACTCTGCCGCTTTCGAAAGATTCACGGCCGGCATTTGCCTCGAACTTCGCCCGATGCGTCGAAAAGAATGTCCGCACATTACGGACATTCGACGAACTCTCGAAAAGCCGTCTCGCAAATTCATTGCAGGCCGGGCCCCCGAGGTCCGCAGTCCGCCGAGATAGAACAGCGCGAACAGCCATCGCGCGCGCAGATAACGCTCCCGCTCGCGAGGCGAGTCCTTCGGCAGGCTGTAGATATGGTGCTTCACTTCGTTCCACAGCGTGCGGTCGAGGCAGCGCGTGACGCGAGGCCTGGTGCGGCGGGCACGCTGGCGCGACAGCGACAACCGGTTGCCAGCCAGATAGCCGGCTTCGACGACCATGCGAACAGTGCATTAAGAATATGCGCCCATCGTGATCAGGTCCATGCCCAAGTCGGCCGCGCGCGACAGCAGCAGTTCGCCGACCGGCACATCGCGCACGCCGTCCATCCCCGCAACGGTGACCTCGGCCCCGTGGCGCGCGATAGCCGTGGCGATCCGCGCCCAAAATGCGGCTGCCGGGTGGCTCTCCTTTCGCGCCATTTACGGTGACGACGGTGATCTGCTTCACCGTCTTCAGGAGGGCGGCCTTGACCCATTGTCCCGACACGTCACCGAGCGGGAGTTTGCTTGGAAGAGCTTCTCGAGTGCGTCAGGCCGTTCAAGATGCGCTTCTCATCATTTTGAAAGTATTCGGCCGCGCCCGCATCACATAGAACGAGCGCGTGGCGGGGTGAGCACGGAGCGGAGGCCCGTCAGACGCGCGCTGAAGTGCTTCGGGAGCCGCAGGGCGATTTCGAGTCGCGGATGAACGCGCTCGCTCGCGTCGAGTTGAAAACGACGATTTTGTACGTCATCGTGGTAGCTCCCGTAGGCAGAAAGGACATAGGCGTTGCGCCCGGTTCGAATCCGGGCCACGGCAGGGCTCTTTGATGCGAACCAGCCCGGTTGAAGCTTTGCTGTATCGCGCATTCGGGTCGATACAGACCGCCGAAGCGAGCGCGATGACCGGCTGGGAGCGAACCGACCGGTCTCCAGCACCGCGTCAGTAATCAATGGTGATCCGGTTGTCGACCCGCATCACACCGGGGGCAAGCCATGCGACCCGCTCGGCCTCCTCGCGCTCGGCCCATGAGCGGACCTTGCCGCGCAGGACGACCTTATTGCCTTCGGCCTCGACCGTGATGTGCTGTGCGTCGACTTCCGCGTTGCGCTTGAACGCGTCCTCGATCTTGCGCTTGAG
>NZ_DASXHN010000210.1:0-42685 GCF_036488505.1 Paraburkholderia sp. | reverse complement strand
GTCGTTCTTCATTTCGACGAGACGCTTGGCCTTCTCGATCACCATTTCGGCGACTTGCACGTGACGGGCGGCGGGTTCGTCGAAGGTCGAGGCGATCACTTCGCCGGCCACCGAGCGCTGCATTTCCGTCACTTCTTCCGGGCGTTCGTCGATCAGCAACACAAACAGAATGACGTCCGGATGGTTCTGCTTATCGCATGGGCGATATGCTGAAGCATCACGGTCTTGCCGGATTTCGGCGAAGCGACCAGCAGGCCGCGCTGGCCCTTGCCGATCGGCGCGATCATGTCGACGATGCGGCCCGTCACGTTTTCTTCGCCGCGCATTTCACGTTCGAGCAGCAGCACCTTGTTCGGGTGTAGCGGCGTCAGGTTTTCGAACATGATCTTGTGCTTCGAAGCCTCCGGCGGCTGGCCGTTGACTTTGTCCACCTTCACCAGTGCGAAATAGCGTTCGCCGTCTTTTGGCGTGCGCACCTCGCCTTCGATCGTGTCGCCCGTGTGCAGATTGAAACGGCGGATTTGCGACGGGCTGATATAGATGTCATCCGTGCTGGCGAGGTAGGAGGTTTCCGGCGAACGCAGGAAACCGAAGCCGTCTGGCAGCACTTCGAGCGTGCCGTCGCCGAAGATCGTGTCGCCAGCTTTGGCGCGTTTTTTTAGAATGGCAAACATCAGTTCCTGCTTGCGCAGGCGGTTCGCGCTTTCGATCTCGAGGCCATTGGCCATCTCGATCAATTCGGACACGTGCAGAGTCTTTAGCTCGGATAAATGCATACGGAGAACCCGCAGGAGAAGGTGCGACGAAATGGAATCTGGGAGGAGGGTGAGCGGAACGCTCAAAGACTTACACGTCTCTTCGACGTTTTGCGGATTCTAGCATAGCACACGCCAATTTCCGCCAGTGCGGCGGCGCGGCATCTTTATAGTAAAGCGTGTTGCCGACTGACAACACGCTTTTCGGCGAGCGCGGCTACTTCGTTCAGCTTGCGGCGCCCGGGGCGACGCGTTTGCAGGTCGCGCTGGATCCGCAACCGCCACAGCGCGTATTACAGATTGCCGTCAAGGAACGCGGTGAGCTGCGACTTCGACAATGCGCCGACTTTCTGTGCTGCAACGGCGCCGTTCTTGAACAGGATCAGCGTCGGGATGCCGCGCACGCCGAACTTGACCGGCGTCGACTGATGTTCGTCAACATTGATTTTCGCGACTTGCAGGCGATCCGCATAATCCTTCGCGACTTCGTCGAGGATCGGCGCGATCATCTTGCACGGACCGCACCACTCAGCCCAGAAATCGAGCAGCACGGGTTTGTCGGATTTCACGACGTCCTGTTCGAACGATGCGTCGCTAATATGCTTGATTTGTTCGCTCATTTATGAATACCTCTATTGGTTCGAGGCCCGCCTGAATTGCTCGCCACGATACATCAAAAACCGGGAAAAATTCCGTTCGCTTCCGCGCCCGGGAGCCCTGCCTCGCATGCCGCGTAGATCCCGAAAGAGCACGGATTTTCGCGGAATACGGCAGAAAGGCCCGCGTTTGCGGATCGTTCAGCAGTCAGTGTAGCTTAATTCGCTATGCGTTGCCGATGGGCGATAGTACTCGTCAAGGCAGTGGGGCCAATGGCTGCGGGTCAAGCACCGCCCGGTTTCCGTCTCGTCGTGACGCCGCGATGAGGCAAACATGGTGGCGGCTACGGTGAACTCAAGTGCCACGCCCAGTAGCCGCCGAAGTGCCCATGTTTATATCGGTGTGAAGAAGGCGAGAAGCAGGCGAGAAGTGGCCCCCGACGCTGGATCCGGCGTCGGACGCGCCTGGCTCGCATTAACAGTCGCGCGCTCGATCGAGCGATGATAGAATCTTTCGCGACGGGCCTCCTCGCATGGAGGGATGGTCAACCTGGTCAGGTCGGGAACGAAGCAGCCACAGCCGTTTTCCACCAGTGCCGAGGGTCGGGCTCGTCACCTTCCTCTTTTCTCCGCTTTCCCCGCACGTACTCCCAGCTTCGCCATCTATCGCTCGTTGTGTTCGTCCGTAACATTGTCGCGGCTCGGTCGTGGGCGCCTGATCGTCTGATCCATTGCGAACCGGTTTTCGCGTGCTCCGGCAACGCTGCAGCGCGCGTTCGCACGCGATCCCGATTCGGTTTTTCGTCCCATTGTTACTGATACAATTTCCGGATGACCTATCAAGTTCTCGCACGCAAATGGCGGCCGAAGGATTTCGCTTCGCTCGTCGGACAGGAGCACGTGGTGCGCGCGCTCACCCATGCGCTCGACGGCGGCCGTCTGCATCATGCCTATCTGTTTACCGGTACGCGCGGCGTCGGCAAGACCACGCTGTCGCGCATCTTTGCGAAGGCGCTGAACTGCGAGACCGGGGTGACTTCCACGCCGTGCGGCGTGTGCCGTGCATGCCGCGAAATCGACGAAGGGCGCTTTGTCGATTATGTCGAGATGGACGCGGCGAGCAATCGCGGCGTCGATGAAATGGCCGCGCTGCTGGAACGCGCGGTGTACGCGCCGGTCGATGCGCGCTTCAAGGTCTACATGATCGACGAAGTGCACATGCTCACGAACCACGCGTTCAACGCGATGCTGAAGACGCTGGAAGAGCCGCCGCCGCACGTCAAATTCATTCTCGCGACCACCGATCCGCAGAAGATTCCGGTCACGGTGCTGTCGCGCTGTCTGCAATTCAATCTGAAGCAGATGCCGGCCGGTCATATCGTGTCGCATCTCGAGCGCATTCTCGGCGAAGAAAACGTGCCGTTCGACGCGCAGGCGCTGCGTCTGCTCGCGCGTGCGGCCGACGGCTCGATGCGCGATGCGCTGTCGTTGACCGATCAGGCGATCGCGTACTCGGCCAACCACGTGAGCGAGGACGCGGTGCGCGGCATGCTCGGCGCGCTCGATCAAAGTTATCTGATCCGTTTGCTCGACGCGCTCGCGCAGGGCGACGGCGCCGCGGTGCTCGCGGTCGCCGACGAGATGGCATTGCGCAGCCTGTCGTTCTCGACGGCACTGCAGGATCTCGCGAGCCTGCTGCACCGCATCGCATGGGCGCAATTCGCGCCGTCGTCGGTGCTCGACGAGTGGCCGGAAGCTGCCGATCTGCGCCGGTTCGCCGACACGATGAGTGCCGAGCAGGTGCAACTGTTCTATCAGATCGCGACGATCGGACGAAGCGAATTGGGTCTCGCACCTGATGAGTACGCTGGCTTCACGATGACGCTGCTGCGCATGCTCGCGTTCGAACCGGCGTCTACAGGCGGCGCCGGCGCGACCGGGGCGGGTTCGCAGGCAGGCGCGTCCGGGGCCGCGGCGAAGCGCTCCGGCGCGCCGACGGTCGCCGCGCTGCGGGCGCCGTCGGGGGCGTCGGCAACGGCCGCGCCGCTGCCGCCAGTCGTAGCCGCAGCCGCACGCGCCGCGGCGCCCGACGCTGGGCCGGTCGGTGCGCCGCAGGCTGGCGATGCGGGCGTGGAGAAGGGTAATACGCCGAAAGTCGCCGCGCCGGTTCCCCGGCCCGCGGCGCCCGCTCGCGCCGATGCAGTGCAAGATAACGCGAGGCCCGAAGCGGCACATGACGAGGCGGCCAGCGTCGACCAGGCGGCACCGGCAGCCGACGATGCGAAGCCGGCGAGCGCCGAGCGCCCGTTGGCTCCATGGGAAGACGCACCGGCAAGTGAAGGTACCGCCGTTGCCGGCGCGAACGGGCTTGTCGTGAACGAAACGGCCGATGTCGCGCCCGCAACTGAACTGGCGTCACCGGCAACCGCCCCACGCGCGACCACGAAGCAAGCCGTCGAATCGCTGGCGCAAGACCGGAAGCCGCCGTCACCAGGCGCCGCGCCGCTGGCCCTGCAGCAGGACGCGGCGCCGCAAGCCTCCCCCGCGCCGGCCCAGAGCGCCCCCGCTGCGCGCCGCGCAGGCGGCGCGAGTGCCGCACTCGACGTGTTACGCAACGCCGGGCTCAAAACGTCCCCCGACCGCGGCCGCACAAACGCCGCTGCAGCCGCCAAACCGCCAGCGCCCGCGGCGCCGATCCCCGCCGCCGCGCCGCGCGCGCTAGCCCCGATACCGACACCGGTGCCTGGCGCGCCGCGCCGCGCGCCGCAAGACCGGGCTGGCGCCGCCACGCCGCCATCCCCGGCACGCGGTGCGGACAGCAGCACGCAACACAACGGCTCGTCGATGCCGCCGTGGGACGACATGCCGCCCGACGACGACTACATGCCGCCCTCCGCCGCGGACGACGGCTACTTCGGCGCCCCGGACGATAACTTCGTACCGGTATTCGACCACGGTCCCGACGATGTCCGCATGGACGGGTCGGGCGCGGCAACCAGGCCGGCTGCCGCACCGGCACCGGTGCTCGACACCCGCCCGCTGCCGCCCGCGGTGCCGCTCGATCCGCTCGGCTTTACCGGCGACTGGCCCACGCTTGCCGTCGATCTGCCGTTGAAGGGCATTTCGTATCAGCTAGCGTTCAACAGCGAATTGATCGCGCTGGAAGGCAGTACGCTGAAGCTGAATGTGCCGGTGCCGCAATACGCGGAAACGTCGCAGGTCGCTAAACTGAAAGCAGCGCTCGTCGAACGGCTCGGCCAAAACGTCGACGTGCAGGTCGAGGTCGGCCCGGCACGCCGGACCGCCGCCGCCCACGATGCGGCGCTGCGCGCGCGGCGCCAGCAGGAAGCCGAGCGCGAGATCAACGCCGATCCGTTCGTGCAGTCGCTGATTCGCGAGTTCGGCGCGACCATCGTACGCGACTCGATTCGCCCGATTACCCCGGACGCCGCCCCGAACGGCGCGTCGCCGGCCCACTGATCCACCGGTTTGCGGCGCCATCGCGGCGCGGCGCCGGAATCGAGATATCACGCTATCCAGAAGGAGCACGTCCATGATGAAAGGCCAACTCGCCGGGCTGATGAAGCAAGCCCAGCAGATGCAGGAAAACATGAAGAAGATGCAGGAGCAACTCGCGCAGATCGAAGTCGAGGGGCAGTCCGGTGCGGGTCTCGTGAAAGTGACGATGACCTGCAAGAACGACGTGCGCCGCGTGTCGATCGATCCGAGCCTGCTTGCCGACGACAAGGAGATGCTCGAAGACCTGGTCGCCGCCGCGTTCAACGACGCCGTGCGCAAGGCCGAGGCGACCGCGCAGGAAAAAATGGGCGGCATGACGGCTGGCCTGCCGCTGCCGCCGGGCTTCAAGCTGCCGTTCTAAATCGGTAATGACGGCAAGCGCCGCGGCGGTCATCGCCACGGTGGGGGCTGCTACGCAACGCGCGCAGGCTGACCGCACCGAAAGTATCGCAAGCACCGAAGAACGTGCAGGCCGAACGTGAGAGTGCGGCAACCGCGCTCGAGCGGGCCGAGCACCGCAGTCTGGTCCAACTTGCCTACTCGAGCACCATCCACTTCGACGCCGATCCGCATGAAACAACCTTCCGCCCTGTCGGCGCTCGTCGAAGCGCTGCGCGCGCTGCCCGGTGTCGGGCCGAAGTCCGCGCAACGCATCGCGTATCACTTGATGCAGCACGATCGCGACGGCGCCGAAAAGCTCGGCCGCTCGCTGCTGTTCGCGACCGAGCATCTGCGCCACTGCGAAAAGTGCAACACGTTTACCGAAGCGCAGATCTGCGAGGTCTGCCTCGATGACGAGCGCGATCCGTCGCTGCTGTGCGTCGTCGAAACGCCAGCCGACCAGATCATGCTCGAACAGACGATGACCTATCGCGGTCTCTATTTCGTGCTGATGGGGCGGCTCAGTCCGCTCGATGGCATTGGCCCGAAGGAGATCCATTTCGACCGGCTCGTGAAGCGCGCGTCCGATGGCGTCGTCAAGGAAGTCGTGCTCGCGACCAACTTCACCAACGAAGGCGAGGCCACCGCGCATTACCTCGGGCAAACGCTCAAGGCGCGCGGGCTATCGGTGACGCGTCTCGCGCGCGGCGTGCCGGTGGGCGGTGAACTGGAGTATGTCGACGCGGGTACGATCGCGCGAGCGATGCTCGATCGCCGTTCGATGTAGCGCATGTAGCGCATGCAGCGCGCTTGCAGGTGTTTGACCGCGGGTGCGGGCGCTGCCGAACAGGGGCGGTGGCCCGTTTGCTCGGTCGGCACCGTCAGGCCCGTAATCAGCGTGCCGCAAACGCCGCCCCATACGCGAGAATGCCGGAGCGCCGCAAGGCGAGAGCGTCGTCGGTACTACAACAAGGGAGACACATGAGCGTCACCTCCGAATCAGGCGCGAGCGCCGCGCCGCAACCCGCACGCGGCCCGCTCGCCGGCGTCAAGGTGCTGGAACTCGGCACGCTGATCGCCGGACCGTTCGCCGCGCGTTTTCTCGGCGAATTCGGTGCCGACGTGATCAAGATCGAGGACCCCAAGGGCGGCGATCCGCTGCGCAAATGGCGCAAGCTCTATCCGGAAATTGGCGGCACGTCGCTGTGGTGGGCCGTACAGGCGCGCAACAAGAAATCCGTGACGATCAATCTGAAAGCCGACGAGGGCAAGGAGATCGTGCGGCGCCTCGCGAAAGAGGCCGATATCGTCGTCGAGAACTTCCGCCCCGGCCTGCTCGAGAAACTGGGCCTCGGCTATGACGTGCTGTCCGCCGACAATCCGGGCCTCGTGATGGTGCGTCTGTCCGGCTACGGGCAGACGGGCCCGTATCGCGACCGGCCGGGCTTTGGCGCGATCGCCGAATCGATGGGCGGTCTGCGCCATATCACCGGCTATCCGGATCTGCCGCCGCCGCGCATCGGCATTTCGATCGGCGATTCGATCGCCGCGCTGCACGGCGTGATCGGCGCGCTGATGGCGTTGCATCACAGGCAGGTGAGCGGCGGCAAGGGGCAGGTCGTTGACGTCGCGCTGTACGAGGCCGTCTTCAACATGATGGAAAGCGTGGTGCCCGAATATGGGGTGTACGGCATGGTGCGCGAGCGCACCGGCGCGTCGCTGCCGGGCATCGTGCCGTCGAATACCTATCCGTGCCGCGACGGCAGCATCGTGATCGGCGGCAATAGCGATCCGATTTTCAGGCGCCTGATGATCGCGATCGAGCGCGACGATCTCGCGAACGATCCGGCGCTCGCGCATAACGACGGCCGCGTGCCGCGCACTGAGGAAATCGACGCCGCGATCGCCGCGTGGCTTTCCACCCGTACGATCGACGAGGCGCTCGCGGTGCTCAATGCCGCCGACGTGCCGGTGGGCCGCATTTACAGCGTCGCGGACATGTTCACCGATCCGCAGTACCTCGCGAGGCAGATGATCCAGCGTTTCAAGTGGCAGGACGGCAACGAAATCACGCTGCCGGCGGTCACGCCGAAACTCTCGGCGACGCCCGGCGAGACTCGCTGGCTGGGCCCGGAACTGGGTGAACATACCGATGAAGTCCTTCAATCACTAGGTTATGATGCTGACGGCATCGCCAGGCTGCGCGCGCAACAGATCATCTGACGCGCCTGCGGCGCGCCGTGAGAAGCAGTGGTGGCGTGAAGAAAATACGACACGAAAAAGCGGGAAAAGCGCGGCGACGAAGCAAGAGGCGAGAGGCGCGAGCCACGCCGCGCGATAGCGCGCAACAGCGCCGCAAAAAAGCCGGACCACAAAATCTGGAGACAACAGACCATGCAACGCAGAACCTTCCTCGCCGGCGGCGCCGCGCTCGCAGGCGCCACGCTGACAGCCACCCCGTTCGCTTTCGCGCAGGGCAAACCCGAGACCACCAAGGTCGCGATCGCGGTCGGCGGCAAGAACCTGTTCTATTACCTGCCGCTCACGATCGCGGAGCGTCGCAACTACTTCAAGGACGAAGGGCTCGACGTCGAGATTTCCGATTTCGCCGGCGGCTCGCAGGCGCTGAAAGCCGCGGTCGGTGGCAGCGCCGATGTCGTCTCCGGCGCGTTCGAGCACACTCTCCTGTTGCAGGCACAAAAGCAGTTTTTCCGCGAATTCGTGTTGCAAGGTCGCGCGCCGCAGATCGTCCTCGCGGTGTCGAAGAAGACCATGCCGAACTACAAGTCGATTGCCGATCTGAAGGGCAAGAAGATCGGCGTGACCGCGCCGGGTTCATCGACGTCGATCATGGCGAGCTTCGTGCTCGCGAAAGCCGGCCTG
The DNA here is from genome assembly GCF_036488505.1 of Paraburkholderia sp. Classification (GTDB taxonomy): domain Bacteria; phylum Pseudomonadota; class Gammaproteobacteria; order Burkholderiales; family Burkholderiaceae; genus Paraburkholderia. The sequence goes on along the minus strand of NZ_DASXHN010000210.1, from coordinate 34,551 downwards.
AGTCCGAAGGACGTCGCGTTCATCGGCGTTGGCGCGGGCGCCGGCGCAATCGCCGCGCTGCAGTCCGGGCAGATCGACGCGATCGCCAACCTCGATCCGATCGTCACGCGCCTCGAACGCGCAGGCGACGTGCGCGTGGTGTCGGATACGCGCACGCTTGCCGATACCCGTAGCGTGTTCGGCGGCGATATGCCGGCCGGCTGCCTGTATGCGTCGCAGGCGTTCATCACAAAGAATCCGAACACCACCCAGGCGCTCACCAATGCGATGGTGCGCGCGCTGAAGTGGCTGCAGAACGCAAGCGGCAGCGAACTGATCAACACCGTGCCGGAGAGCTATCTGCTCGGCGACCGCGCACTCTATCTCGACGCGTGGCAGCACGTGCGCGAAGCGATGTCGCCGGACGGCATGATGCCCGCGGACGGCCCGGCGACGTCGCTCAAGACGCTGAAGGCCTTCGATCCGGTCATCCAGAACGCGCACATCGATCTGTCGAAGACTTGGACCAACGACTTCGTGAAGAAAGCGCTGGCGACCGTCAAGGCGTAGGCGCGCCAAGCGTAGCAGCCGGGACGCGGACAGCGAGCGCACAACGCGCCATGTCCGCGGCAACCGCGGCGGCCGCCATCACCTCATTACGCTTTCCCCCAACCCGATTCCCGAAGCGAGCCGAACGATGACCGTTGCTGCCCTGGCGCTCGAAAACATTACCTGCACGTTTGCCGCGCGCGATAACCGATCGCAGCGCTACACGGCGGTCCAGGACACGACGCTACGCATCGAGCCGGGCGAGTTCGTGTCGGTGGTCGGTCCGACCGGCTGTGGCAAGTCCACGTTGCTGAACGTCGGCGCGGGTTTGCTGCAACCGTCGGCGGGCTCGGTCAGCGTGTTCGGCGAGCGGCTCGATGGCCTGAATCGCCGCGCGGGCTACATGTTCCAGGCCGATGCGCTGATGCCGTGGCGCTCGGCGTTCGACAACGTGGTGGCCGGCCTGTCGTTTCGTCGCGTGCCGGCCGCCGAGGCGCGCGCGAAGGCGGACGAATGGCTCAAACGCGTCGGCCTTGGCGGCTTCGGCGACCGTTATCCGCATCAGCTATCGGGCGGCATGCGCAAGCGTGTCGCGATGGCGCAGACGCTGATTCTCGATCCCGACATCATCCTGATGGACGAGCCGTTTTCCGCACTCGATATCCAGACGCGTCAGCTGATGGAAAACGAACTGCTCGAGCTATGGGCCGCGAAGCGCAAGGCGGTGCTGTTCATCACGCACGATCTGGACGAAGCGATCGCGATGTCGGACCGCGTGGTGGTGCTGTCGGCGGGGCCGGCCACCCATCCGATGGGCGAATTCAGGATCGATTTGCCGCGCCCGCGCGACGTTGCGGAAATCCGCTCGCATCCGCGTTTCGTCGAGTTGCATGCGCAGATCTGGAGCGTGTTGCGCGATGAAGTGCTGAAGGGTTATCAGCAGCAATTGACCGCTGTTTAAGCGCGCCGCGCGGCGACGCATGCGCGGCAACAAGAAAACGCAAGAAGACGCAACAACCCGCGTTCAATCATCGACGAAGGCAAACCAAGTCATGTGGAAGACGTTGCGCCCGAGCCGGGCGAATCTGGTGATCTGGCAATGGCTGCTGCTCGTGCTGTGCTTCGTGCTGTGGTACGTGCTGACGAGCCCGACGCTGCTGCCGCCGTTCTATTTCGATGACCCGAACAAGGCGGCGTTCTTCTTCGGCGAACCGCAGAAGGTTCTGCAGCGCATCTGGGAGTGGTTCACGAGCGGCGAGATTTATCTGCATCTGTGGATCACGCTCGTCGAGACTTTGCTCGCGTTCGCGCTGGGCACGGCGCTAGGGCTCGGCTTCGGGCTGTGGCTCGCGCTCGCGCCGCTCGCCAGCGCGTTATTCGATCCGTACGTGAAGGCCGCGAACTCGATGCCGCGCGTGATTCTCGCGCCGATTTTCGGCGTGTGGTTCGGCCTTGGCATCTGGTCGAAGGTCGCGCTGGGCGTCACGCTCGTGTTCTTTATCGTGTTCTTCAACGTCTACCAAGGCGTGAAGGAAGTCAGTCCGGTCGTGCTCGCGAACGCGCGAATGCTCGGCGCGAACCGTAAGCAGCTGCTGCGCTTCGTGTATCTGCCGAGCGCGATGAGCTGGGTGTTTTCGAGCCTGCACACGTCGGTGGGCCTCGCGTTCGTCGGCTCGGTCGTGGGCGAGTATCTGGGCTCCGCGCGTGGGGTCGGTTATCTGATCCTGCAGGCCGAAGGCACATTCGATATCGACACCGTGTTCGCGGGGATTCTGGTGCTGACCGCGTTCGCCCTGGTTCTCGACGGGATCGTCGGAATGGCGGAGCGGCGCCTGATGAAGTGGCAGCCGCGCAGTGGCGATACCGAGAAGCTGTGAGTTTTCGTGGCTTGAACATGCACCGGGTGCGAGCGGCGCCTGCTCGCGACCGAGCGCGATAAAGCGCGCCGGGGTCGACACGACCTCAATCACACACGGCGCGGAGTCTGAAACACAGTTCAGGCTTCGCGCCGTTTTTGCCATCAAGGCGTCACCACCACCTTGCCGATCACGCGGCGCTCGGCCATGTCGCGCAATGCACGGCCCGTGTCGTCGAGCGAATAGCGCGCGGACACATAGGGTTTCAGTTTGCCTTCGCGAATCCATCCAACCATCTGGTCGAACGCCGCGTGATTGCGCTGCGGTTCGCGCTTCGCAAAGTCACCCCAGAACACGCCCACCACGCTTGCCCCTTTGAGCAGCATCAGATTGAGCGGCAGCTTCGGAATCTCGCCGTTCGCGAAGCCGACGACCAGATAGCGTCCGCGCCAGCCGATGCTGCGAAAGGCCGGCTCCGCATAGACGCCGCCGACCGGATCGTAAATGACGTCGGGGCCTTTGCCGTCGGTGAGCGCCTTGATGCGCTCGCGCAGATCCTGGGTGCTGTAGTTGATCGTCGCGTCGGCGCCGTGCTTCACGCAGATCGCGAGCTTTTGGTCGCTCGATGCCGCCGCGATCACGCGCGCGCCGAGCGCCTTGCCAATCTCGACGGCAGCAAGTCCGACGCCGCCGCCCGCGCCGAGCACGAGCATCGTTTCGCCGGGCTGCAATGCGCCGCGATCTATCACCGCGTGATGCGACGTCCCATACGCGAGCGTGAATGCAGCCGCGAGTTCGAATAGCACGTCGTCCTCGAGCGGCACGCAGGCCGATTCGGGCGCGAGTGCCTGTTCGGCGAAAGCGCCCGAACCGGTGAACGCGGCCACGCGCGAGCCCGGCCTGAACCGCGTGACGCCCGCGCCGACCGCGCGCACGATGCCCGCTGCTTCCGAACCGGGCGTGAACGGCAACGGCGGCTTGAACTGGTATTTGTTCTCGATGATCAGCACATCCGGAAAATTGACCGCCGCAGCTTTCACGTCGATCACGACGTGGCCAGGCGGCGCTTCCAGTTCCGGCAGGTTTTCGACGACCAGGCTCTCGGGCGGCCCGTATTGCTTGCAGCGAATCGCGCGCATCGTGTCTCCATTCGTTCAGGGTTTGGTAACGGGCAATGCGTAAAGTGGCTCGCACGACCGTGCCATTTTTGCGCTGCAGATCGCGCATCGGACGGCGATGCAGCGCGCTCTGCTTGCGACCGGTGTTGCACAGTGCATTGAAACACGATCTTGCGGCGGCTTTGCATCGCGTGTTGCATAACACGGCACCGCGCGACGCACTTGGGCGAGGCAGCTTCGTCGACGGCTCGCGCGGCATCCGCATAACGGACGCTCGGATCGTCGCAGGCATTTTCGTCCGTGAAAAATGCCTGCGTGCGCGCCGCTCGCGTCTGTCGCTGGCGCGCGCCGGCGGTGTCGTTCGCGTGCCATCTTTCCTCGGTTACAATCGCCGCATGCGAATCCTACTCAGCAATGACGACGGTTATCTGGCGCCGGGCCTGGCCGCGCTCTACGAAGCGCTCAAGCCAATCGCGGACGTCACCGTGATGGCTCCCGAACAGAACTGCAGCGGCGCGTCGAATTCCTTGACGCTGTCGCGTCCGCTATCGGTTCTGCGTTCTGCCAACGGCTTCTATTACGTGAACGGCACGCCGACCGATTCAGTGCACATTGCGCTGACCGGCATGCTCGACCACACGCCGGATCTGGTCGTGTCAGGCATCAACAATGGCCAGAACATGGGCGACGACACGCTGTACTCGGGCACCGTCGCGGCCGCCACGGAAGGCATCATGTTCGGTGTGCCGGCTATCGCGTTTTCGCTCGTCGATAAAGACTGGGTGCATCTGGAAGACGCGGCCCGTGTCGCCGCCGAAATCGTCTCGCATTATCTCGAGCGGCCGTTGCCGGGTCACCCGCTGCTCAATGTCAATATTCCTAACCTGCCGTACGAACAACTGCGCGAGTGGCAAATTACGCGCCTCGGCAAACGGCATCCATCGCAGCCGGTGATCCGCCAAACCAATCCGCGTGGCGAGCCGATCTACTGGATAGGCGCGTCGGGCAGCGCGCGTGATGCGAGCGAAGGCACCGATTTTTACGCGGTCGCCAACGGCACTGTGTCGATCACGCCGCTGCAACTCGACCTGACCTACACGCAAATGCTGCCCACGGCGCGCGACTGGCTGCGTGCGGGCAGCGGCGCTTCATGAGCGGCGAGCGCGCGAAGCGCTTTCCGCTCGGCCTCGAAGATCTGGTGCGAGAGCCACGTCGTCCCGAAGGCCGTCCCGGTGAAATGCGCGCGGCGGCGCTTGCCGCAAGCGCGGCGCTGAATACGCGCCAGCCGTCGATTAAACAGACGCAGGGCGGCGCGCAGGGCCGAACCCAGGCGAGGGCGCCCGCTGGCGTGCAGAACGCGGTGGCGGCGCGATCCCAGGCGATTCCCCAGGCGAAGGCTCAATACGGCTCCGCAAGCGGCTCATTGACTAGCGCCGCAGCGGCCGGTGCGATGCCACCAAGGCCGCAGGCGGCGCCGATTGCAAGACCATCGGGGCCAGCGGCGACAGCGGGCGCTATGCCTGCTGGCACGTCGGCGCGCCAAGCGGTCACGCAGGCGCCGAAGCCGTCAGTCAAGCTACCGGTCAAATCGATCAAGTCCGCGACGCATGGGCGAGTTCCGAGCGTGCGCGCCGCGCCATTGCCATTGCCATTGCAGCCGCAGTCTCAGCCGGGCGGCAAGCCGGCTTCGCGCGCGAACGATCGCGGCACCGCGACGAATGCCGCGTTGAGCGGCCTGATCAGCGGCTCGACGAGCGGCTCGACCAGCAACGCGTTGGCGCTCACCTCGGAACGGGTTCGCGAACGGATGGTCGAACGCCTGCGCTCGAATGGCGTGACCGATCAGCGCGTACTGAATGCGATGGCCGCCGTGCCACGCCATCTGTTCGTCGATCCGGGCCTCGCAGCCCAGGCTTACGAAGATGCGGCGTTGCCGATCGGCCATCACCAGACGATCTCGAAGCCGTCGGTGGTCGCGCGGATGATCGAGCTGGCGGCGGCCGGCCGCGAACTGAACAACGTGCTCGAAATCGGCACCGGTTGCGGTTATCAGGCGGCGGTGCTGAGCCGGGTCGCACGCGAGGTCTATTCGATCGAACGCATCAAGCCGCTGTCGGAGCGCGCGAAGACGAATCTGCGGCCACTGCGCATTCCGAACATCCGGCTGCATTACGGTGACGGGCGGCTCGGTTTGCCGTCGGCGGCGCCGTTCGATGCGATCGTAATCGCGGCCGCCGGGCTCGACGTGCCTCAGGCGCTGCTCGAACAACTTGCGGTCGGCGGACGTCTGGTCGCGCCGGTCGGCTCGCAGGAAGGACAAAGCCAGGTGCTGACGCTGGTCGAGCGGGTCGGGCCCGCGCAGTGGCGAGAGTCGCGGCTCGATCGCGTTTTCTTTGTACCCTTAAAATCCGGAGTGATTTGACACCGATGAGTATGTTGCGCGCGATGCAGAGAACCACCCCGAATTCCTCAATGACCGTAACCCAGCGCAGCGTGTCCGTGCTCGCCTTGTCCCTGTTGATGACGGCCTGTGCGTCCCGGCTCGACCAGGCGCCGGTCGTCGACCGCTCTACCGGCGGCACGCTCGCCACCGTGCCGGGCGCCGCGTCGGAACCCGCGGTGCCGCTCGGCCCGCCGCCGCCCGGCTACTATCGCGTGAAGCCGGGCGACACGCTGTACCGTATCGCGCTCGAGAATGGACAGAATTACCGCGACATTTCGGCGTGGAACAATCTGACCAACCCGAATCAGATCGAAGTCGATCAGTTGCTGCGCGTGGTGCCGCCAGGCGCGAATACCGCGGCAACGACGCCGGGTGTCGCGACCGCGCCGATCGGCCCGAACGGCACCGTGCAAAGCGCGCCGCTCGCCAATGCGCCGGCCGCGGTCGGCGCCGCGATGCCGCCGCTGTATGGCGCGGGCACCAATGGCAGCCCCGCAAATGGGCTGGCCAACGGCGCGGCGCCGGCCAATTCGGGCGCGGCGAGCGACACCGGCAGCGCCGCGGCGGGCAACGTCGCGTTCGCGTGGCCGGTGCGAGGTCCGTTGCTCAACACGTTCAACGACACGACCAATAAAGGCGTCAATATCGGCGGCTCGGCGGGCGAGGCGGTCAAGGCTTCGGCGGACGGCCGGGTCGTCTATGCCGGAAATGGGCTGCGTGGCTACGGCAATCTCATTATCATCAAGCATGATGCAACTTATCTCACCGCGTATGCACACAACCGCGCTTTGATGGTAAAAGAGGGGGACGCGGTAACGAAAGGTCAGAAAATCGCTGAGATGGGCAATAGTGATTCCGACCGCGTGATGTTGCATTTCGAAGTTCGCCGGCAGGGCAAACCTGTCGACCCACTGAAGTATTTGCCGCCGCAATAAGCGATACGACCATGCCGAAATCGAAGCGCCGCCCGCCGCAAGCCGAGTCTGAGACGATCAGCGAAGCCACGTCCGCCGCAGTGGACGAAAGCGGCGCTTCGGAAGTGGAAGAAGAGAGCGCCGAAGAGCGCGATCTCGACGAGCGTCAGGGCGGCCTCGAAGAAGGCGAAGCCCCTGAGGCCCGGGAGGGTGCCGCCGAGCCGGTTCCCGACGCCGACGATTTTCGCGCGCTTTTGCAAGCCGAACTCACGGCCGACACCATCCAGCATTATCTGAATCGCATCAGCGTGAAGCCGCTGCTCACCGTCGAGGAGGAGCAGAAGTATTCGCGCCTTGCCAAGGCGGGCGAGTTCGAAGCGCGGCAGGTGATGATCGAGCGCAACCTGCGGCTGGTCGTCAGCATCGCGAAGGGTTATCTGAATCGCGGCGTGCCGCTGCTCGATCTGATCGAGGAGGGCAACCTCGGCCTGATGCATGCGATCGAAAAATTCGATCCGACGCGCGGCTTCCGTTTTTCGACTTATGCGACCTGGTGGATTCGCCAGAGCATCGAGCGCGCGATCATGAATCAGGCGCGCACCGTGCGCTTGCCCGTGCACGTGATCCGCGAGCTCAACCAGGTGCTGCGCGCGAAGCGCCATCTCGAGAAAAACTCGATGAATTCGGGTGAAGCGGCTGAGCGGCGCGATGCGAGCATCGACGACATCGCTTATCTGACCGGCAAGACCACTGACGAAGTTACCGACATCCTTGCATTGAACGAGCATACGGCGTCGCTCGACGCACCGCTCGATCTCGATCCGGCGAGCAGTCTGCTCGACCTGCTCTCCGACGACCAAAGCCAGTCGCCAGACGCCGAAGTCCAGCACCGCGAGCTCGAAACGCTGACGCGCGCATGGCTCGCGCGTCTGTCGGACAAGCACCGCCATGTGATCGAACGCCGCTTCGGCCTGAACCATATCGAGCCCGCCACGCTCGAGGAACTGGCCGACGAAATGGGCCTCACGCGCGAGCGTGTGCGCCAGATCCAACAGGAAGCGCTGGTACGGCTGAAGCGCTTCTTCGCGTCAAACGGTGTTCGCAAAGACGCCGTTCTATAATCCAGATGACACCGATTCTTGTTTTCGACATCGAGACGATTCCCGATGTCGCCGGCATCCGCCGTCTCGAAGATTTGCCCGCGTCGATGAGCGACGCCGAAGTCGCCGAGCACGCATTCGCCGCGCGCCGCGAAAAAACCGGCGGCGATTTCCTGCCGCATCATCTGCAACGGGTCGCGGCGATTTCCTGCGTGTTCCGCGACAGCAACGGCTTTCGCGTGCGCTCGCTGGGCACGCCCGAAGATGGCGAAGCCGCGCTCGTGCAGTCCTTCTATCGCGTGATCGAAAAGTATACGCCGCAGCTCGTGTCGTGGAATGGCGGCGGCTTCGATCTGCCGGTGCTGAACTACCGTGCGCTCGTCAATGGCATTCCCGCGTACCGGTTCTGGGATCTCGGCGAGGACGACCGCGATTTCAAATGGAACAACTACATCAGCCGCTACCACGTGCGCCACACCGACCTGATGGACGTGCTCGCGATGTACCAGGCCCGCGCCAATGCGCCGCTCGACGCGCTCGCGAAGATGTGCGGCTTTCCAGGCAAGATGGGCATGGACGGCAGTCAGGTGTGGCAGGCTTTCCAGCAAGGGCGCATCGAGGAAATCCGCAATTACTGCGAGACCGACGTCGTCAATACGTACCTGCTGTATTGCCGCTTCCAGTTGATGCGCGGCGGCCTCTCGCCGGCGGAGTATGCTGACGAAATCAATCTCGTCAAGAACGCACTCGCGCTCGAAACCGCGCCGCAGTGGGCCGAGTACCTGGCGGCCTTCGAGCAGTAAGTTCGCTGTGCGAGTCTGGTCATTGAGCTCGCGCGGCGATCCAATCGCCAGGCTCGGCGCCTCGCGCGGTCGGACCGTGCGCTGAGCGCGGGCCAGCCCAGCGCTTCGTCTACAATCTCGCCTTTCCCCTTCAGTCTGTCAGGAAGTCGCAGGTGTCCCGAACTGCCCCTCATCGTCGCTCGCCGAAGCGTCAGAAGCCCGCGCCGGCGCCAGCGCTCGTCATTACCGGCAACGAGCCGGTCATCGAAATCGTTTCGCTCGATATGGAAGCGCGCGGCGTGGGCCGCACCGAGAGCGAAGACGGCACGCCGGGCAAGGTGGTGTTCGTCGAAGGCGCGCTGCCGGGAGAACGCGTTAGCTATTCGACGCATCGCAGCAAGCCGAAGTTCGAGCAGGCCGAAGTCGTCCAGGTGTTGCGCGAAAGCGTGATCCGCACGACGCCGAAGTGCCGCCACTTCGACATCTGCGGCGGCTGCTCGATGCAGCATGTCGACGTGCGCGCGCAGGTGGCAGTCAAGCAGCGCGTGCTCGAAGACAACCTGTGGCATCTCGCGAAGCTGCGTCCGGAAACGGTTTTCCGGCCGATCCACGGGCCGTCTTGGGGTTATCGCTATCGCGCGCGTCTCGCGGTGCGCTACTTGCCCGAGAAAGGCGGTATGCGCATCGGTTTCCACGAGAAGAAGAGCAGCTATATCGCCGACATGAAAACGTGCGAGGTGTTGCCGCCGCATGTGTCGGCGATGCTGATGCCGCTGCGCTTCATGGTCCGCAAACTGTCGATCTACGATCGCATGCCGCAGCTGGAGCTCGCGGTCGGCTCGTCGGTGACGGCGCTCGTGGTGCGTAATCTCGAACCGCTCACCGCCGCGGACGAACAGGTGCTGCGCGAGTTCGCCGACGAACACCAGGTGCAGTTCTGGGTCCAGCCAGGCGGTCCGGACACAGTAACGCCGTTTTATCCGCTCGACGTCGAACTCGATTACACGCTGCCCGAGTACGGCATCCGCATGCCGTTCAAACCGACCGATTTCACCCAGGTCAATCACGCGATCAACCGTGTGCTGGTAAGCCGCGCGCTGCGGCTGCTAGCGCCGGCGCCGACCGACCGCGTGCTCGATCTGTTCTGCGGGATCGGCAATTTCACGCTGCCGCTCGCGCGGATGTCGCGGGAGGTGCTCGGCATCGAAGGCAGCGAGGTGCTGACCCAGCGCGCGCTCGCCAACGCCGAGCTGAACGGTGTCGCCGGGCATACGTCGTTCGCATGCCGCAACCTGTTCGAAGTCACCGCCGATGATCTGCGCACGCTCGGCCACTTCGACAAGTTCCTGATCGATCCGCCGCGCGAAGGCGCGCTTGCGGTCGCCAAGGCGCTCGCGGAGATCGCCCAGAGCGGCAACGGGCCGCTGCCGAAGCGCATCGTCTATGTGTCGTGCGCGCCGGCGACGCTCGCGCGCGACGCGGGCCTGCTCGTGCACGAGGCCGGCTACCGGCTGGTGGGCGCGGGCGTCGTCAACATGTTCCCGCATACGTCGCACGTGGAATCGATTGCGTTGCTCGAGCGCGATCGAGTCTAGCGTGGGTGGGACCCGCTGCGCACAAGCGAAAACGCCACGACCGGGGTCGTGGCGTTTTCGTTTTCAGGTAACCGTCTGACAGTGCCTGGCCGAGCAGCAGGCGTGCGTCAGAACTGCCACCAGGACCTGGCCGTGCCGGGCCGCGCGTGGCCGGTGATGTACGGACTGTCGGGGAACGTACCCGCGAGGATGCGGCGCGTATCGTCGGCGAGCTGCTGATTGTCCAGCCGCTGGTACGACAGGATCATGATGTGCAGCGCGTCTTCGATTGCCGGCGCGTTCTTGTATTCACGCAACGCCAGCTGTGCGCGGTTGATCGCGGCGACATACGCGCCACGGCGATAGTAGTAATCCGCCGCGTGCACTTCATGCGATGCGAGCGCGTTGACGATATAGCGCATGCGTTGCGCGGCGTCCGGCGCGTACTTGCTGTTCGGGAAGCGGTCCACCACGACCTTGAACGCGTCGTACGATTCGCGCAGCGACTTCGGATCGCGCTCGCTCATGTCCTGGCCTGAGAAGCGGCCGAACAGACCGAGGTCGTCGTTGAAGTGAATCATGCCCTTCAGGTAGTACGCGTAGGCGATGTCCGGGTGATCCGGGTGGAGCTGGATGAAGCGGTCGATCGCCTGGTCAGCGGCGGCGTTTTCGTTGTCTTTCCAGTTGCAGTACGCAACGTTGATCTGAGCCTGCTGCGCGAAGTGGCCGAACGGGTCGCGGCCCTCGAGCTGTTCGAAATATTTCGCGCATTTGCCGAAGTCACCACCAGTCAGCGCGTCGTTCGCCTCCGTATATAATTTGTTGTTATTCCACGTAGCCGTTTCGTCAGTCTTCTCCGGCAGGCCGTGGCAAGCCGCGACAGCGACGACGGCCGCGGCGCACGCGATATATCCGGCCACATTCCGGGCCGCCTTCTTGATGGCCGCCAAATTGATCGCCGCTTCAGTGATGGTGTTCAAGGCTCGCATTTTCCAGTCTAGCTTTACGTCCAGGTGACCCAGACTCAATGACCCGCTCAAATACTCCAGGCACCGCCGGCGCCGGGAATAGCAACGAAGATTATAGCGTAAGCGCCGACCCGTCCGACGCGTTGGGCGCCGATTCGCTGGACGACGATTTCAGCGCGGACGCGCTTGCCGCAAGCGGCGCGCAAGGCGCCGCCGCCGCCCCGCCGACGGTGCCGGGCCGCGCGGCCGACGAGACGCCGCGCACGGTCGTCGTGCCCGACGAACTGGCCGGCGAGCGCCTTGACAAAGTGCTCGCGAAGCTGTTCGCGGAGTTTTCGCGCAGCCGTTTGCAAAGCTGGATCGAAGCGCAGCGGGTGCGCGTCGACGGCAAACCCGCGAAGATTCGCCAGCCGGTGCCGCTTGGCGCCACCGTCGAACTCGTGCCCGATCTGCTGCCGGAACAACTGGCGTTCACGCCCGAGCCGGTGCCGCTCGAGGTCGTCTACGAAGACGACACGCTCGTCGTCATCAACAAGCCGGCCGGCATGGTCGTGCATCCGGCGGCCGGCAACTGGAGCGGTACCGTGCTCAACGGCCTGTTGCACCGCTATGGGCAGGCCGCGGCTGGCCTGCCGCGCGCGGGCATCGTGCACCGGCTCGACAAGGAAACCTCTGGCCTGATGGTGGTCGCGCGCACGCTCGAAGCGCAGACCGATCTCGTGCGCCAACTGCAGGCACGCACGGTAAAGCGGCGCTATCTCGCGCTCGTGTGGGGCAACATGCGCGACGAAGGCACGATCGACGCGCCGATCGGCCGCGACCCGCGTGAGCGCACCCGCATGGCGGTGGTGACGGGCGCGTCCGGCAAACCGGCGCGCACGCATTTCCGGCGCGTCGCCTCGGCGGTCTGGCAGCGTCAGCCGGTGAGCGCGATCCACTGCGATCTGGAGACCGGCCGCACGCATCAGATTCGCGTGCATTGCGCGCATATCGGGCATCCATTGCTTGGCGATCCTGTGTATGGGCGCGCGCGCGGCCAGCGCTCGGTCACGCCGCTGCCCGGCGGCTTCGCGCGCCAGGCGCTGCACGCGTGGCGGCTCGGGTTGATTCATCCGAAGACGGGCCGCGCGCTGCAGTGGCGTGCCGCGGTGCCGGCCGATATCGAGGCGCTCGCAGAGGAGCTCGGTCTCGCGCGCGACGACGCGGGCGAGTTCGGCGACGGGTACGGCGACGGGTACGACAACTACGACAATGAGGATGACGACGCATCGCTCGACGCGGCCGATTACGATGACGCCGCCGACGCCACGCTCGCCGGTTACGAAGAAGACGACGGCCACGACGACAAAGAGGACGATCGCGCATGACCACACACTTGCCGGAACTGAGTTTCGCCGATGTCGTACAACCCGCGTGGAACGTGTCGCCGCGCGTGCGTGCGCTCGTGACCACGCGCGACGGCGGCGTGAGCGGCGCGCCGTTCGGCCGCTGGCACGCTGGCGCGGATCTGCCCGGCGGCCTTAACCTGGGCATGAAAAGCGGCGACGATCTGGCCGCCGTCGCGAGCAATCGCGCGCGGCTGCTCGCGCTGACTGGCGTTCGCGACGCCGCATGGCTGGAGCAGGTCCACGGCGCCGGCATCGTGCGCGCCGAAGATGCACTCGCGCACGCACGCGAACGAGGCACGCCGATGCGCGCCGACGCGAGCGTCACCGATCGCCCCGAACTCGCGTGCGTCGTAATGGTCGCCGATTGCATGCCGGTGCTGTTGTGCGACGAGGCAGGCCGCGCGGTCGGTGCCGCGCATGCCGGCTGGCGGGGGCTTGCCGCGGGTATCGTCGAGCAGACCGCGCAGCGTGTCGCGGCGCTCGCCGGCGTGCAGGCGAGTGCGCTGCATGCGTATCTGGGACCGGCGATCGGGCCGCGCGCATTCGAGGTCGGCCCTGACGTGCGTGACGCGTTCATGGACGGCGTCGACGGCGCGCAACGCGACGCGAGCGCTGCTGCATTCGTCGCACACCCGACGAATCGCGGCAAATATCTCGCGGATCTGCCCGCCCTGGCGCGTTTGCGGCTGCGACGGCTCGGCGTGACGCGCGTGAGCGGCGGCGACCTGTGCACCGTCACGCTGCGCGAGCGTTTCTACTCTTACCGCCGCGACCGCGACACTGGCCGCATGGCCGCGCTGATCTGGCTCGACGATCGGGCGCAGACGCTCGCCGACTGACGGGGCGAGGCCTGCCCATCGTCATACGATTGCAGTCGAACGGCGCGTTATTTTCGCGGCAAGCGCATCTGAAGTTTCGCGACCACTTCTGGCGACCACGCGCGCCGTTGGCCGCATCGTTTGCAGCACTTGCTGTCGCGCCGTTTTGAAGACCGTGTCCAACACGGCCGAGACCTTGGCGGACCGTTCGTGCCTGCGCTCATTCACGCTGTCGGCGCGCCGCGCCGGACATTTTTTGCTGCGCTGCCGGAGTGTTCGCGGGACCGCGAATCGAATCACGCGGTGTGCGCGCGCAACGTATAAGGAAATCCCTAAAAGCGGTGCGTCGTGCCGCTTTTCTTCGGTTATCCGCGGTCCCGGTGAGTCGCGTCGTTGAATCGCGATTTGCTTACAGGGAAAACGATAATTAAAAAACTGTCGCACCGCGGCAAAATCGGGAACAAGCATTGACATGCCTTGTGATGGGGAGCAAGAATGTTCCTCCCGAGCTCCTCGTTGTAATGGGACAGGGCGTGACGAAGTCGTGAGCAATCGCCACGTGCGCACGAACCTGCCTCTCAACCCGTCCGTGAGGACTTACCGGTCAAAAGCAGGTATGGCTGCATCTCATTCCTCAGCTTCCTCCAGCACCGACTCCCCGAAGGAGCAAACGCAGCAGGCCGGTACGAGCGGCGCATCGTCAGCCGCGGGCGTGCAGCAGCTTCTCGACGCCTGGATGAACGCATGGCGTTCATTCGGGGTGCCGGCAGCCGGCGCGCCGTTCCAGGTTCCTTCAGTGCCACAGACGCCCGGTATGCCGCCGCTCGCGCAGATGCCGTTCACGGCGCCGGCGGGATTCCCGCAGATGCCGTCGTTTCCCGGCATGCCCGATTTCAGCAAGCTGGCCGCTGGCGCGATACCGTCGCTGCCGTCGTTCCCGGCGTTCAACATTCCCACCGCCGCGATTCCGCCCGAGCGTCTACAAAAGCTGCAGACCGACTACTCGCGCGACGCAATGGAGTTGATCCAGCAGGCCACCACGTCGGCCAGCAACGCGCCCGAACTCAAGGACCGGCGCTTTAGCGCGGAAGCCTGGAGCGCGACGCCGGCCTATGCATTTACCGCCGCGTGGTATCTGCTGAACGCGCGCTATCTGCAGGAGATGGTCGACGCGCTCGACACCCAGCCGAAAATGCGCGAGCGCATCCGTTTCGCGGTCCAGCAGTGGACCGCCGCGGCATCGCCCAGCAACTTCTTCGCGCTCAATCCGGAAGCGCAGAAAACGCTGCTCGACAGCAAGGGCGAGAGCCTGCGCCAGGGCGTGCTGAATCTGCTCGCCGACATGCAGCGCGGCAAGATCTCGCAAACCGATGAATCGCGTTTCACGGTCGGCGACAATCTCGCGAATACCGAAGGCTCGGTAGTGTTCGAAAACGATCTGCTGCAACTGATCCAGTACAAGCCGCGCACCCCGACCGTGCGCGAGCGGCCGCTGCTGATCGTGCCGCCTTGCATCAACAAGTACTACATCCTCGACCTGCAACCCGAAAATTCGCTGGTTCGGCACGCGCTCGATTCGGGTCACCAGGTGTTCCTGATTTCGTGGCGCAACGCGGATCAATCGATCGCCCACAAGACGTGGGACGACTACGTCGGCGAGGGCGTGCTCACCGCGATCGACACGGTGCGCAAGATCAGCGGGCGCGAGCAGATCAATACGCTCGGCTTCTGCGTCGGCGGCACGATGCTCGCCACCGCGCTCGCGGTGGCCGCCGCGCGCGGCGAACATCCGGCCTCGTCGATGACGCTGCTCACCGCGATGCTCGACTTCTCCGACACCGGCGTGCTCGACGTGTTCGTCGACGAAGCGCACGTGCAGATGCGCGAGCAGACCATCGGCGGCAAGAACGGCGCGCCGCCGGGACTGATGCGCGGCATCGAATTCGCGAACACGTTCTCGTATCTGCGGCCGAACGATCTCGTATGGAACTACGTCGTCGACAATTACCTGAAGGGCCGCACGCCGGTGCCGTTCGACCTGCTGTACTGGAACAGCGACTCCACCAGCCTGCCGGGCCCGATGTACGTCTGGTATCTGCGCAACACCTACCTCGAGAACAAGCTGCGCGAGCCGGGTGCGCTAACCACCTGCGGCAAGCCGATCGATCTGTCGAAGATCGATGTCCCCACCTTTATCTACGGCTCGCGCGAAGACCACATTGTGCCGTGGCAAACCGCGTATGCGTCGGTGCCGCTGCTGTCCGGGCCACTGAAGTTCGTGCTCGGTGCGTCCGGTCATATCGCGGGCGTGATCAATCCGCCGGCGAAGAAAAAGCGCAGCTTCTGGACGCTCGAGACCGATGAAAAGACGCTGCCGGAAACCGCCAGCGAATGGTTCGACGCGTCGACCGAAGTACCCGGCAGCTGGTGGCCCGAATGGACCACGTGGCTCGATCAGTACGGCGGCAAGAAGGTGAAGCCGCGCGCCGCGGCCGGCTCGGATGAGTTCCCGGTCATCGAACCGGCGCCGGGCCGCTACGTGCAGCAACGGGAGTAAGCGGCGATAGCTGGCGATAAGCGCCAACGATATGCGGTGCGCTACGGCGCGATGGCTGTTTTGGCAGGTGAATGAGCGTCTCGTTATGAAAGCGCGCGATGAAAGCGCGATCAGCGCGCAAACGGACGCGCAAGGGCAACGGAATTTTTAACGTAGCGGGCTGCGGCGCGGTTGGCCGAGGTGCCCGGAGGATATCGAAATGACTGATGTTGTGATCGTATCGGCCGCTCGTACTGCAGTGGGCAAGTTTGGTGGTTCGCTGGCCAGGATTGCCGCGCCTGAACTCGGCGCGTTGGCAGTGCGCGCCGTACTCGAACGCGCCGGCGTGAAGCCGGAGCAGGTAAGCGAAGTCATCCTCGGCCAGGTGCTGACGGCAGGCTCCGGCCAGAATCCCGCGCGTCAGTCGCTGATCAAGGCCGGTTTGCCATCGTCGGTGCCGGGCATGACCATCAACAAGGTGTGCGGTTCCGGTCTGAAGGCCGTGATGCTCGCGGCCAACGCGATCATCGCGGGCGACGCGGACATCGTCGTCGCCGGCGGCCAGGAAAACATGAGCGCGGCGCCGCACGTGTTGCCGGGCTCGCGCGATGGCTTCCGCATGGGCGATGCGAAGCTGATCGACTCGATGATCGTCGATGGCCTGTGGGACGTGTACAACCAGTATCACATGGGTGTAACCGCCGAGAACGTCGCGAAGGAATATGGGATCACGCGCGAACAGCAGGACGCGTTCGCCGCGCTGTCGCAGAACAAGGCGGAAGCCGCGCAGAAGGCCGGCCGTTTCGACGATGAAATCGTGCCGGTCGAGATTCCGCAACGCAAGGGCGAGCCGCTGCGCTTCGCGACCGACGAATTCGTGCGCCACGGCGTGACGGCCGAATCGCTCGCGGGTCTGAAGCCGGCGTTCTCGAAGGAAGGCACGGTGACGGCCGCCAACGCGTCGGGCCTTAACGACGGCGCGGCCGCGGTGCTGGTGATGTCGCTGAAAAAGGCCGAAGCACTCGGTCTCACGCCGCTTGCGCGCATCAAGGCGTACGCGAACGCGGGCGTCGATCCGAAGGTGATGGGCATGGGCCCGGTGCCGGCGTCGCGCCGCTGCCTCGAGCGCGCGGGCTGGACTCCGGCCGAGCTGGACCTGATGGAAATCAACGAAGCGTTCGCCGCGCAGGCGCTCGCGGTCCACCAGCAGATGGGTTGGGACACGTCGAAGGTCAACGTGAACGGCGGTGCGATTGCGATCGGCCACCCGATTGGCGCATCCGGCTGCCGGATCCTCGTCACGCTGCTGCACGAAATGCAGAAGCGCGACGCGAAGAAGGGCCTGGCGTCGCTGTGCATCGGCGGTGGCATGGGGGTCGCGCTGGCGGTCGAGCGCCTCTAACGGACGCCGGATATGCGGCGCCGGCAGTGCGGGTAGCCGCTCGCGCGGCGGCAACTCGCAATCAGCGTCGGGCGAGGCAACAGGTGGCCGGTGGGCACCTCGAAAACGATTAACGGAGTGTGGTTTATGACACAGCGAATTGCATACGTAACAGGCGGCATGGGAGGCATCGGCACGAGCATCTGCCAGCGTCTGCACAGGGAGGGCTTCAAGGTGATCGCCGGCTGCGGCCCGAATTCGCCGCGCCGTGTGAAGTGGCTCGACGAGCAGAAGGCGCTCGGCTACGACTTCGTCGCATCCGAAGGCAACGTCGGCGATTGGGAGTCGACGAGAGCCGCGTTCGACAAGGTCAAGGCCGAAGTGGGGGAAATCGACGTGCTGGTCAACAACGCCGGCATCACGCGCGACGTCGTATTCCGCAAGATGACGCACGAGGACTGGACCGCGGTGATCGACACCAACCTGACCAGCCTGTTCAACGTCACCAAGCAGGTGATCGACGGGATGGTCGAGCGTGGCTGGGGCCGTGTGATCAATATTTCGTCGGTGAACGGCCAGAAGGGTCAGTTCGGGCAGACCAACTATTCGACCGCGAAGGCGGGGATTCACGGCTTTACGATGTCGCTCGCGCAGGAAGTGGCGACCAAGGGCGTGACGGTCAACACCGTATCGCCGGGCTATATCGGCACCGACATGGTGAAGGCGATCCGCCCGGATGTGCTGGAAAAAATCGTCGCGACGATTCCGGTGCGCCGGCTCGGCCAGCCGGACGAAATCGGCTCGATCGTCGCGTGGCTGGCATCGGATGAATCGGGCTTCTCGACGGGCGCCGATTTTTCGTTGAACGGCGGTTTGCATATGGGTTGAGCCCGGGGTACGCCGCTCACGAAGCGGCGCGCCGTGGCTCAGAAGCTTTTCCGCCGGCGTCCCGGCTGTGCAATCGGATCCTCGCACGGCCTGGACGCCGTTTCCGCGCTTGCGTAACTCGAGCTTAAAGGCGTTACATGACTACTACTACAAAGAAAACGGCCGAACGACTGATCAAGAAATATCCGAATCGTCGGCTCTACGACACAGAGACGAGCACCTACATCACGCTGACCGATGTGAAGCAACTCGTGCTGGATCAGGAGGACTTCAAGGTTATCGATGCAAAAAGCAACGAGGACCTGACGCGCGCGATCCTGCTGCAGATCATTCTCGAAGAGGAAAGCGGCGGCTTGCCGATGTTCTCGTCGTCGATGCTCTCGCAGATCATCCGGTTCTACGGTCATGCGATGCAGGGGATGATGGGCACGTACCTGGAAAAGAATATCCAGGCCTTCATCGACATTCAGGCGAAGCTTGCCGACCAGTCGAAGAATCTCTATGAAGGCAAGGCGATGAACCCCGAAGTCTGGTCGCAGTTCATGAACATGCAGGCGCCGATGATGCAGGGCATGATGACCAGCTATATCGAGCAGTCGAAGAACATGTTCGTGCAGATGCAGGAGCAGATGCAAAACCAGGCGAAAACGATGTTCGCCACGTTCCCGTTCACGCCGGGCGGCGCAGTGAATGCCGGCAACGCGCCTGCCGCGCCGCAGGGCAATCCGGAAGCGGAGAAGAAGTAACGGCGCGAAAGCGCACGGTTGCCGGCGCGATACAATCGCGGCTTTGCCCGTGCGGGCACTGCGTTGCCGCAGCCAGATTCGTCGGGCGACGGAACATCCCCCGCCCGCGCCACGCCGTTACTGCGGCGGTCACTTCCGGGCCACCTCGCGGTTACGTCGCGGTTATCTTCCGGTTACATCCTCAGCGCTATGCGCCAGCTCCATTCCATGCTTGCTATCCTCTCTGTCATCCCATCCACGCCCGCGTCAATGCCTTCGCTCGCGAAGGCCGCATCGGCGAGCGCGAGCTGAGCCGCGCTTGGCTCGACACATTCCGATGAGCCGGCTGTTTCTCGCCCCGATGGAGGGGCTTGCGGATTACGTATTGCGCGACGTGCTGACGGGTGCGGGCGGCTTCGACGGCTGCGTGTCCGAATTCATCCGCGTGACGGGTTCTTTGCTGCCCACGCGGGTCTACGAGCGCGAAGCGCCCGAGATCCTGCACGCGAGCGTGACCGCAAGCGGCACGCCGATGGTGATCCAGCTGCTCGGCAGCGACCCCGAATGGATGGCCCGCAACGCCGCCTATGCGGCCACCTTGTCCCCGTATGGGATCGACCTGAATTTCGGTTGTCCGGCCAAAGTCGTCAATCGGCATGGCGGCGGCGCGATGCTGCTGAATGAACCGAAGCAGTTGAACCGGATCGTGACGGCCGTGCGTGCCGCGGTGCCGGCCGACATCCCCGTGACCGCAAAAATGCGCCTCGGCGTCGCCGATACGTCGCGGGCCATCGAATGCGCGCAGGCGCTCGCCGAAGGCGGCGCGGCGTCGCTCGTCGTGCATGCGCGCACCCGCGACGACGGCTACCGGCCGCCTGCGCACTGGGAATGGATCGCGCGTATCGACGATGCGCTCGACGTGCCGGTGATCGCGAACGGCGAAGTCTGGAGCGTGGCGGACTGGCAGCGTTGCCGCGCGCTCAGCGGATGCGCGGACGTGATGATCGGGCGGGGCGCCGTATCGGACCCGTTCCTCGCGCAGCGAATTCGCGGGCTGCTCGATCCGTCGCCGTCGGCGGGCGAATGGCCGCAGGTGCTGCGCGCGATCGAGGGTTATATGAAGAAGTTGCGGGCGCGCGCCACGTTGAGCCACGAGCACGGCCGCGTGAAGCAATGGCTCAGCTATCTGCGCCGGACCTGGCCGCAGGCCACCGAACTGCACGCGGCAATCCGGCGCCTGCAGGATTCCGATGAGATCCTCGCAGTGATCGGCCAGGCGTTGGCGGACGGCGGCTCGGTGCGGATGCGGCAGACTATCGCAAGCGCTGAAGACGACGAATCGACGCCATGCGAGCCGGGCCGAGCCATCGCCATTTGAAGTCCAGAATTCAAAGACTTACCAGCGGTAGCGGTGGCGAACCGCTACAATCCAAGGTTTAACGTCTTCAAGCGGTCCCCATGTCTTCCACCCTCCCGAACGCACCGGCCTCGCCCGGCGCCGCGCCGAAAGTCGGCTTCGTTTCCCTCGGCTGCCCGAAGGCCCTCGTCGACTCCGAACAGATCATCACGCAGCTGCGCGCCGAAGGTTACGAGATTTCAGGCACCTATGACGGCGCGGACCTCGTGGTCGTCAACACCTGCGGGTTCATCGACGAAGCCGTGCAGGAAAGTCTCGATGCGATCGGCGAAGCGCTCAGCGAAAACGGCAAGGTGATCGTGACCGGCTGCCTCGGCGCGAAGAAAAGCGCGAGCGGTTCGGGACTGATCGAGGAAGTCCATCCGAAGGTGCTCGCCGTGACCGGTCCGCACGCACTCGGCGAAGTGATGCTGGCGGTCCACAACCATTTGCCCAGGCCGCACGATCCGTTCGTCGATCTGGTGCCCGCCGCGGGCGTGAAGCTGACGCCGCGCCACTACGCATATCTGAAAATTTCGGAAGGCTGCAATCACCGCTGCACGTTCTGCATCATCCCGTCGATGCGCGGCGATCTCGTCTCGCGCCCGGTCGCCGACGTGATGCTCGAAGCGGAGAACCTGTTCAAGTCCGGTGTGAAGGAACTGCTCGTCATTTCGCAGGACACGAGTGCGTACGGCGTCGATGTCAAATACCGCACCGGCTTCTGGAACGGCAAGCCGATCAGGACGCGCATGACCGATCTGGTTGGCGCGCTCGGCGAGCTCGCCGCGCAATACGGCGCATGGGTGCGCCTGCACTACGTGTATCCGTATCCGAGCGTCGACGAAGTGATTCCGATGATGGCGGCGGGTCCGTACAAAGGTCACCTGCTGCCGTATCTGGACGTGCCGTTCCAGCACGCGCATCCGGAAGTGCTCAAGCGCATGAAGCGCCCGGCCAACGCGGAGAAGGTGATGGAGCGCGTGAAGGCCTGGCGCGAAATCTGCCCCGATCTGACGATTCGCAGCACCTTTATCGCGGGCTTTCCGGGCGAGACGGAAGAGCAGTTCGAGACGCTGCTCGATTTCATCCGCGAGGCGGAACTCGATCGCGTCGGCTGCTTCGCGTATTCGCCGGTCGAAGGCGCGAGTGCCAACGAGCTCGACGGCGCGCTGCCCGACGACGTGCGCGAGGAACGGCGCGCGCGCTTCATGGAAGTGGCCGAGCAGGTGTCGGCCAAACGCATTGCGAAGAAGGTCGGCAAGACGTTGAAGGTGCTGGTCGACGAACTCAACGCCGATGGCGGCATCGGCCGCACCGCGGCGGATGCGCCGGAGATCGACGGCGTCGTGTATATCGCCCCGTCGACCAAGGCATCGAAGCGCTACAAGGTCGGCGATTTCGTGTCGGTGAAAATCACCGGCGCGGACGGCCACGATCTGTGGGGCGAGGTCTGAGCGATGACGCTGAACGCGGCCTCACGGCCTGACAGCCCGACACCGCAGATCCTCGCGCTCGGCGAGGCGATGATCGAATTCAACCAGTCGGCGAAGGATCAGCCGAACTATCTGCAAGGCTTCGGCGGCGATACGTCGAATTTCTGCATCGCGGCCGCGCGCCAGGGCGCGAGCACCGGCTTCGTGTCGGCGGTCGGCGCCGATCATTTCGGCCGTCTGCTGATCGAGCTGTGGGAGCGCGAGCAGGTCGATACGTCGTTCGTGCGCGTCGATCCGCTCGCGTCGACCGGCGTCTACTTCGTGTCCCACGGCCCTCACGGCCACGCATTCGACTATCTGCGCGCCGGCTCGGCGGCGAGCCGCTACGCGCCGGCCGATCTGCCGCGCGAGGCGCTGCGCGCGGCAAGCGTCCTGCATCTGTCCGGTATCAGCCTCGCGATCAGCCTGAGCGCGTGCGATGCCGCGCTCGAAGCAATCTCGTATGCGCGCGCGAACGGCGTGCGCGTGAGCTTCGACACCAATCTGCGCCTGAAGCTGTGGCCGCTCGCGCGGGCGCGCGCGGTGATGCTCGAAGCGATCCGCGAGACCGACATCTGTCTGCCGAGCTGGGAAGACGTGACTGAACTCACAGGATTGACCGGTCGCGACGAGATCGTCGATTTTCTGTTGTCGCACGGCCCGAGCGTGGTGGCGCTGAAGCTCGGCAAGGACGGCTCGTATATCGCGACGCCGAACGAGCGGCGCGTCGTGCCGGGCCACGTCGTCAACGCGGTCGATGCGACCGGTGCGGGCGACTGCTTCGGCGGCGCGTTCGTCGCGCGCATCGTCGCGGGCGACGATCCCTTTACCGCGGCGCGTTATGCGAACGTCGCCGCCGCACTGTCGACGCAAGGTTATGGCGCGGTCGCGCCGATTCCGTCGCGCGAGACCGTCGAACGGGTGTTGGCGGGTTGAGCATCACGTCCGGCGCCTGATGGACGCGACAGCAGGATCATTCCGGAACACGAGACAAGGAGCGAGCGATGCAACGAGACGTGGTGGTGGTCAGCGGTGTGCGCACCGCAATCGGCACTTTCGGCGGCAGCCTGAAAGATATCGCGCCGACCGATCTGGGCGCGCGCGTCGTGCGCGAAGTGCTGAAGCGCGCGAGCGTGCCGGGTGACGAAGTCGGTCACGTCGTGTTCGGCAATGTCGTGCATACCGAACCGAAAGACATGTACCTCGCTCGCGTGGCGGCAATCAACGGCGGCGTTGCGCAGCACACGCCCGCGCTGACCGTGAACCGGCTGTGCGGCTCGGGCTTGCAGGCGATCGTGTCGGCCGCGCAGAGCGTGTTGCTCGGCGACGCCGATATCGCGATCGGCGGCGGCGCCGAAAACATGAGCCGCGCGCCGTACTCGATGCCCGCCGCGCGCTTCGGCCAGCGCATGGGCGACGCGCGCCTCGTCGACATGATGGTCGGCGCGCTCAACGATCCGTTCCAGTCGATCCATATGGGCGTGACGGCCGAGAACGTCGCGCGTAAATACGACATCTCGCGCGACGCGCAGGACGCGCTCGCGCTCGAATCGCACCGTCGCGCGGCCCACGCGATCACGAGCGGTTATTTCAAGGACCAGATTCTGCCGATCACGACCGCGTCGAAGAAGGGCGACATCGTGTTCGATACGGACGAGCACGCGCGGATGAACGCGTCGGCGGACGATTTCGCGAAGCTCAAGCCGGTGTTCGTGAGGGAAAACGGCACGGTGACGGCCGGCAACGCGTCGGGCATCAACGACGCCGCCGCGGCGGTCGTGCTGATGGAGCGCGGTGTCGCCGAACAGCGCGGCCTGAAGCCGCTCGCGCGGCTCGTGTCCTACGCGCATGCGGGCGTCGATCCGGCGTACATGGGTATCGGGCCGGTACCGGCGACCCGCAAGGCGCTCGAGCGCGCGGGGCTGACGATCGCCGATCTCGACGTGATCGAGGCCAACGAGGCGTTCGCCGCGCAGGCGTGCGCGGTCAGCAAGGAGCTGGGGCTCGACCCGGCCAAGGTCAATCCGAACGGCTCGGGCATTTCGCTCGGCCATCCGATTGGCGCGACCGGCGCGGTGATCACCGTGAAGGCGTTGTACGAATTGCAGCGCATCGGCGGACGTTATGCGCTCGTCACGATGTGTATCGGCGGTGGCCAGGGGATCGCGGCGGTGTTCGAGCGCATCTGACAGCGGGCAACGGCATCGGGCGGTGGTTCGGCAGTGATCCGGCAACAAGCAGGCAGCACCCAGGCAACATCCAGGCAGCACGCCGTCGGCAATCAGGCGGCAATCAGGCAGAACCAGCAACGAGGATGGAAACGATGCGGGAATCGAAAACGATGAAGGGGGCGGCTCTGCGCGTGGCAACCCGTGGTGTGCGGCTGCGCGCGGGCGCACTGGCTGGCGCGGCCGCGCTGCTGTGCGCCGGCGCCGGGCTGTGGCTGCCGTCGCACGCATGGGCGCAGAGCGCCGCGGTAAAGGAACTCGCCGCACCGCCGCCGATCCAGCTGCCGCTGAAGCCGAGCCCCGAATTCGCGAAGTTCCCGCGTTATACCGGCACGCTCGGCAAGCGTCCGATCGTGCTGCGGCTTGGCCGCAAGACCGATGACCCATCCGGTGTGCACGGCGAGTATCAGTACACCGACACCGGCGAGGTGATCCTGATTGCTGGCGATCGCGTCGACGATACGCTCGAAGTCGAGGAATCGAACGACGGCACCCATATCACCGGCAACTGGGTCGGCAAATTCGCGGCGGACGGCTCGCTGGAAGGCGACCGGATGAACGTCGATGACTCCGATCCGCAGCCATTCGATCTCCAGCCGCTGGCGGCGGGGCAGGCGGCGCCGGCGGCCGGTGCTACCGGTACTGGCGCGGCGCCCGCGGCTGGCGCGACGAAGACCGCTCCCGCTGTGCAGCCGCCCGCAGCGAACGGCGCGGCACCGGCCCCTGCGGCCGGCGGCCATGCAGTCGGCGGCGTCAGCAATCTGCAAACCGGCGATTGATGCTGACGTCGGCCACGCTTCGGCACTCACGCGGCATGAACGGCTCGCGCCGCGCCGTGGGGACGACGGTGCCGGCTACTTCACACGTGGTGGCGAGACAGCGCATCCGCCGAAACGGTGCGGCCGCGGTTTCCCTCATGCTTCCCTGTGCTTTTCAGCGAACCTCATCATGACCCAATCCAAACCCAAACGCGCTCTGCAAACCCGTATCGTGCGTGCCGAGGACCGGATCACGCCGGGCTTCGAATCGTTCTCGACGCCGGTCACGCGCGCGTCGACGGTCGTATTCCCCGATCTGGCGACGATGCGCGCGCTCGACTGGAAAAACGACGCGCAATGGCGCTACGGGCTGCACGCGACGCCGACCTCGATCGCGCTCGCGCAGCGGCTCGCCACGATCGAGGGCGGCAATCACGCGTTGCTGCAGCCGTCCGGTCTGTCGTCGATATCGAACGTGTATTTCGGGGTCGTGAAGGCGGGCGACGACGTCCTGGTTCCCGACAACGTGTACTCGCCGAATCGCGATCATGGCGACTGGCTCGCGCGCGATTTCGGCGTTTCGGTCCGCTACTACGATCCGCTGATCGGCGCGGGCATCGCCGACATGATCCAGCCGAACACGCGCCTGATCTGGCTCGAGGCGCCCGGCTCGGTGACGATGGAAGTGCCCGACGTGCCGGCTATCACGGCCGCGGCGCGCGCTCGCAACGTGATCACCGCGATCGACAACACGTGGTCCGCCGGTCTCGCGTTCCGGCCGTTCGATCATGGCGTCGATATCTCGGTCCAGGCGTTGACCAAGTATCAGTCGGGTGGCGGCGATGTGCTGATGGGCGCGACCATCACGGTCGATCGCGAACTGCATCTGAAGCTGAAGGCCGCCCGCATGCGCACAGGGATCGGCGTTTCATCGGATGACTGTTCGCTAATTTTGCGCAGCCTGCCGAGCATGGAGCTGCGCTTCGCGCAGCACGACCGCGCGGCGCTCGCGATTGCAACATGGCTGAAGAGCCGGCCAGAAATCGCCGCGGTACTGCACCCGGCGTTTGGCGACTGTCCGGGGCACGAGGTGTTCAAGCGCGATTTCACCGGCGCGGGCGGGTTGTTCTCTGTGGTGTTCGACGAGCGTTACAGCGCGGCTCAGATCGACACCTTCTGCGAATCGCTGGAACTGTTTTCGCTCGGCTGGAGCTGGGGCGGCGCGCATAGCCTGGCGATGCCCTATGACGTCGCGTCGATGCGCACGCAAGGGCAGTGGCCGTATCGCGGCACGCTGGTGCGCTTCTATGTCGGTCTGGAGGAAGAGGCGGACTTGCGCGCGGATATCGAGCAGAGTCTCGCGGCGCTGGCTTAACGCGCTCAGATCTCCGCGCTCTTATTCGCCGCTATATTGGAAAGCCCGTCGGGATGTGCTCCCGGCGGGCTTTTTTTACGATCGCTGATCGCTTGAATTGAGGCGCTCAACTGACCATTCGGTCGAATGGTCGAAGCCGTTGCGCGACGCTACGATGGTGCGCATTGCGACTACCGGTTGCGGCGAGCGGGGCGGGTTGGGATGAATCTTTCACGTCTCAAAACAGGCGCAATAACCCATCCAGTCCAACGTAGTTGAACGACACACTCGCTGCTTCGCGCACCACCGGTTTTGCGCGGAACGCAATGGACAGTCCCGCTTCAGCCATCATTTTCAGATCGTTTGAGCCGTCGCCCATTGCAATTGCGCGTGACGATTCAATACCGAGCGTCGCGCACGTTTCACGCAGCGTGCGCGCTTTCACCTCGGCGTTGACGATCTCGCCCGTCACCTTACCGGTCAGCTTGCCGTCCACGATGTCGAGCGTATTGGCGCGCGTGAAATCGAGACCGAGGCGCGCTTTCAGTTTTTCAGTGAAGAATGTGAAGCCCCCCGAGACGAGCAGCGTTTTCAGGCCCGCCTGTTTCGCGCCGGCAAGCATCCGTTCGGCACCCGGCGACAATTGCAGGCGCTCCTCATAAACCCGCTCGAGTGCGCTCGCGTCCAGTCCTTCGAGCAGCGCGACGCGGCGTGTGAGGCTTTCGTTGAAGTCCCTGATCTCGCCGCGCATCGCAGCCTCGGTGATCGCCGCGACTTGCGCCTTGAGCCCGCAGAAGTCGGCGATCTCGTCGATGCACTCGATCGTGATCAGCGTCGAGTCCATGTCCATTGCTACGAGGCCGTAGTCGCGCAACTCGCGGCCTGCCTGCACGAACGCATAGTCGAGCTGATGTGTGTAGCAATACACTTCCACGTCGGCACGCTGTGCGATGTCCGCATCGGCGATGCGAAGCGTGTGCGCGTCGATCACGACGGCCTGCGAACCGCGTGCGAGCGCGACGAGCGTTTTATGATGGTCGGTGCAAAGAGGCGCGATGCTCTGAATGACAAGGTTCATGGACGGCCGGTGACGCGGGGGAAAGGAACGCGGTACGCGTGGAAAATTTCGCTATTGTATCGGTTCCGCGCACCGCGCCGGCGCATCGGGCGGTCTGTCCGCCATGCAATCCGGCCTGCAATCCGCCGTGCAACGCGGCCTTGCCACAGGCCACCCAATCCGGCCGTGCAACGCGACGATGCGCGGCTCATACTGACGCGGCGAATCACGCCCACACGGAGACAACGCATGACCCAGGCGAGCGCCAACGATGCATCTTCCCTTGCCCGCGATTTCGATCTGCGTGACCTGAGCCCGGCGTTTCACGCCGATCCCTATCCGGTCTATCACGCGCTGCGCACGCACGAACCGATTAAACGCATGCCGGACGGCTCGATTTTTCTGACGCGCTTTCGCGACGTGCAGGCCGTCTATCGCGACCCAAAGACGTTCAGCTCCGACAAGACCGTCGAGTTCCGCCCGAAATACGGTGACTCGCCGCTCTATGCGCATCACACGACGAGCCTCGTGTTCAACGATCCGCCGCGCCACACGCGGGTGCGCAAGCTGATCGCCGGCGCATTGACCGCGCGCGCGATCGCGGCAATGGAGCCTGGGCTCATTCAGCTCGTCGACAGCTTGCTCGACGCGGCCGCGCAGCGCGGGCGCATCGATCTGATCGGCGAGTTCGCGTCGGCGATTCCGGTCGAGGTCATCGGCAATCTGCTCGACGTGCCGCATGCCGAGCGCACGCCGCTGCGCGACTGGTCGCTCGCGATACTCGGCGCGCTCGAGCCGTCGCTGACCGACGCGCAGCTCGCGCGCGGCAATCGCGCGGTCGACGAATTCGTCGACTATCTGCGCGGCCTCGTGGCACAGCGCCGGCGTGAGCCGGGTGACCCGCAACATGACGTGCTGACGCGGCTGATTCAGGGCGAAGGGCCGCAAGAGCAATTATCGGAGGCGGAGCTGCTGCAAAACTGTATTTTCATTCTGAACGCCGGGCATGAGACGACCACGAATCTGATCGGCAACGGGCTGGTCACGCTGACCGAATGGCCGGACCAACGCGAAGCGCTGTTACGCGAGCCGTCGCTGATCGGCACGGCGGTGGAGGAATGTTTGCGCTTCGAGAGTTCGAACCAGCTCGGCAACCGGATGACGACCGTCGACGCGGAAATCGGCGGCGTTGCGCTCGCGCGCGGCACACCGGTTACGTTGTGCATCGGCGCGGCTAATCGCGACCCGGAGCAGTTTCCGGAACCGGACAGTTTCGATATCCGCCGCGAGCCGAACCGGCATCTTGCGTTCGGCTTCGGCATCCATCAGTGCGCGGGCTTGTCGCTCGCGCGGCTCGAGGCGCGCATTGCGATTGGCCGCTTCGTGCAGCGTTTTCCGGCATACCGACTCGATGGCGAGCCGACGCGCGGCGGCCGGGTGCGCTTTCGCGGGTTTGCGGCAGTGCCGGTGGTGCTGGCGCCTTGACTGCGCTGTGGCAGTATCTTTTGCCGCCTGGTCGCAAGACTTACACCCCCATGACAGCTTCGTGCACGGTCCCCTCGAAGCCAGCCCACAGCGTGCCGCACATCGTCAGCGGCAACCGCCCGTGGCACGCTTGCTGCTTCGCTCGATATCTCAGGCCCACGGGAGCGTGCGATGGCACATATGATCTGGAAGGGCGCAATCAGTTTCGGGCTCGTTCACGTACCGGTGCAGTTGTATCCGGCGACGCAGTCGGAGAAAGTAGGCTTCAATCTGCTCGACAAGCGCACGATCGATCCGGTCGGCTACAAGCAGATCAACAAGCGCACCGGCAAGGACGTCAGCCGCGAGAACATCGTGCGCGGCGTCGAGTACGAGAAGGGCCAGTACGTCGTGCTGTCGGACGATGAAATCCGCTCGGCCAATCCCGAGTCGACGCAGACGGTCGACATCCTCGCGTTCGTCGATGCCCCCGACATCTCGTTCCTGTACCTCGACACCCCCTATTTCCTGACGCCGGATCGCAAGGGCGAGAAGGTGTATGCGCTGCTGCGCGAGGCGATGAAGTCGGCGGGCAAGGTCGGCGTCGCGAGCGTCGTGTTGCACAACAAGCAGCATCTGGCCGCGCTGATTCCGCTCGGCCCGGTGCTCGCGCTGAACACATTGCGCTGGGCCAACGAGGTGCGCAGCCTTGACGAATTCAAGGTGCCGCCCGAAGGGATGAAAGCCGCTGGCGTGTCCGCGCGCGAACTCGATATGGCGAAGAAGCTGATCGACGATATGACCGACACGTGGGACCCCGAGCAATACCACGATACCTTTCGCGACGACATCATGGCGCTCGTCGAGCGCAAGGTTCGCGCGGGCAAGACCGAGGAGGTCACCGACGTCGAAACGCCGCGCGAGTCGCCCAGATCCGCCGACATTCTCGACCTGTCCGATCTGCTCAGGCGCAGTCTGGGCCGCGGCAAGGGCAAGCAGGGCGCCACGGGCCGCAAGCGCGCGGCGAGCGAAGAAGACGAGCAGGCCGAGAGCGACGCCGACAGCGATGGCGGCGAACAGGCTGCCGCGCCAGCGCGCAAGAAAACCCGCGCGGCGAGCGCGCCTCGCAGCCGCGGCGGCAGCGGGCGCGCTGCCGCGAAAACCGCATCGACTGCCCGCAAACGGCGCGCGGCGGCCTGAGCGCTTCGCGCTGCCTGCCGTGTCGCTCGCCGGGCCGGGCGGCGGCGCGCCGTAGTTAGCCTGACGCGCGTCGGCGCCACCGCCGATCATCGGGCGCCGCAGCGCCGCCCGCACGGGCAATCGAAGCGCAACCGCATTCGCAACCGGCCAGCCGGGCACCCACGTCAATCGCCAGCACGACAGTCATCGCCATGAACGACCGACTCGATCAATACCACCGCAAGCGCCGCTTCGACGACACGCCGGAGCCCGCCGGCGCGACGGCCCGCAAGCCCGCGGGCCGCAAAAGCGCGGCACGCGTTGCACCTGACGCGCTGTCGTATGTGATTCAGGAGCACGACGCCCGGCGCCTGCACTACGACTTCAGGCTGGAGTTGAACGGCACACTGCTGTCGTGGGCGGTGCCGAAGGGCCCGAGCCTCGATCCGTCAGTCAAACGGCTCGCGGTGCATGTCGAAGACCATCCGGTCGAGTACGGCTCGTTCGAAGGCGAGATTCCGCCCGGCAATTACGGCGCGGGCACGGTCATCGTGTGGGATCGCGGCACGTGGGAGCCGGTCGGCGACGCGGCCCGCGCATACGCGGCCGGCAAGCTCAAATTCCGGCTGAACGGCGAGAAGCTGCACGGCGGCTGGACGCTCGTACGCAGCCACATGCGCGGCAGCGGCGACAAGGAGCAATGGCTGCTGATCAAGGAGCGCGATGAAGAAGCGCGCGACGAACGCGAATACGACGTGCTGCAACAGCGTCCGGGCAGCGTGTTGGGCGATCGCGCGTCGACGGGCAAAGGCGCAAAAGGCGCGGCCGGCACAACGGCTCCACGAAAACGTGCCGGTCAAGCGGCCGGCAACGCGGCGCGCAACGCATCGGCGAAGCCCGCCGCCCGCGAAACCAGCGGCGCCAGCGCGCCAGCCGTGGCACAAGGCGCTGCATCGAGCCGCGCCGACCCCAAGCGTCCCGACATCGTCGCGACCCGCACTGCTCAGTCGCTACGCGAACTGGCGGCGTCGCCATCGATAGAAGGCGCCGTCAAAGCCCGTTTGCCCGCGAGCTTGAAACCTCAACTGGCGACCCTCGTCGACGCAGCGCCGCCGGGCAGCGACTGGCTTTACGAAATCAAATTCGACGGCTACCGCGTGCTCACGCGTATCGAACACCAGGCCGGAGCAGCCAGCGCCCGAAGCACGAAAAGCGCGAAAAGCAGGAGCAGCGGCAGGAACCCCGCTGAAAGCACGCAAAGCAGCGCGGTCAGCGTGTTCACGCGCGCCGGCAACGACTGGACGGCGAAGTTCAGCAAACAGGTGCCGGCCTTCGATCAACTCGACCTCCAGAGCGCGTGGCTCGACGGCGAAGCGGTCGTGCTCGACGAGCGCGGTGTGCCGAACTTCCAGGCGCTGCAAAACGCGTTCGACGCGCACCGCCCGCAGGACATCGTGATCTATCTGTTCGACCTGCCGTTTCTGAACGGCTACGACCTGCGGGGTGTGCCGCTCGAACAACGGCGCGCGCTGCTGCGCGCGCTGCTCGAAGGCGTCGACGACCGCGTGCTGCGTTTCTCGAACGACTTCGCGTTCGGCGCCGATGAACTGCTGAAGAGCGCCTGCGACATGGCGCTCGAAGGCATCATCGGCAAACGGCGCGACAGCGGCTATATGTCGGGC
Source organism: Paraburkholderia sp. (assembly GCF_036488505.1). Lineage (GTDB taxonomy): Bacteria > Pseudomonadota > Gammaproteobacteria > Burkholderiales > Burkholderiaceae > Paraburkholderia. The sequence goes on along the minus strand of NZ_DASXHN010000210.1, from coordinate 2,939 downwards.
CGCTCGTCGTCATGGATCAAGCTCAAGTGCCGGCGCCGTCAGGAGTTCGTGATCGGCGGCTATTCGGAACCGAGCGGCAGCCGCGCGGCGTTCGGCGCGTTGCTGCTCGGCGTGTACGACAGCGCGGGCCGGCTGCAATACGCGGGACGCGTCGGCACCGGCTTCGACGCCGCGTTGCTGCGCTCGGTCAAACAGGCGCTCGACGCGCACGCCAGCCGGCGCATGCCGTTCGCGAGCGCGCCGCACGAGCGCAGCCGCACGCCGGTGCATTGGGTCGAACCGGTGCTCGTCGCCGAGTGCAACTTCGCCGAATGGACCGGCGACGGTATCGTGCGCCAGGCGTCGTTCGTGAGCTTGCGCGAAGACAAACCGGCGCGCCAGATCGTCAGGGAAACCGCCACACAAGGAGCCGACGTGCAACAGCAAACCGATATCGCATCTGACGACGCACCGCGCAAAAGCGCGTCGAAAAAGCGCGCGGCGAGCAAACCGGCGGCCAAAGAAAACGCGGCCGCGCAGAGCACCGCTGGCAGCGCCACCACGCCCGGCAGCAAGCGCTCGCGCGCGCAGGCCGAAGTGGCCGGGGTGCGCGTGTCGCACCCCGATCGCGTGATCGACAAAAGCACGGGCATCAGCAAGCTCGACCTGGTGCGCTACTACGAATCGGTCGCCGAATGGATGCTGCCGCATCTGCGCGACCGGCCGGTCGCGCTCGTGCGCGCGCCCGAGGATATCGGCGGCGAGCTGTTCTTCCAGAAGCACAGCCAGAAGCTGTCGATCCCGAATATCACCCAGCATCCTGGGCTCGATCCCGGTCATCCACCGCTGATTACCGTCGAAACGCTCGCCGCGCTGGTCGGCGCCGCGCAAATGGGCACCGTCGAATTTCATACGTGGAATGGGGTTGCGTCGAATATCGAAAAGCCCGATCGGATGGTGTTCGACCTCGACCCGGACGCGTCGCTCGGCTGGGACCGCATGATCGAGGCCGCGCAACTGACGCGCTCGCTGCTCGACGAGCTCGGTTTGGAGTCGTTCTGCAAGACCAGCGGCGGCAAGGGGCTGCACGTGGTCGTGCCGCTCGCGAAGCACGCCGGCTGGGACGAAGTGAAGGAGTTTTCGCAAGCGGTCGCGCAGCATATGGCGGCCACGCTGCCGCAGCACTTCAGCGCGAAGATGGGCGCGCAGAATCGCAAGAAGAAGATATTCATCGATTATCTGCGCAACAACCGCGGCTCCAGCACGGTGGCCGCATTCTCGGCGCGCGCGCGACCGGGCCTCGGTGTATCGGTGCCGCTCGCATGGGATGAGGTGGCGGGCACGACCGCCGGCGATCAATGGAATATCACCAACGTGCATGAACGTCTTGCCGCGCTGCGCAGCGACCCGTGGGCGGGGTACGCGAAGACGCGCCAGCGCATCACCGCGGCGATGAAGAAACGTCTGGACGGCGCGCAGTGAGCGGATACCGCGCTCACGGACGCGCTAACCCAACCGCAAACCCAACAAGCGAAGGAGCACGTGATGAAGACCTCTCCGCAATCGACTGACGGCGACAAGAGCGCCGATCCGCACGCGGAAAAGAATCCCCGTTCATTGCAGGAAGCCGCGGCGCCACTGCCGCACGAAGCCGATCAGGATGCGGAGTCGCAGCAGGAGGGCCATCCGCGCCAGGTTGGCCAACAGGCGCATCAGGACCTCGAACGCGGACTGGAAGACACCGATCGGCGGGGCGGCGGCGAGTATCAGGAACGCACGCAGAACGATGCGCATAGCGACGTCAACTCCGATCGCAAGCAGTCGGCGGAACAACCCGGCAAGCGCTGATCGACGCGGGCCGCTACCGCGGCACCCGAGCGTCATTGCGGACCGTCACCCGGCACGCGTCACCGTTACGCGCCACCGCTCACCGCTCACCGCTCACCACGCTCATCCGGCGATCGGTCCCAATACGGCGGATCGCCGAAATGCGCGGCGAGAAAATCGATCAACGCGATGGTTCTGGGTGGCACGAACGCGCGGCTCGGATAGACCGCCCAGATCGCGACATCGTCCGCGAGCGGATAACTGTCGAGCACGCGGACCAGTGCGCCGCCGCGCAGATAGCGCGCGACGTCCCACGTCGACTTCAGCGCGATGCCGAACCCGGCGAGCAGCGCGTCGCGGATCACCTCGCCGTTGTCGGTGACGAGCCGGCCGCCCACGCGCACGTCGAGCGCGCCGGCCGGCGTGATGAAGCGCCAGTCGCGCTGATCCGACAGGACAATGCATTCGTGGCGCGCAAGCTCCGACGGATGATGCGGCGTGCCGTGCGCGGCCAGATAGGCGGGCGCCGCGCACAGCACGCGGCGGTTCACCGCGAGACGCCGCGCGACCAGCGACGAATCCTTCAGCGCGCCGATCCGGATCGCGACGTCGATGCCCGCGTCGACCAGATCGACCAGTTGATCGGTCAGCCGCAGGTCGACGCTGACACCCGGGTAGCGGCGCAGGAACTCACTGATCACCGGCGATACATGCTGACGCCCGAACGACGACGGCATTGACACGCGCAGCCGTCCCTGCGGCTCGGCCTGCGCGCGGCCGACCGACGCGCGGGCGGCCGCGGCCGCGTCGAGCAGCGCCTCGGCGCGGGACATGAACACCTCACCGTCCTGCGTAAGGCTGATGCGGCGAGTGGTCCGATGCAGCAGCCGCGCGCCGAGCAGTTTTTCCAGCTGCGCGATCCGCGAACTCGCGACGGCCGCCGACAGACCGAACTCGCGCCCGGCCGCCGATACATTGCCCAGCAGTGCGGCGCGCACGAACAAAGCGACGTCGAGCAGATCGAGGCGTTCGCGCTCGTTGGGCAACATGCGGCCGCCAGCGTCGGGCAGGTTCATTATTCTGAAAACCCAAAAGATGTTTCGGTCATCATGGCGGTCTCAAAAGAATAACGA
>NZ_DASXHN010000101.1:0-32564 GCF_036488505.1 Paraburkholderia sp. | reverse complement strand
CTGCCCGACCTAGGAGACACAGATGAACAGCGGGCAAGGCAGCGGCGCGGCCGCACACGTGATCCTGCACATCGGCGCGGGATCGTTTCATCGCGCGCATCAAGCGTGGTATCTGCATCGGCTCAACGAGGCGAAGGCGGCCGGCGACCCGCACTGGTCGCTGACGGTCGGCAATATCCGCAGCGACATGAACGCGGTGCTAGACGCGCTCGCCGCGCAGAACGGCGTCTACACGCTGGAAACCGTCACGCCGAAGGGCGAGCGCGCGTACGAGACGATCCGCTCGATCGAGCGCGTGCTGCCGTGGCGCGAAGATCTCGCCGGCCTGATCGAGGCCGGCGCCGATCCGGCCTGCAAGATCATCGCGTTCACGGTGACCGAAGGCGGCTATTACCTCGACGAGCACGACCGGCTCGACCTGGCGAACCCCGACCTCGCCGCCGATCTTGCCGGCGGCCACACGACGATCTACGGCGCACTCGCGGCGATTCTCGAGGCCCGCATGAAGCGCGGCGCAGGCCCAGTCACGCTGCAGACCTGCGACAACCTGCGCAGCAACGGCGAGCGCTTTCATGCGGGAATGAGCGAGTTTCTCGCGCGGCGCGGCGCGGCCGATCTCGCGCAATGGTTCGATGGCAACACGTCTTGCCCATGCTCGATGGTCGATCGCATCACGCCACGCCCGACGCCCGACGTGCGCGAGCGCGTGAAGGCCGCAACCGGCGTCGACGACGCGAGCCCCGTGATGGGCGAGGCGTTCATCCAGTGGGTGATCGAAGACCGCTTCGTCGCCGGACGCCCGGCGTGGGAGAAGGCCGGCGCGGAACTCGTCGATTCGGTGCTGCCGTACGAAGAAGCGAAGATCCGCATCCTGAACGCGCCGCATAGCTGCATCGCGTGGGCGGGCACGCTGGTGGGGCTGAACTACATCCACGAAGGCACGCTCGATGCCGACATCCGCCAGTTCGCGTACGACTACGTGACCGACGACGTGATCCCTTGCCTCACGCCGAGTCCGCTCGATCTCGAACGTTATCGCGACGTCGTGCTGGAGCGCTTCAGCAATCCGCACATTCTCGACACGAATCAGCGCGTCGCCGCCGACGGTTTCTCGAAGCTGCCCGGCTTTATCGCGCCGACGCTTGCAGAATGCTTCGAGCGCGGCGCGACGCCGGCCGCGACCGCGGTGCTGCCCGCATTGTTCTTCCGCTTTCTCGAACGCTGGCACACGGGCAGGCTGCCGTACGCGTATCAGGACGGCGTGATGGACGAGCGCGTCGCGCACGGCTTTTTCACCGCACCGGACCCGCTGCGTGCGTTCGCCGCCGACAAGCTCCTGTGGGGCAGGATGGCGCAGACGCCCGAACTCGAAGCGGCGCTCGCCGGTGCGCTGGCGCGCGTCGACGCATGGCTCGCCAGACGCGGCGCGGCCTGACGGGCCGACACTCCGCTTCGATCCGCCTGGCTTCGACTCGCGCGCGCTGCCAGGCTTAATGCTCATGACAGCGCCCGCGATGTGCGGCTAAAGTAGCGCATCCCTAACGACGAAGGTTTCGCGCCCATGTACTTAGGCATCGACCTCGGCACGTCCGAAGTGAAAGTCCTGCTGCTCGCTGCCGACGGACGCGTGATCGGCACCGCAGGCTCTCCGTTCACGGTTTCGCGCCCGCATCAGCGCTGGGCCGAGCAGAATCCGGAAGACTGGTGGACCGGCACGCGCGCGGCGCTGGCCGCATTGCGCGCGCGTCATCCGGACGAATTCGCGCAGATTCGCGGCATCGGCCTGTCCGGGCAGATGCACGGGGCGGTGCTGCTCGATGCCGGGAATCGCGTGCTGCGGCCCGCCATTCTGTGGAACGACATGCGCAGCGACAAGGAGTGCGCGGAGCTGACGGAGCGCGCGCCGGAGCTGCACAGCGTCGCCGGCAATCTGGCGATGCCCGGTTTCACCGCGCCGAAGCTGCTCTGGGTCGCGCGTCATGAGCCGGACATCTTTGCGCGCACCGCCTGCGTGCTGCTGCCGAAAGACTATTTGCGCCTGCAATTGACGGGCGGCAAGGTGTCCGATCCATCGGATGCGGCCGGCACGCTGTGGCTCGACGTCGCCAAACGCGACTGGTCCGACTCGCTGCTCGCCGCGTGCGACATGACCCGCGCGCAAATGCCCGCGCTGCGCGAAGGCAGCGCACCGGCCGGCACGCTGCTGCCGGAAGTGGCGCGCGAATTCGGCCTGAGCGAGAACGTGATCGTCGCGGCCGGTGGCGGCGACAACGCGACCAGCGCGATCGGCATCGGCGCGACGCAGCCGGGCGACGGTTTCGTGTCGCTCGGTACGTCGGGCGTGTTGTGCGTGGTCGGCGACAGTTTCCGGCCGAATCCGGCGTCCGCGGTGCACGCGTTCTGTCACGCGATTCCGGATCGCTGGCATCAGATGAGCGTGGTGCTGTCGGCGGCGAGCTGTCTGCGCTGGGTCTGCAAGCTGACCTCTACCGACGAGCCGACGCTGCTCGCCGAAATCGCTGCGCTGCCCGCCGACGCGCTCACCACCGCGCCGCTCTTTTTGCCGTATCTGTCGGGCGAGCGCACGCCGCACAACGACCCGTACGCGCAAGGCGTGTTCTTCGGCATGAATCACGCGACCGATCGCGCGCTGCTCGGCTATGCGGTGCTCGAAGGTGTGACGCTCGCGCTGACCGACGGCCTCGACGCGCTACGCGCGGCCGGCACCGAGGCCAAGGTGTTGTCGCTGCTTGGCGGCGGCGCACGCAGCGATTACTGGGCCCAGTTGCTCGCCGACGCGCTCGATACCGTCACGGTCAAACACGGCGGCGGCGAAACGGGCGCGGCGCTCGGTGCGGCGCGTCTCGGCTGGCTCGCCGCGGGTGGCGATCCGGCCACGGTGCTGACCAAGCCGCCCGTCGAAAAAGAGTTCACGCCGAATCCGCGCCGCCACGCGGCATTGCGCACGCGGCTCGACGCGTATCGCGCGCTGTATCGCCACGTACGGCCGCTGTTCGATCCCGCGCGCACGCCGCTCGCCTGAGCGCTCCAGCGCGGCCGGCATCTGCGTGAACGCAGGGCCGGCCGCTTTCGTCGGCACACTGCAAATAAAACTCGAGCGAACCGTCATCGTGCCCAGGTCAACAGAAAAACTCGATCTCGCCACGCGCGCCGCGTGGCTTTACTACGTGGCGGGCAATACGCAAAACGAAATCGCCGAGAAACTGCAGGTGTCGCGGCCGGTCGCGCAGCGGCTGGTCGCATTCGCGGTCGAGAAGAACCTGATCCGCGTGCGCGTCGATCACAAGCTCGCCGATTGTCTGTCGCTCGCCGATCAACTGTCGAAGCGCTACGGGCTGAGCATGTGCGAGGTCGTGCCGATCGACGGCGACACCCCCGAACAGCTCGACCGCAAGCTCGCGGTGGCCGGCGCGCAGGTGATGGAGCGTTATCTGGCCGACGAAAAGCCGATGGTAGTCGCGGTCAGCAGCGGCCGCACGCTGAAGGCCGCGGTCGATCAGATCGCGCAGCTCGATCGTCCGCAGCACCGCCTGGTCTCGATGGTCGGGGCGATCGCGCAGGACGGCTCGTCGAACCGCTACGACGTCGCGCTGCACATTTCCGAGAAGACCGGCGGCAAGCATTTTCTGCTGCCGGCGCCGCTGCTCGCCGATAGCGAAGCGGAGCGCGCGCAGTGGTGCAATCACCGGCTGTATCGGATCGTCGAGTCGCTGTCCGCGCAAGCGGATGTCGCGTTCGTCGGCATCGGCAATATCGGCATCACGTGTCCGTTGCACGAGGACGGCTTCATCACGGAAGGCGAGGTGAACGAGCTGGTGGAGAACGGCGCGGTCGCCGAAATGCTCGGCTTGCCGATCGACGCGGCGGGCGCGCACGTCGAATCGCCGACCGGGCGGCGCGTGACCAGCATTGCACTCGACGCGCCGCCGCGCCGGCCGACGATCGGTTTTGCCGGCGGCCAGCGCAAGCGTGACGCGTTGATCGCGGTGCTCAAAGGCGGGTGGTTGTCGGGGCTCGTGACCGATGAGCTATGCGCGCGGGCGGCGTTGGACGCATAGCCGGCCAGCGTTCGTGCCGAACCGTTGTTCAATCGACCGGCAAAGCGGCGAAGGCGCCGCTTTGCTTGATCACACGATCAGGCCGCCAGCACCTCGACGATCCTGCGCTGGAACGCCTGACCTTCGCTATCGAACAGATGGCAGTGCTCCGGCGCGGCGCCGAGCTTCTGCACGTTGCCCTTCGCATGCCGCTCGAGCGGCGGAATCCGCGCAATCAAACCATCGGGCGCGACGCTCGATTCCGCGTACAGATAGGCGGCGTCGCCGAGCGATTCGACCGTCATCGTGCGCGCGTCGATACCGTCCTCGGTCGTGCTCACGTGCAAATGCTCGGGCCGGATGCCGACCGTCACCTTGTCGCCCTGCTTGACCGCGCCCGGCTCGACGCTGACGCGCTGCGTCTCGCCGGTTTCGTAACGCACGGTCACGCCGTCGTGCGTTACCGACTGCACGACACCTTCCATGAAGTTCATCTTCGGCGAGCCGATAAAGCCCGCGACAAAACGGTTCGCGGGCGCGTGATACAGCATCGTCGGCGTGCCGACCTGCTCCAGATTGCCCGCCGACAGCACGACGATCTTGTCGGCCAGTGTCATCGCCTCGACCTGGTCGTGCGTCACGTAGATCATCGTCGTCTTCAGCTCGTCGTGCAGACGCGCGAATTCGAGGCGCATCTTCACGCGTAGTGCGGCGTCGAGATTCGACAGCGGTTCGTCGAACAGGAACACCTTCGGCTTTCTCGTGATCGCGCGACCGATCGCGACGCGCTGGCGTTGACCGCCGGAGAGCTGCTTCGGCTTGCGATCGAGCAGATGATCGATGTGCAGGATCTTCGCCGCGTTGCGCACCGCCGCGTCGACCTCCAGCTTTTTCGCGCCGGCGAGTTTCAGGCCGAACGCCATGTTGTCGTACAGCGTCATGTGCGGATACAGCGCGTACGACTGGAACACCATCGCGATACCGCGCTTGGCCGGCGGCACGTCGTTCATGCGCACGCCGTCGATATTCAGATCGCCTGCGCTGATGTCCTCCAGGCCCGCGATCATCCGCATCAGCGTCGATTTTCCGCAACCGCTCGGCCCGACGAACACGACGAACTCGCCATCCGCGATGTCGAGATTGATGTCGCGCATCACCTCGGTGTCGTCGTAGGCCTTTCTGATGTTGCGCAAGGTTAGGCTTGCCATGATGTGTCTCCGTGTGATGCTATTCGATAGCGGGTGCCGCGTGCTGTCTGCTGCATGTTGTGTATCGCTTGCTTACGGCGCCGCCGCGGTCGCGCTCAGCGGCCATTGCGCGACCAGGTCCGGCAACTGCCCCATGTCGTCGAACACGTAGCGCGCGCCGGCCGCATGCAAACGATCGATCTGCGCATCGCTCGCATGACCGCCGCCGACAAAACCGAGCACCGCCATGCCCGCGGCGGCCGCCGCGGTGACGCCGGTCACGCTGTCCTCGACGACGAGGCACGCGCCCGGTGCCAGACCCAGGCCGCGCGCCGCCGCGAGATACACATCCGGCGCCGGCTTCGGATTGGGCACCGCGTCCGCGCAAAACAAACGCTCGCCGAAAAACCGCGCGAGACCCGTGCGCGCGAGCACCGCCTCCACATACGGGCGAAAGCTGTTGCTCGCGCATCCCTTGACGAGCGGCACCTGGGCGAGCGCCACCTCGATGCCGTCGACTGCCGGCGCCTGCATCGCCGCCGCTTCGACCGAGCGGCGGATCGCGTCGATTTCGCCGGCGTCGAGCTGTTTGCCGAGCTGCGTCGCAGTGTCCTGCAACACCCGCTCGATGCGCAATCCGAGCAGCGGCAGCACGACCGGCTCGACGTCCGTGCCGGGCCAGCGCGTCTCGAGTTCATGCACGAGCACGCGCGCGGCCACCGCCTCGCTGTCGATCAGCACGCCGTCGCAATCGCAGATCAACGCGAACCGGCTCGCAGGCGTGCCCGCCTCCGCGCCTGCCGTCATTTGACCGCCCCGAACGTCAGGCCGCGCACCAGTTGCTTCTGCGACAGCCAGCCGACGATCAGGATTGGCGCGACCGCCAGCAGCGATGCGGCCGACAGCTTGGCCCAGAACAATCCTTCGGGGCTCGAATAGGACGCGATGAACACGGTCAGCGGCGCCGCGTTCGAACTCGACAGGTTGATGCTCCAGAACGCCTCGTTCCACGCGAGGATGACGAGGAGCAGCGCGGTCGACGCGAGCCCCGGCAGCGACATCGGCATCAGCAGATAGACGATTTCCTGCCACGTCGCGGCGCCGTCCATGCGCCCGGCTTCGAGAATGTCGCGCGGAATCTCGGCGAAGTACGTGAACGACATCCACACCGCGATCGGCAGATTGATCAGCGTGTACACGATGACGAGGCCCGACACCGTATCGAGCAGCCCGCTGTTTTTCCACAGCAGATAAATCGGCACCAGCACGCCGACCGACGGCATCATCTTGGTCGAGAGCATCCACAGCAGCACTTTCTGCGTGCGGCGCGTCGGGAAGAAAGCCATCGCGTACGCGGCCGGCACCGCCAGCACCAGGCACAGCAGCGTGACGCCGATCGAGATCAGCACCGAATTCCACGCGAACGCGAAGTAGTTGCTGCGCGCGAACACCTCGCGGAAGCTATCGAGCGTGGGCACGAAAAACAGCGACGACGAATAGGCCTGCTGCTCGGTCTTGAACGCGGTGATCGTCATCCAGAAGATCGGAAAGAACAGCAGCAGCGCGACCAGCCAGGCGATCACGCCGGGAATCGCACGCAGCACCGGCGCGAACGGCGATTTGGCCGGTAGCGCGACAGGCTGCGCCGTCGAGGCCGGGGTAGAGGCAACGTGGCTCATTTTTCGTACTCCCCTTTCAGGTTCTTCGCGAGCATCCGCACGAGGAAGATCGACACGATGTTGGCCAGCACGACCGCGAGAATGCCGCCCGCCGAAGCAAGACCGACGTCGAACTGTTGCAGGCCGAGCGAGAAGATCAGGTACGACAGGTTGGTGGTCGCATTGCCCGGACCGCCGCCCGTGGTCGTGTAGATCTCGGCGAAGATCGACAGCAGGAAAATCGTCTCCATCATCACGACGACCGCGATCGCGCGCCGCAAGTGCGGCAGCGTGATGTAGAAGAACATCGAGAACGGACCCGCGCCGTCGATGCGCGCCGCTTCCTTCTGCTCCTGGTCGAGCGACTGGATCGCCGTGAACAGGATCAGGAACGCGAACGGCAGCCACTGCCACGCGACGATCATGATGACCGCGCTCAACGGATACTGGGCGAACCAGTCGATCGGCGTCATGCCGAGCGCGCGCATGCCCTGCGCGACCAGGCCGTACACCGGGTGCAGGATCATGTTTTTCCAGATCAGCGCGCTCACTGTCGGCATCACGAAAAACGGCGCGATCGCCAGCAGCCGCGCGACGCCCTGACCATAGAACTTGCGGTCGAACAGCACCGCCATCAGCACGCCGCCGCCGACCGTGATCACGAGCACCGATACGATCAGCTGGATGGTGTGAATGATCGACGGCCAGAACGAGGGATCGGTGGCGAGATAACGGTAGTTGTCGAAGCCGGCGAACCCGCGCAGGTCGGGATTGAGCAGGTTGTAATGCGTGAACGAAAACCAGATCGTCATCGCGAGCGGAATCGCCATCCACAACACGAGTACGCCGACCGACGGCGCGACGAGCCAGCGGGCCGAACTGGCCTTGCGCTGTTCGCGCTCCTTCTCGGTCTGGGGATGGGTTTGCATCAGAGGTAGGCGCAAGGGACGCATGATGGACCACCTGTTCGGTAATGCGCGGAGCGTTCGCCCGAACCGCGCGACGCGCGCTCGCGAATGGCGAATCGCCCGCTGGGCCGCGTGAGCCGGCCGGCGCGCATCGGTTGATGCGCATCGGCCGGTGCGTGCCGCATCGATCGATGCGGCGGGCCTGGCGCGGCAAGTGCCGGGTTGCCCGCCCTCGCTGCGCATCGGGCTGGCTCGCGCGGTACTTGCCGCGTTCGTTTGCGGCGCTGGTTTGCCGCGATGCTTGCCGCTGACTTCGCGGTTGCTGCCTGGTGAGTTCCGGTCAGCCCGGTTACTTCTGGTAGCCCGCCTGCTTGACCGCGCGATCGGCCGCGGCGTTGCCGGCCGCGAGCGCCTGGTCGACCGTCATCTGCCCGGCGATCGCGCCGGAGACGCTCTGCCCGACCACGGTGCCGAACGACTGAAACTCGGGGATGCCGACGAACTGCACGCCGGTGTACGGCACCGGCTTCAGCGTCGGATGATCCGGGTCGGCGGTCTCGATCGCCTTCAGCACGAAGTCGCCGAACGGCGCAGCCTGCTTGTACTCGGGGCGCGCGTAAGTGGACTGACGCGTGCCGGGCGGTACCGACGCCCAGCCTTCATCCTTCGCGACCAGTTCGATGTACTCCTTCGAGGTCGCCCACGTGATGAACTTTTTCGCCGCGTCGGTTTGCTTCGACGACTTCGGAATCGCGAGCGCCCACGCCCACAGCCAGTGCGAGCCCTTCGGCGTAACCTCGGTCGGCGCCGCGGCAAAGCCGACCTTGTCGGCGATCTGCGACTGCTGCTTGTTGTACAGCATGCCGGCCGCGACCGTCGCGTCGATCCACATCGCGCATTTGCCCGACGACATCAGCGTGAGGTTTTCGTTGAAGCCGTTCGAGCTCGCTCCGGGAGGGCCGTCCTTCCTCAGCAGATTGACGTAGAAGGTGATCGCCTTCTTCCATTCCGGCGAGGTCAGCTGCGCGTGCCACTTCTCGTCGAACCAGCGGCCGCCGAACGTGTTCACGACCGTGGTCGCGTACGCCATGTTCTCGCCCCAGCCTGCCTTGCCGCGCAGGCAGATACCGTACTGCTCCTTGGACTTGTCGGTGAGCTTGTCGGCGAATTGCGCGATCTGGTCGTAGGTCGGCTGATCGGGCATCTTCAGGCCCTTGGCCGCGAACAGGTCCTTGCGGTAATACGTCATCGAGCTTTCGACGTAGAAGGGCAGCGCATACAACTGGCCGTTCGCGGACAGGCCGTCGCGGGCGGTCTTCACGACGTCGTTGAGATCGTAGTCGGCGGGCAGGTTGGTGAGCGGCGCGAGCCAGCCGCGCTTGCCCCATTGCGGTGTTTCGTATGCGCCGATCGTCATCACGTCGAACTGGCCGCTGCCGGTCGTGATGTCGGTCGTCGCGCGCTGACGCAGCACGTTTTCCTCGAGAATCACCCAGTTCAGCTTGATGTCCGGATTCGCCTTTTCGAAGGCCGGCGATAGCTTCTTCAGCTCGATCATGTCCGGATTGTTCAATGTGGCGATCGTCACCGTCGCCGCCGACGCGCTCAGCGTGAAGCATGCGGCCGCGCCTGCACCGGCCGCCTTCAGCGCGAATTTGAAAGCTGGTTTCATCGTTGTCTCCTGTTCTCGTGCGTTATGTCGTGCTGCGTTCGTTGTTCGGAATGACGCGCCAGCAATCGCGGGCGAGGTGCCCGCTTTCAGCTCATTTTTCAGCTGTTCTTTTCAGCTCATCCAGTTACCGCCGTCGACGTTCAGCGTCTGCGCGGTGATGTAGTCCGCGTCGGCCGACGCGAGAAACAGCGCGGCGCCGGTCAGATCGTCGGGCACGCCCATGCGTCCGAGCGGCACCGCCTCGCCGACGAGCCGCTTTTTCTCGCCGAGCGGCCGGTTCTCGTAGCGCGCGAACAGCGCATCGACTTCGGCCCACATCGGCGTATCGACGACACCCGGCGCAATCCCGTTCACGTTGATCTTATGCGGTGCGAGCGCGAGCGCCGCGGACTGCGTATAGCTCAGCACCGCCGCCTTGGTCGCGCAGTAGTGAGAGACCAGCGCCTCGCCGCGCCGGCCGGCCTGCGACGACATATTGATGATCTTGCCGCCATGGCCCTGCTCGACCATCTGTCGCGCGACGGCCTGCATCAGGAAGAACATGCCCTTCACGTTCACCGCGAACAGCCGGTCGAACACGTCCCAGGATTCGTCGAGCAGCGGGCGCATGTCGAATAGCGCCGCATTGTTGAAGAGGATGTCGATCTGGCCAAAGCCGCCGAGCGTGCGGGATACGATCCGATCGATGTCCTCGCGGCGCGTGACATCCGCGCTGAGCGCGAGCACGCGCTCGCCGTAGCTGGCGCGCAAGCTGCCGCCGATGCTGTCGGCCGGCTTCACGTCGACCAGCACGCAGCGCGCGCCTTCATCGAGATAGCGCTGCGCCACAGCCTCGCCGATGCCGCTGGCCGCGCCAGTCAGGATGGCCACCTTGTCCTGCAATCGTGCCGCCACTAGCTGTCTCCGGGTTCGTTCTGCATGCTGACCGGCGGTGAGCGAACGCTCGTTGCGCGATCAATTGCTCTGTAAGTGATCGAATGATCGGATACGGACTGGGGCATGTCAAGGCGCGTCGCGAGATTTCGATGGTGCAGCGCGGCAGGCGATCTCGTCGGTTCGAAATGCGGTGGCACTGACAAAAGTTTGCGATACGTTATATCATTCGCGGCTCGTGGCGCTTCGAGCGGCCGGCCACGTTTGCTTCTTTTGAGTGCGCTGGCTCTGTTTTACGGCTCGGGTGCGCTGCGGCCCGAGCCACTGCCGCAACCCGGCAGCACGACATGCGCGATGCGCCCGTCGCCCGCCCCATCAGGAGATTTAGATGCCGATGACTACTTCACTCGCAGAACAGCACGCCGTGCGGCTCGCGTGTGCGGAAGTGCACGCCGCGTCGCACCAGCTCACGCTGACGCCGCTGCGCCGCCAGGTGTACGCGGCGATCGTCGCGAGCGGACGGCCGGTCGGCGCGTATGAGTTGCTCGACGCGCTCGAACCCGAACGCGGCCGCATGCCGCCGACTACCGTCTACCGTGCGCTCGAGTTCCTCGTCGCCCACGGTTTCGTGCATCGGATCGAATCGAAGAATGCGTTCGTCGCGTGCTGCGAGATCGGCGTGCCGCACAGCAGCCAGTTCCTGATTTGCGATCGCTGCGGCGCGACCGTCGAGATTCCCGGCGACGAACTCGCCGACCAGCTGTCGCATAGCGCGCCGGCGCACGGCTTCGAAGTGCATCGTCAGGTGATCGAGCTAAGCGGGCTGTGCGCGCTGTGCGCTCGCGCGCTCAGACCCGATGCCGCTGACAGCGGCGCCCCCGCCACCGACGGCGCGAGCGGCGAGCCAGCGCGATGAAGTGCGCAACGCCCCACTGAGCGCCACCCGTACCCATTACTGCCACCGCCGGTGGTTCATCCAACTCTCACGCAGCAGGAAACAACGATGAAAACAATCGGCTCGATATTGACTAACGCGCGGCGCGCGCTGAAGCGGTCGAACGCTGTGCCGGCCTGTCTGCTCGCGGCCGCCGCGTTCGCGTTCGGCCACGGCGCGTTTGCAGCCGACGCGAAAGCCGCGGGCAATGCCGGCACGACAATCCCGGTCGTCGCCGCGGAGAACTTTTACGGCGACGTGGTGCGGCAACTCGGCGGCGATCGCGTCGACGTGACCAGCATCCTCAGCAACCCGGACCAGGACCCGCATCTGTTCGAAGCGAGCACGGCCACCGCGCGCGCGTTGCAGCACGCGAGCGTGGTCGTCTACAACGGCGCGGACTACGATCCGTGGATGACGAAATTGCTGGCCGCGTCCAAAGGCACGCAACGTACCGTGATCGTCGCAGCCGATCTCACCGGCAAGAAAGGCGGTGACAATCCGCACCTGTGGTACGACCCGGCGACGATGCCGAAGGTCGCGCACGCGCTCAGCGACGCGCTGGTCGCGGCCGACCCCGCGCACAAGTCGGCGTACGATGCGAACCTCGCGAAGTTTCTCGCTTCGCTGAAGCCAATCGACGCGAAAGTCGCCGAACTGCGCGCCCGCTATGCGGGCGTGCCGGTCACGGCGACGGAGCCGGTGTTCGGGTATATGTCAGACGCGATAGGGCTCGCGATGCGCAACCAGCGTTTCCAGCTCGCGACGATGAACGACACCGAGGCGAGCGCGGCCGATATCGCCGCGTTCGAACGCGATCTGCGCGAGCGGCGTGTGCGCGTCCTGATCTATAACAGCCAGGCAACCGAAGCGCTGACCCGGCGCATGCTGAAACTCGCGCAACAATCGAAGCTGCCGACGATGAGCGTCACCGAGACGTTGCCGGCCGGCGAGACCTATCAGCAGTGGATGCTCACGCAGCTCGACGCGCTGGACAAGGCGCTCGCCGCGGGCGACGCAAACGGTACGAACGGCGCGAACGACGCCAAGGGAAAAACGCCATGACTTCCAATGGCCGCCAGGCGCGCGCGGGTGCGCCGACCGGCGCATCCACCGCCGCCGCGAACGACGCGCCCGCGCTCGAACTCGAGCGCGTGACGTTAGACCTCGGCGGACGCACGATCCTGCGCGACACGAGCTTTGTCGTGAACCAGGGTGAGTTCATCGGTGTGCTCGGGCCGAACGGCGCGGGCAAGACCACGCTGATGCGCGCGGCGCTCGGTCTCGTGCCGGCCGCGACCGGTGCGATTCGCGTGCTTGGGCAGGCGGTCGAGCGCGGCAACGCATCGATCGGTTACATGCCGCAGACGCGCAGTGCGCTCGCGAGCCGCCGCGTGCGCGGCCGCGATTTCGTCGCGATGGCCGCCGACGGGCATCGCTGGGGCCTGCCACATGCGGATGCGGCAACCCGCGCGGACGTCGACCGGGTGCTCGATCTGGTCGGCGGCAGCCAGCTCGCGTTGCGGCCTTTGTCGGAGCTATCGGGCGGCGAGCGTCAGCGGCTGCTGCTCGCGCAGTGCCTGCTCGGCAACCCGAAGCTGCTGCTGCTCGACGAACCGCTGATCAGCCTCGATCCGCATCATCAGAAGAGCGTCGTCGAACTCGTGCGGCGCGTGCAGCGGGAACTCGGCATCGCGGTGCTGTTCTCCGCGCATGAACTGAATCCGCTGCTCAATTCGCTCGATCGCGTGCTGTATCTCGGCAGCGGAGTCGCTGCGCTCGGCACCGTCGACGAGGTGATCACGCGCCCGGTGCTGTCGCGCCTGTACGGTTCGCCGATCGACGTGATGCGCGTCAATGGCCGCATCTTCGTGATGTCGGGCAGCGTCGAGGTCGGCAAGCTCGATCACGAGCATGAAGACGATGAGGACGGCGGACATTCGCACGGTCACTCGCACGGTCATTCCCACGGCGACTCACACAAGCACGGCTCACCCGACGGACACACACACGATGTTTGAATACGACTTCATGGTGAACGCATTCGCGGCGTCGGGGATCGTCGCGGTGCTGGCCGGCGTGGTCGGCTATTTTCTGGTGATGCGCGGCCAGACCTTCGCCGGTCACGCGCTGTCGCATGTCGGCTTCACCGGCGCGACCGGCGCGGTGCTGATCGGCATTTCGCCGATCTGGGGGATGATCGGCTTCACGCTCGTTGCGGGCGTCGGCATGGGCGCGCTCGGTGAACGGCTGGCCGGCCGCGACGTCGCCATCGGCGTGATTCTGTCTTTGTCGCTCGGCTTTGGCCTGCTGTTTCTGCACTTCTTCACCGCGTACGCAACCCAGGTCACCGCGCTGCTGTTCGGCAACGTGCTCGGCGTCAATGCATCGACGCTCGGCGTGCTCGCGGGGCTGGCCGTCGTTAGTCTCGCCGCGCTTGCGGCGATCATGCGGCCGCTGCTGTTCGCGTCGTTGCAACCGGAACTCGCCGAAGCGAAGGGCGTGTCGCTGCGCCGCGTGTCGGTGCTGTTTCTCGCGATCGCCGCGCTGGCGGTGGCGGCGTGCACGCAGATCGTCGGCGTGCTGCTCGTGTTCACGCTGATGGTCGGACCGGCCGCCGCCGCGCAGAACCTGTGTACGCGGCTGTCCACCGGTCTGGTGCTGGCCGCGGTATTCGCGCTCGCGCAAGCGTGGCTCGGCTTGACGCTCGCGTTCTATACCGACTGGCCGACCAGCTTCTGGATCACCGTGCTCTCTGCGCTCGTGTATGGCGCGAGCCTGCTGCGGCGGCATTGAGCGACAGCGGCGTTGATCCAATCAAAGCGGCGGCAACCTGACGTGCCGCCGTTTTCACTTCTGAGCGCGCTTTGACGGCTTACCCGAGCAATACCCGCGCGTGATGCGCGAGGTGATCTTCGATGAACGTCGTGATGAAGTAGTAGCCGTGGTCGTAGCCCGCATGCCGGCGCAACGTCAGCGGCTGCCCTGCGGCCTCGCACGCGGCTTCGAACACGTCCGGATTCAGTTGCTCGGCGAGGAACTGATCCGCGAGGCCCTGATCGACCAGGATCCCTTGCGCGAATTTGCGCGCTGCATGCGCGACCAGCTCGCTCGCGTCGTATTGCTTCCACGCTTCGCGGTCGTCGCCGAGATAACCGCTGAATGCCTTCTCGCCCCACGGGCACCGCATCGGCGCGGCAATCGGCGCAAACGCCGACACCGATCGATAAATCTCCGGATTGCGCAGCGCCAGCATCAACGCGCCGTGCCCGCCCATCGAATGACCAAAGATGCCGAGGCGCCCGCCGTCGACCGGCAGGTTCTCGAGCACCGTGTCGCGTAGCTCGTCGCACACATACGAGTACATGCGGTAGTGCCGGGCCCACGGCTCGCGCGTTGCATCGACGTAAAAACCCGCGCCGGCGCCGAAGTCCCACGCATCGGTTTCGCCCGGCAGGTTCGCGCCGCGCGGGCTCGTGTCCGGCGAAATCAGCGCGATGCCGTGCTTTGCCGCGAAGCGCTGCGCGCCCGCCTTGGTCACGAAGGTCTCTTCGGTACAGGTCAGCCCCGCCAGATAGAACAGCGCGGGCACCTTCGCATCCGCTTGCAGTGCCTGCGGCGGCAGATACACCGAGAAGCGCATCGGCAGGCCGATCGTGCGCGATGCGTGGCGATAAAAGCGCTGCTCGCCACCGTGGCAGGCATGCGACGAGAGTAGTTCGAGCATCGTCAAAGGCTCCTGTATGTGGGTGTGGTGCTAGCGAAGCAATGTTATTGCAATCGGTGGTGCTACCGCAGATCGGCCCGCGGCGTGCCGCCGAACCACGGCTCGACACGGCCGTACAGATCGAGAAAGCGTGCATATCGCTCAGCCAACGCGGCATCGCCGCGCGGACCTGCAACGCGCGTCGCGTGAGGCGCCAGCGCGGCGAGATCGCGTGGCTGCCAATGCCCGTACGCGAGAGCGCCGAGTATCGCCGCGCCGCGCGGCGCCGCGTTCGGACACTCGACCGCGTGCAGTTCGACGTCGAGCGCATCGGCAAGCAGTTGCCGCCAGCGTGCATCGACGGAACCGCCGCCCGCGAGTTTGAGCGCGGCCACCGGCGCGCCGCTCGCGCGAATCGCGTCGAGCCCTGCGCGCAGTGAGAACGCGACGCCTTCGAACGCGGCGCGCATCATTGCGCCACGCGTGTGTTCGAGCGACAGACCAAGCCAGCCGCCGCGCGCCTGTGGGTTCAGCCACGGTGTGCGCTCGCCGCTGAGGTAAGGGAGGAAGGTGACGCACGAAGATGCGTCGGGCTTCGTGTCGGCTGCCTGGCTCGCGCTATCGTTAGCCGACTCGCTAAACGCTTCCCGATAAGCGTCCGCCCACTCATACGACAGCCAAGCGCGCACCCGCTCCAACGCGATACCGACGTTCTGCATCGCCGCCATCCGATACCAGTGATCGGTCGCCGCGCGATAGCGATGCAGCCCCTTGAACGCCGCCGGTTCGTGGTCCGCCAGCACGACGATCTGTCCGCCGGTGCCGGTGGTCAGCAACGCGTCGCCGTCGCGCGACAGTCCGCCGCCGAGCGCCGCGCAAGGGGTATCGCCCGCACCGGTCGCGAGCACGATGCCGGCGCGCAAGCCCAGCGCCTGCGCGGCCTGCTGCGACAGCGCACCGGACGCTGCATACGACGAGGCCAACGGCGCGAACCACGCGCGCGGAATATCGAGCCGCTCGAGCAGCGCCGTGTCCCACACGCCAGCCGGATTGGCGAGCGCGGTCGCGCAGGCATCGGATGGATCCGTGACCCACGCGCCGCCGAGCGTGACGCGCAGCCAGTCCTTCGGTTGCAGCGCCCAGCGCGTGCGCCGCGCCGTCTGCTGCTCATGCCGCACGATCCAGCGCAGCAGCGGCCCCGCCATGCCGGGCGCGACCGAATTCGGCTGCGGCTCGGGCCACGCATCGAGCAGATCGAGCGCGCGCGAATCGGGCCACAGCATCGCCGGCCGGACCGCTTCGCCCGCCGCATCGGTCAACACGACACCGTGCATCTGCCCGGACAAGCCGATCGCGCGCACGCCGTCGCGCAAGTCGCGCGGCAGACCCGCCATCGCGTCGACGAGCGCGCGCCACCACGTCCGCACGTCGAGCTCGGCCCAGCCCGCGTGCGGCGTATCGAGCGCATAAGCGACGCTCGACACCGCCTGCTCGCGGCCAAGTTCGTCGACGATTGCCGCTTTCAGGGAGCCGGTGCCGAGGTCGATGCCGAGAAAACTCATGTGCGCTGGGACGTTGAAATGGAAATGACAAACGAGACCGCAAGCCGGGACAAAACCGAAGTTGCGCCAGCTGGCCATTCGAGCCGTGCTGAAGCCGACTCGCGGGTTAACCCCGCCGCGCCGCGACGCGCGTCAAAACAGGACTATGCGTGGGGCGTGATACACCTCATGGATTCTCACACATATCCCCACGCGCGACGCGGCCGCGACGCGCACGCCGTCTGGCGCCGCGATCTCCGCCCGATAGGGCTTGCCGCCGGTTCGCACCAGGCTGGCCATGCGCGTACCTTTAATCCACCTTTCAAAACGAGCGCCTGCATATCGTCGCCGGGAATGCCGGAATAGGCCCCAGCGGTCTTGTTGTGGCTTTTCGTCCCCGATACCTTGGAGTCATCCCAAAACGAGACGGTGGAGAGAGACGATATGCAAGCGAACACGGTTCACCCGTGCGACGAACGCCTGCCCGCGGGCCAGTTGCTGACCCTCGGCATCCAGCACGTACTGGTCATGTACGCTGGGGCCGTCGCGGTCCCGCTGATCATCGGCGCAGCGCTCAAGCTGCCGAAGGACCAGATCGCGTTCCTGATCAGCGCCGATCTGTTTTCGTGTGGGATCGCCACGTTGATCCAGACGCTAGGCCTGTGGATCTTCGGCATCCGGCTGCCCGTCATCATGGGCTGCACGTTCGCGGCGGTCGGCCCGATGGTCGCGATCGGCAGCAATCCGTCGCTCGGCATCCTCGATATCTTCGGCTCGACGATCGCGGCCGGCGTGGTCGGCATTCTGCTCGCGCCGGCGGTCGGCAAGCTGCTGCGCTTTTTCCCGCCGGTCGTGATCGGCGTGGTGATTTCGGTGATCGGGCTCTCGCTGATGGAAGTCGGCATCAACTGGGCGGCCGGCGGAGTTGGCAATCCGGACTACGGCAATCCGGTTTATCTGGGGCTATCGCTGCTGGTGCTGACGCTGATCCTGCTCATCAACAAGTTCGCGAAAGGTTTCATCGCCAACATCTCGGTGCTGCTCGGTATCGTCGCGGGCTTCGTGATCGCGCTGATGCTCGGCCGCGTGAACCTGGACGGCGTGATGCACGCGCCATGGGTCGGCATCGTGATGCCGTTCCACTTCGGGCTGCCGCACTTCGATCCGCTGTCGATCGCGACGATGGTCACCGTGATGTTCGTCACCTTCATCGAATCGACCGGCATGTTCCTCGCGGTGGGCGACATGGTCGATCGGCCGGTCGATCAGAAGACGCTTGTGCGCGGGCTGCGCGTCGATGGTCTGGGCACGCTGATCGGCGGCATCTTCAACTCGTTTCCGCATACGTCGTTTTCGCAGAACGTCGGGCTGATCGGCGTGACCGGCGTGAAAAGCCGCTTCGTCTGCGCGATGGGCGGCGTGATCCTCGTGCTGCTCGGCCTGTTCCCGAAGATGGCGCAGGTCGTCGCGTCGGTGCCCGCGTTCGTGCTCGGCGGCGCCGGCATCGTGATGTTCGGGATGGTCGCGGCGAACGGCATCAAGGTACTGTCGCGCGTCGACTTCGTGCGCAATCACCACAATCTGTTCATCGTCGCGGTGAGCATCGGGCTCGGGCTCGTGCCGGTCGTGTCGCCGCGCTTTTTCGCGCAACTGCCGCCGACGCTTTCGCCGCTGCTGCACAGCGGGATTCTGCTCGCGTCGGTGTCGGCGGTCGTGCTGAACCTGGTCTTCAATGGCGTGAAGAGCGAGAAGAACGCGCAGTGCGAGATTCGCCGCGCCGGGCATGATCTCGATGGACGCGCGGGCAGCGAGCCGCAGCAAGACCCGATGCTGCGCGCGGCCGATTTGCATTGAGTGCGGCGCAGCGACCTCGGCGCCGGCCGTTCGCTGCGGCTGAGCTCTCCCCGGTTGACGCGGTGGCGAATGCCACGCATCAGTAAAAAAAGCCACGGCGTGCCGTGGCTTTTCTGTTTGCTGCTGCGCTTGCAGTCGCGGCGGGCTCGCCTGTACGACCTGCCGGAAGCCGGGCCGCGCAAGCGCATCGCATCGCATCGTTCAGCGCTTTGCGCGAACGCGCCCGCTTACCCCGCCGTCGCGGCCGACGCCGCGGTCGGCGCGCTCGCCGCACCATAATCGACCGGCGCGTCGGCAGGCCGCGGCTGATCGCCGGTGTGCTCGATCCAGCCGCCGCCGAGCGCCTGGTAAAGCGTGACGAGGTTCTGCAGACGTTCCATGCGCGCGGTGACGAGCGAGCGCTGCGCTTCGTACAGCGCGGTCTGCGCGGTCAGCACCGACAGATAGCTGTCGACGCCGTTTTTGTAGCGCAGGTTCGATAGATCGAGCCGGCGCTGCTCGGCCGCCGTGTCGCGCTCGAGTGCCTGGATCTGCTGATCGTAGGTGCCACGCGCGGCGAGGCCATCGGCCACTTCGCGGAAGGCCGTTTGAATCGCCTTTTCATACGTGGCGATTTGCACGTTCTTCTCGATGTTGGCGAGGTTCAGGTTGGCGATGTTCTGCCCGCCCTCGAAGATCGGCAGCGTGATCGAAGGCGCGAAGCTCCATGCCGCCGAACCCGGCTTGAACAACCCGCCGAGCGTCGGGCTCAGCGTACCGAAGCTGCCGGTCAGCGATACCTGCGGGAAGAACGCCGCGCGCGCCGCGCCGATGTTCGCGTTGGCCGCGAGCAGGTTCTCCTCGGCCTCCATGATGTCGGGACGGCGCGTCAGCAGATCGGACGGCAGACCCGCCGGAATGTCCGTCAGCAGGTTCTGGTCGTTCAGCGGCAAGCCCTTGGGCAGGTCGTCCGGCAACGGTTCGCCGACCAGCAGCACCAGCGCGTTTTCCGCCTGCGCCAGCAGGCGCGCCTGCGCCTGCAGATTCGCCTGCGCGGTCTCGACGACCGTTTGCGCCTGACGCAGATCGAGTTCAGAACCCGCGCCAGTGTCGAACTGGACCTTCGTGATCCGGAACGACTCCTGTGCGTTCGTCAGCGTGTCTTGCGTGACCTTCTGCAGATCGTCGAGTTCGAGCAGCGTCAGGTACTGGTTCGCGACCTGCGAGACCAGTGCGATTTCCGCGGCCTTGCGGGCCTGAGCGGTGCCCAGGTAGGTGGCCAACGCCTGATCCTTCAGGCTCTGAATCCGCCCGAAGAAGTCGATCTCCCACGATGCGTTCAGGCCGACCGAATAGGTGGTGGAAATCGTCGGGCTGGCGGGCGTGAACAGCAGGTCGCGCGGCGTGCGCTGCCGGCTTTCCGACGCAGCGGCGTCGAGCGCCGGAAAGAGACCCGCGCGCACGATCCGGTACTGCGCGGCCGACGCCTGCATGTTCAGTACCGACACACGCAGATCGCGGTTGTTCTTCAGCGCGAGTTCGATCAGCTGCCGCAGACGCGGATCGACGAAGAACTCGCGCCAGCCGATGTCGGCGGCATTCTGACCGTTCGCGGTGCGCGCGCTGGTTGCGCCCGGCTGTTCGTCATACACGCCGCCAGTCGGGAAGGTGGCCGCCGTGGGCTCGGCCGGCCGCTCGTAATGCGGCGCCAGCGTGCAACCCGCGGCGAGCAACGCCACCGCCACTGCAATCAAAGAGTGTTTTTGCATCTCAATGTCCATCCTTGCCCGAGTCCCTGCCATCCGACCCGCTGGCCGACCCATCAGCCGCGCCGCCACCTTGCGGATCGTGCGGATGGTGCTGTTCGTAGTGCGCGAGCGCTTCGTCCGGGTCTTCCTTCTCGCCGCCGAACTTCGCGCGGATCACGACGAAGAACATCGGGATCATGAAGATCGCGAGGAAGGTCGCGGTCAACATCCCGCCGATCACGCCGGTACCGATCGCGTGCTGGCTTGCCGAACCCGCGCCGTTACTGATCGCGAGCGGCAGCACGCCGAGAATGAACGCGAGCGAAGTCATCAGGATCGGACGCAACCGCAGACGCGCCGCCTCCAGCGCGGCCTCGATCGGCCCCATCCCCTGACCTTGCTGCAGTTCGCGCGCGAACTCCACGATCAGAATCGCGTTCTTCGCCGACAGACCGACGGTGGTCAACAGACCCACCTGGAAAAACACGTCGTTCTCGAGACCGCGCAGCGTGGCGGCCAGCAGCGCACCGATCACGCCGAGCGGCACCACCATGATCACCGAGAACGGGATCGACCAGCTTTCGTACAGTGCCGCCAGACACAGGAACACGACGAGGATCGAGATGCCGTACAGGATCGGCGCCTGCGAGCCGGACTGGCGCTCCTGCAGCGACAGACCGGTCCACTCGTAGCCAACACCCGCCGGCAGCTTCGTGACCAGCGCTTCCATCGCCGACATTGCCTGACCGGTCGACTTGCCCGGTGCGGCCGCGCCCTGGATTTCCACCGACGAAATACCGTTGTAGCGCTCCAGCTTCGGCGAACCGAACGTCCACTGCGTGCTCGCGAAGGCCGAGAACGGCACCATCGAGCCCGCGTTGTTGCGCACGTACCAGGCGTTCACGTCTTCCGGCTTCATGCGGAACGGCGCATCGGCCTGCAGGTACACCTTCTTGATCCGGCCGTCGGTATCGAGGAAGTTGTTCACGTACTGCGACGCCCATGCGATCGAGAACGTCTGGTCGATCGTGGAGAGCGACACGCCGAGCGCGGCGGCCTTCTCGTGGTCGATGCTCACCTTGAACTGCGGCGTATCGTTCAGGCCGTTCGGACGCACTTGCGCGAGCGTCGGGTCCTTCGCCGCGAGACCCAGCAGCATGTTGCGCGCTTCCATCAGCTTTTCATGGCCGACACCCGCGCGATCCTCCAACTGGAAGTCGAAACCCGCGGCCGTACCGAGTTCAGGAATCGACGGCGGATTGACCGGGAACACCGTCGCGTTCTTGTAACTGCTGAAGTGCATGTACAGACGGCCCACCAGCGCCTGCACCTTCTGATCGGCATGCTGACGCTGCGCGTAGTCCTTCATCCGCACGAACACGAGACCCGCGTTCTGACCACGGCCAGCGAAGCTGAAGCCGTTCACGGTGAAGGTCGACTCGACGATCGCCTTCTGGTCGTTCAGCAGATAGTCGGACACGTCCTTCAGCGCGCGCGCGGTGGTTTCCTGCGTGGAACCCGACGGCGTTTGCACGAGCACGAACATCGTGCCCTGGTCTTCGTCCGGCAGGAATGACTTCGGCAGTCGGACGAACAGCAGACCCACCGCGAAAATCACCACCATGTAGATGATGAGCCAGCGGCCCGAGCGCTTGATCACGTGGTGCACGCCGGAGTGATACTTGTCGCGGCTCGTGTTGAACGTACGGTTGAACCAGCCGAAGAAGCCAGTGGCTTTCTCGTGATGCCCCTGCGGAATCGGCTTGAGGATCGTCGCGCACAGCGCCGGCGTCAGAATCAACGCGACGAGCACGGACAGCACCATCGCCGCGACGATCGTCAGCGAGAACTGCCGGTAGATCGCGCCGACCGAGCCGCCCGAGAACGCCACCGGCACGAACACCGCCGACAGCACGAGCGCCACGCCGACCAGCGCGCCGGTAATCTGGTCCATCGCCTTGCGGGTTGCGTCGCGAGGAGACAAGCCCTCCTCCTGCATTACCCGCTCGACGTTTTCCACCACCACGATCGCATCGTCGACCAGCAGACCGATTGCGAGCACGAGGCCGAACATCGATAGCACGTTGATCGAGAAACCGACGATGCTCATGATCACGAACGTGCCGAGCAGCACCACCGGCACCGCGATCGTCGGGATCAGCGTGGCGCGCAGGTTCTGCAGGAACAGGTACATGACCAGGAACACCAGCACGATACCTTCGAGCAGCGTCTTGACCACTTCCTCGATCGACAGGCGCACGAACGGCGTGGTGTCGTACGGATACTGGACCACGAGACCGTGCGGGAAGTACTTCGACAGTTCCGCGACCTTCGCGCGCACCGCCTTCGCGGTGGAGAGTGCATTCGCGCCGGTGGCGAGCTGGATACCGAAGCCCGCGGTCGGCTGACCGTTGTACTTGGTGTCGAAGTTGTAGTTTTCGCCGCCGAGCTCGATGCGCGACACGTCGCGCAGACGCACCTGCGAGCCGTCCTGGTTGACCTTCAGCAGGATGTTGCCGAACTGCTCAGGCGTGTTGAGCAACGTCGCCTGGGTGATCGTGGCCTGCAGCACCTGGCCCGGCACCGACGGCGTGCCGCCGAGCGAGCCGCCCGCGACCTGCACATTCTGCGCCTGCAGCGCGGTTTGCACATCCACCGGCGTCAGCCCGAAGTTGTTCAGCTTGTTCGCGTCGAGCCAGATCCGCATCGCGTACTGCGAGCCGAACAGCGTCACCGTACCCACGCCGTCGATACGGCTGACCGGATCCTGGATGTTCGACGCGACGTAGTTCGCGAGGTCGTACTTGTTCATGCTGCCGTCGGTCGACACGAACGCCATCACCAGCAGGAAGCTGCTGCTCGACTTCGTGACCTTGGTCCCGAGCTGCTGCACCGCTTGCGGCAGCAGCGGCGTGGCCAGTTGCAGCTTGTTCTGCACCTGCACCTGCGCGATGTCGGGGTTGGTGCCGGCCGCGAACGTCAGCGTGATGGTGGCCGTACCCGAGTCGTCCGACGTGGACGCGAGATACAGCAGATGGTCGAGACCACTCATCTGCTGCTCGATCACCTGCGTGACGGTGTTTTCCACCGTCTTCGCCGAGGCGCCCGGGTACGTTGCGCTGATCTGCACGGCCGGCGGCGCGATGGTCGGGTATTGGGCGATCGGCAGTGTGAATACCGACGCGATACCCGCGAGCATCAGGATGATGGCAATCACCCATGCAAAAATCGGGCGATCAATAAAGAACTTTGCCATGAGGCGGGCTCCCTGTTATTACGCGCCCGATGCGGCGGAGGCGGGTTGGGCCGTCTGCGCGCCGCTGGCGGCCGGCGCGGCTTGCGCGGCCGCGTCGGAAGCAGGTGTACCGGGAAGCTGCGCTGGCACAGGCTTGACCTGCTGGCCGGGGCGCGCCTTGTCGGTGCCCTGGACGATCACGCGTTCGCCTGGCTTCAGGCCGCTGGAGACCACCCAGTA
The DNA here is from genome assembly GCF_036488505.1 of Paraburkholderia sp. Lineage (GTDB taxonomy): Bacteria > Pseudomonadota > Gammaproteobacteria > Burkholderiales > Burkholderiaceae > Paraburkholderia. The sequence goes on along the minus strand of NZ_DASXHN010000101.1, from coordinate 8,971 downwards.
CGAGCCGTACGTGCCCGCGGTGACGAGCTGACGCAGCTCGACCTTGTTGTCGTTATCGACGACCAGGGCGGTAGGTTGTCCCTTCTGGTCGTGCGTGACGCCGATTTGCGGCACGATGATCGCATTCTGGTTGACGCCCTCGTCGATCTTCGCGCGCACGAACATGCCAGGCAGCAGCACGTGGTTGGGGTTTTTGAAGATTGCACGGACCGTGACCGAGCCGGTGCCCTGGTCGACCGTTACGTCGGTGAACTGCAGCTTGCCCTTTTCGGCGTAGACACGGCCGTCTTCGAGCACCAGCGACACCTGCGCAGCGCCCGGACCGGTCGTCTTCAGACGACCTTCCTGGATTTCGCGCCGCAGCTTCAGGCCCTCGAGGCTCGATTGCGTGAGATCGACATAGACCGGATCGAGCTGCTGGACCGTCGACATCAGCGTGGCCGCGCTCTGCTGCACGAATGCGCCCGGCGTAACCTGCGATACGCCGATCTGGCCGGTCACGGGCGACGTGACGTCGGTATAGCCGAGGTTGATCTGCGCGGTGTCGACCGCCGCCTTACCGGCGGCGACGTCGGCGGCGGCCTGGCCTTGCGCGGCGACCGCGTTGTCGTAGTCCTGTTTGCTGACCGCGTTGGCCGCGACCAGCACCTTGTAGCGATTGGCCTGCGCGGTGGTCGACGCGAGATTCGCCTGGGCCTTTGCGAGCGATGCCTTTGCGTTGTTCAATGCAGCGATGTAAGGAGCTGGATCGATTTTGTACAGACGCTGGCCGGCCTTGACCTCGCTACCCTCGGTGAACTCGCGGCGCAGCACGATGCCGTCGACCCGGGCGCGCACCTGCGCGACAAGGAAGGCACTGGTGCGGCCGGGGAGTTCGGTGATGACGGGCACGGTCGTCGGCTGCAGGGTGACGACGCCAACTTCAGGCGCCTGGGGCGGCGGGGCAGATTGTTTTTGTCCGCATGCCGCCAGCAAGATGGCAGCCGTCGCGGCACTGATTAAGCGGAATGGAACCCGTTCGACGCGCATGGGGCGACCTCTGTCAAAGACTGAGAATGAAAAAGTGCGCGCATCCCTACCCCGGAGACGGCAGCGCACACAGGCGTCTTGCGACGCTCAACCGGAAGCCCATAGATGCGATCTGCGCCTGCACGAGCACCGCGCTGCGAATGTGCCATACCGGGAAATGCCGCACGGCACCGCCATTCGGCGGGCACAAGGGGCGTTGTGAAAGGCAACAGTGACGGATATTAACCGGTCGTCACGGCTTGGGCTATCCGATCGTGGGATGCTATTATAGATACATTCACGAATGGATGTAAAAGTGCGTTTGCTTCTGTTGCGAGCGGGGAACTCGCAAGTTCATTTGCAATTCGTTCTGAAAGTAGTCAGATTGTCATCGGGCCGACTTAAATGCGGCCCGGGCTCCCCACGATCGAGGGCAGTTCATACGTATATGGTCAGAAGAACCAAAGAAGAGGCATTGGAGACGCGCAATAGAATTCTCGACGCGGCCGAACAGGTTTTTTTCGAGAAAGGGGTATCACGCACCTCGCTGGCCGATATCGCGCAAGCCGCGGGCGTTACGCGCGGCGCAATCTACTGGCACTTCGCGCACAAGAGCGACCTGTTCACGGAAATGTTCGACCGCGTATTGCTGCCGCTCGACGAACTTAAGGCCGCGTCCCTCGATCCGAACCAGGCCGATCCGCTCGGACGTCTCATCGAAGTCTGCACCGTCTGTCTGCGCGACACCGCGAATGACCCGCGCCGCCGCCGCGTCTTTGACATCCTGTTTCTGAAATGCGAGGTGGTCGAGGAGATGGGTCCGATGATGGAGCGTTACCAGACGAATATGCGCGAGGGGCTCGCCAAAATCGAAGGAGGTCTGCGCAATGCGATCTCCAAGGGACAAATGCCCGAGGATCTCGACACCAAGCTGGCGGCGGCCACGTTGCATGCGTTTGTCGGCGGAGCGCTGCGCGACATGCTGTTTTTGCCCGATGCGACCGATTTCGGCGCGCACGCGCAGCAGATGGTCGAGGGCATCTTCGACGCGCTGCGGTTGAGTCCAGCGTTAAGGCAGACAGCGGCGTCGTAGCGGGCGTGCTTGGTGGATCGCAAAAAAAGCGGGTGGTTCAAATTGAACCGCCCGTTTCCGTTTGCGGGCCGTTCGCACGGATCGTTTCGAAGGTCGAAAAGAGCCGCCGTGAACCGCTGACGAATCCGGCCAATGGGCCACTCACCGCTCATCGCCTGCGCCGGAAAAATCGTTGCTGTGACCGCGCCCGCTCATCAACCGCAGGCTCCCCGCGAGCTGCTGTCACGCAACGACCCGCCGCGCCCGCGCCGCCTGATTCGACGCGTAGATGTTGCCACGCTCGAGCGGAGCGCCGCCCGTTAGCGCCGCAATCCATGCGTCCGTGCTCGCGACCGCGGCGAAGCGCGATTGCAGCACGACGCTGAACACCCGATGGATCTCCTCCGCGCTCGCGAAGCCGGCGCTATTTTCGTACGGCACCGAGCCGGTCGCATCGTGCAGGAATTCGACCGCAAACCCCGCATGCACCGCGTGATTGATCGTCGACGCATCGCAGTTATGCGTCATGTAGCCGGTGATGGTCAGCGTATCGACCTGCCGCGCCGCAAGCCAGTCGGCCAGATCCGTGCCGGCAAAAGCGCTCGGCAACGACTTCTCGACGAAGTGCTCATGGGCGCGCGAACTCACGACCGAATGCAGTTCGGCGCCATCGCTGCCGCGCGCGAACAGCGGCGAAGTCGCCGGCGCGACGTTCTGCACGACCACGACCGGCACGTCCCCGGCGCGCGCCGCATCGATCGCGCGGCCGATGTTGGCGAGCGACGTCTGCACGTCCGGGAATTCGATCGGCAGATTGCCGGTCACGTATTCGTTTTGCACGTCGATGACGATCAGCGCACGGCGCGGGGTGGTCATGGCAAAGCTCCTTGTCAGAAAAAGCGATCGATGCCGCGTGCGAGGCGCCTGACGACGCAGCGGCGATGACCGCATTGTTGCGCTACCGTCGGACAGGCGATAGCGGCCCGCATGACATGATCCGCTAGAATCGGGCCATCCTTGCGCATCCCTCGAGGCAATGGTCATGGCCACCTCCGCATTTTCCGGCGACAGGCGCGACGCCGCACCCCGCCATGTCGTCGCCGTGGTCGCGTTCGACCGTATCAGTCCGTTCCATCTGTCGGTGCCCTGCGCGGTGTTCGGCGAAGACCGCCGCGGCGGCGGCGTGCCCGACTTCGACTTTCGCGTCTGCGCCGCGGAGACGGGCGCGCTCGCGACGACCGCGGGCTTCTCGATCGCGGTCACGCACGGGCTCGAAGCGCTTGCCGACGCGCACACGATCATCGTGCCGAGCTGGCGCGATCCGGACGAAGCGCCGCCCGCCGCGCTGATCGGCGCGTTGCGTGCCGCGCATGAACGCGGCGCGCTGCTGGTGGGGTTGTGCCTCGGCGCATTCGTGCTGGCCGCCGCCGGCATCCTCGACGGTCGGCCGGCATCGACCCACTGGGCTTGGGCTGACGACTTCGCGCGCCGCTACCCGCGCGTGCGGCTCGATCCCGGCGTGCTCTACGTCGACGACGGCGATGTACTCACCTCGGCGGGCACCGCCGCCGGCCTCGACTGCTGCCTGCACGTGCTGCGCAAGATCAGCGGCGTGCAGGCGGCCAACTACGTCGCGCGCCGACTCGTGGTGTCGCCGCACCGGCAAGGCGGGCAGGCGCAATACGTCGAGCAGCCGATGCCGCCGAGCCCGCACGGCGACCGCCTGTCCGGCCTGCTCGACTGGGTGAGCGGCAATCTGGCCGTGCCGCATACGCTCGACACGCTCGCCGCGCGCGCATTGATGAGCCGCCGGACTTTCACGCGACGCTTTCGGCTCGTCACCGGCACGACGGTCGGTGCGTGGCTACTCGCGCAGCGGCTCGGCCGCGCGCAGCAGTTGCTCGAAAGCACGGACGACTCGATCGAAACGATCGCGGTAAGCGCGGGCTTTGGCTCGGCGGCATCTCTGCGACAGCATTTCGGGGAGGCGTTCAGCACGTCGCCATCCGCGTGGCGGCGGGGCTTTCGCGGTGACTAGCGGGTGGACCGGCCTATCGGGAGACGTCCGGAAGATCGAAACGAGAAGGCGCGGGAAGCAGCAAAAAATCGGCAGCGGACCTGACAGGCGATCGGACTAAAACGCGCGGTCCCAGCGCCTGGCGAACACGGAACAATCACCGCAGTTTCGTAGTGGGCCACCGGTATTTCGTAGTGGTGCGGACAGGACAACCGCGCATTCCATCAGCGAATGCGCCGCACGCGGCCTCAATGCTCGCCGATCCAGCGTACGACGTACAGCAGCAGCGCGACCAGAAAAATCATCCCTGCCCATGCCCAATACGGCACGACGTGCCGACCGGGATCCTGCTGCGACACGCCATGCGACCAACTATGGGATGCGCTCGCCGCCCGTCCCGTCAACGCACTGCCGCGGTCGACGCGAGTGCGCCGCGCAATCCCACCCAGCGTGATCGGCCGTAAAAAGACATGCTGCCGGCGCGGCGTCGAGCCTCGCGCGCGGTTCGGCCCCTTGCCGTGCTTCGCCCGCACGACTGCAGCGAATTCCGTAAAAAAATCGTCGGCGAGCTGATGCAGCTCGTTTTCCAGCTGACGTGTCGGCAATTCGGCGAGCGGTCCGGACGACGTCGCCCAGATCGTGTAATCGATGCGCGTGCCGCGGTCCCTGCCGGTACTGTAGGCGCCCTCGTCCGCACGCAAACGCACTTCGATTTGTCCTCGCAGTGCACCGATGCCCTGGGCGCATGCCTTGAAGTTGACGGTGCGGCGCTGCGCGTCGGCGGGGCCCGAATCCTGGCCCGCCACATGGGCACGCGCTTCGTAACGCGCGCGCAACGGGCCGAGCGGCACCGTCATGGTCACCGCGTATTCGCCGTGGGCAAGACGCGTGAACGACTCGCAGTTGTCGAGGCTGGCACGCAACAGCGCGAGATCCTGCAACGCGTCCCACACATCGGACGGCGCAAGCGGAATCCGTAACGCGTCGTTCAGTTCCATGACAACCTCTCTCGAGAAACCCGCCGATAGCCAGATCAGGAGGTCTGGTCGATGCGGTCGACGCGCGATGTATAAAACGCGAGATAGCCCTTTATCTGGCCGACCTGTTCGAACGGTTCTTCATAGCTCCACACCGCGTTCTCGATCAGGCCGTCTTCCGTGCGCAGATGGAAGTACGACGCGTCGCCCTTGAACGGGCAGTGCGACGTATGTGTGGAACGCTCGAGGCGCGCCATGTTCACGTGCTCGCGAGGGAAATAGAACACGTCCGGCAAGCCGGTTTCGGAGAGCGTTAGCGCGGCCTGGGTATCGGCCATCGTCACGCCGCCGTGTATCACGCGCACCCGATGACCGTTGTGGTGGACTACGATGGTATGACCACCAGTCCTTCCCTCAGATGTTGACGCATCGCTCATATCCAGGCTCCCTGATTGTGGGGCGTTGTGGCGCAGACTGTGGCCGCATGAACGACGAAGCCACGGGGCGCGCCCGTGGCTTCATTATCGGCGAAACTCCGGCCGGCTGCGCGCGCTTCCTGCATCGCGTGGGGACGACGCCGCGTCTGAGTCCGCGGCAGATCCTGGTGGCGCGCAGCGCGGCGCGGATCGCGTGCTTACTTCATGTTCCAGATGAACGCCGACTTGACGTGGCCTCGCGCCGGCACTGTCACCGCGCGGGTCTGCTCGTTGTCGTTGTACTTCGCATGCACCGCGTAGCGGCCGGGGTGCAGCCGGACCAGCATGTACGGTCCGCGCGATGTCGTGCTCAACACCTCGCTGTTATGCGCATCGACGATGCTGACATGGACATCGGCAAGAAACTCGCCCTTGGGGCCAGTGAAGCGCAGCGTGAGCGGCCACTGGCTTTGCGCCGCCTGTAGAGCCCGGGATTCGTCGAGGCCGACGCCGCCCGAGACGTACGACACCTCGCCCTGCTGCTGGATTTGCGGCAGACCGCCGCCGTTGGCGTTGCCCGCACTGGTGTTGTCGGCGGTCGATCCGCCGCTCACGCCTGCCTGCTGCGCGTACGCACCGCCCGCCAGTCCGAGCGTGAGCGCGGCGCTAAGCGCGGCGGCTACGATCCTGTGCTGATTGCGTTGGGTTTTCATCGGTTCGCTCCTTGTTAAGGTCCTTGCCCGGTAGCCCTCGGTGGGCCCGAATCAAGAAAGATGCAACCTGCGTGCCAACCGTCCGGTTGCGTCGACGGAAAGAACGTTGCCGTCAGCGCACAGAGTGCGCGGTGCGCTTCCAGCTCATTTGCCGCGCCCGCGTGACTACGTTGGCGCAGGCGAAAAAAAACCGGTCCTTGCAGTAAATGCAAAGACCGGCAATCGCTACGACAGCGCTGCGGGATCGGGCCGCCCGGCTGTCTGTCAGCCCAGATCGACCGGCACGAAGATCTGAGCGTTGTCACGCTGGATCAGCAGCGCGATGCTATTGCCCGCACCCGAAATCATCTGCTTCAACTGATCGACGTTCGTCACCGGACGGCCGTTGACGGCGAGAATCACGTCGCCCGGCTGGATGCCGGCGCTCGCCGCCGCGCCGCCCGCCTGCTGCACGAGCAGACCGTGCGACACCGACGCGCTGCTCTTCTCTTCCGGCGTGAGCGGACGCACGGCCACGCCGAGACGTCCTTGCAACTCTGTCTGCTGCTCAGCCTTGCCCGCCGACGCAAGCTTCGCGTCCGAGAACGAGCCAATTGTCACCTTAACGTCCTTGCTGGCCTTGTCGCGCCACACCTTCAGCGTGGCCGAGCTTCCCGGCGCGAGACCGGCAATCTTGGCCGGCAGATCAGACGAGTCGCTAACCTCGTCGCCGTTCACCGACAGGATCACGTCGCCCGGCTGCAAGCCAGCCTTGGCTGCCGGCCCCCCCGCGTCGACCGAGCTCACCAGCGCGCCTTGCGGCTTCTGCATCCCGAACGAGTCGGCAAGCGTCTGGTTCAGGCCCTGCACGGCGACACCGAGACGGCCGCGGCTCACGTGGCCCGTCTTGACGAGATCGTCCTTAACCTTGATCGCCTCATTGATAGGAATCGCAAACGACAGCCCCTGGAAGCCACCGGTCTGCGAGTAGATCATCGAGTTGATGCCGATCACTTCGCCTTGCAGGTTAAAGAGCGGGCCGCCCGAGTTGCCCGGATTCACCGGCACGTCGGTCTGGATGAATGGCGTGTAGTTTTCATTCGGCAGCGAGCGCGACTTCGCGCTGATGATGCCGGACGTCACAGTGTTGTCGAAGCCATACGGCGAACCGATCGCGACCACCCACTGCCCAACTTTGCTCTGACGCGGATCACCGATCTTCACGGTCGGCAGGTTGCTCGCGTCGATCTTGAGCACGGCAACGTCGGACTGCTTGTCGGCGCCCACGACCTTCGCCTTGAACTCGCGCTTGTCGGTGAGCTTGACGGTGACCACGTTCGCGCCATCGACGACGTGCGCGTTGGTCAGGATGTAGCCGTCGTTGCTGATGATGAAGCCGGAGCCAAGGCTCGCGCTCGGCTGATCGGGCGCTTCACCGCCGTCGCCGCCACCGCCTTGCATGCCCGGCACGCCGCCGAAGAAGTGCTTGTAGAACTGGAAGAATGGATCGTTCGGATCGATCGGCAACTGGTTGCCGTTGAGGTTACCGCCATTTCCGCGCAAAGCGGTCTGCTTGACCACGTGCTTCGCGCTGATGTTGACGACGGCCGGGCCGTACGTTTCGACGAGGCCGGAAAAATCGGGGATGCCGGTCTTGGCGGCAGCTTCGGCTGGCATCATCGCTGCCGCTTGCGCGGGCGATATGACCTGCGGTGCGGGCACGTCGCGATGGCCCGCCACATAGCCGGCGGAAAGCGCAACGGCGACAGCTACTGCAACAGCGCTGCGGGACAAGGTTTTCGCGTTCATCATGAGCTCCTGACTGGAGAAAGTAACTTTGGATGTCGAAGAGCGTACGTGGCATCGCTTAAAAGGATCTTAAGCAGCGCCAGATCGCGGACACCTTGCCGGCCGGGCCTCTCCAGCCGTTACGGCGGACATTAAGGCGGTCTTTTCCAACGCGATGAAACGCCGTTTTTAGAAGCGTACGGTGACTTGCAGGCCGCCCGCCGGCGATTCGTCGAGCGACACTTCCGCATGATGTTGCGAGGCGATCCGGCGCACGATTGCGAGACCGAGCCCGCTGCCCGCCACGTCGGTGCGCGCCCGATTCGCGCTCGCGCCCGCCCGGTAGAAGCGGTCGAACACGCGCTCGCGCTCGGCCGGGTCAATGCCCGGCCCGGTATCCGCGATCCGCGCGACCGGGCGCCCGTTTTCGATGCGCAGGCTCACGTCGACGCGTCCACCGTGCGGCGTGTACTTGGTCGCGTTGTCGACGAGGTTGTTGAACATCACGCGCAACGCTTCGGCGTCGCCGGTCACGGTGGCAGGGTCGCTCGCGTCGATGCCGAGATCGACGCCGCGATTCATCGCGAGCGGCGCGTAGGTGGCGACGCACTCCTGCAGCAGTTCGCGCAGATCGAGCGCGCCGCTCACCGCACCACCGTCCGGCTCGGCGCGAGCGAGCGCGAGCAGTTGCTCGGCAAGACGCGTCGCGCGCGTAACGCCCGCCTGCAGATCGGCGAGCGCTTCGCTGCGCGCGCTGTCGTCTTGCGCCCGTGCGACGAGTTGCGCCTGAATCTGCACCGCAGCGAGCGGGGTGCGCAATTCGTGCGCGGCATCGGCGACAAAGGCCTTCTGGATATCGAGTGCCGTGGCGAGCCGCTCGAGCAGTCCATTCAACGCGCGTACGAGCGGCCGCACTTCGAGCGGCAAGCGCTTGTCCGGCAGCGGATCGAGGGCCTCAGGATGACGCGTGTCGAGCGCGCTGGTCACGCGCCGCAACGGCC
>NZ_DASXHN010000193.1:0-18396 GCF_036488505.1 Paraburkholderia sp. | reverse complement strand
AGGACTTTGCCGACCGGGATGCCTGGCGCGTTATGCATCGCGTATACCGCATCGCAAGGAAATCGCTCGAATAATCCGTCTTCGATCATCGCTGGCGCGCCACATAGATTTTCTTCGTTCGGCTGGAAAATCAGGTTCACCGTACCGTCGAAGTGGCGCGTCTTCGCCAGGTATTCCGCCGCCGCCAGCAGCATCGCGGTGTGGCCATCATGCCCACAAGCATGCATATGGCCGTGATGCTGGCTTTCCCACGGCAATCCCGTGTTCTCGACAACAGGCAACGCGTCCATGTCGGCACGCAAACCAATCCTGCGCGTGCCACTGCCATTCGTCATTTGCGCAACGACTCCGCTGCGTCCGATCCCAGTCTCCACCCGATAGCCCCACTCTCTCAGGTTTTTGGCAACGATGTCGGCGGTGCGTGTGACGTCGAATCCGAGTTCGGGATGCGCATGGATATCACGGCGCAGCTGCGTGAACCGATCGGCGCTCTCGACGATATCCGCAATCAGGCAATCTATAGGCATGTCACTCTCCAAGGTATCGCGAGACGGCTGAAGATCACCTCGGCCCCCGCATAAGAGAAAATGACATCGTGTCCGGCAAGAATCGCCAGGTCAAATCGAATGTTCTCATATATATAACTTTTGGTTTGATCACTCTGACTTGCGCATGTTCTTGATAGATGAGCCTTCCGCAGCACGGAAACATCGCTATAAAACGCTTGCATGGAATTCGCCGGACCGTTATCGTCGCATCGTTCGGCAAGACAAACGCGGGAGAGACCGTCAGTTTCAGTGCATGACGGCGCCGATGGAGCAACCGCCCCGGAAACTCTCAGGCAAAAGGACCGCGCAGTCAGAACATCTGGAGAGCGGCGCGCTGCATATCAGACGCGCCCACCGAAGGGGATTCCTCGCACATCCAGCACGAGGAAGAAACTCTCAGGTACATGGACAGATGGGGCATTGGAGCCAGCATGTTTGCATCGACCGTTGCAAACACTGGCGATGCTCAATTCACTCTGGACCATGTCATGTCACGAATCGCCATCATTGGCGCCGGGATTACCGGCGTCACGACTGCTTACGCCCTCGCACAACGAGGCTTCGAAGTCACCGTCTTCGAGCGTCACCGCTATGCGGCAATGGAAACGTCGTTCGCCAACGGCGGGCAGTTATCTGCGTGCAATGCCGAAGTCTGGAACAGCGCAGCAACCGTGCTCAAGGGGCTGCGCTGGATGTTTACGCGCGATGCACCGCTGCTACTCAATCCACTGCCTACATGGCACAAGTATTCCTGGCTCGGCGAATTTCTTCGCCAGATCCCAAACTATCGGGCTAACACCGTCGAGACAGTGCGCCTGGCAATTGCCGCGCGCGAGCATCTGTTCGCGACTGCTGAGCGTGAGGGTATCGACTTCGATCTGGAACGGCGGGGCATTCTGCACTTCTACAAGACGGCGAAAGTGCGCGGCTTCCGTGCGGAAAGTGATGGATCGTAGCGGCCGATAACCAGGGTTTCCCGGCGACCGTTCACTCGGTAGTCGTACCGGAAGCTCACCGCGCCTGAAGGCATCACTGCCGCATAGAGCCCCCGCTGATCGGCAACCTTGTAGATCTTCTGAGCCGGTTTCAGCGTTCGCAACTGCATGTCCGTGAGCATAGGGACTCCTCGAACGTATACCGTCAACCGATACCGTCAGACTGATTTGACGGTATCGGACAAGGCCGTCCGAGGAAGGAACGTCGATACCGTCACCGATACCGACTTTTCCACCAGGCATTGCCCGGATCACAGCAGACCACGCCGGACAATAACCTCATGTTTTTAAACGGAAAAACATGTAAAACCGGACCTCCCGGAACGACTTGGGAGCAGTCTAAATCATTCCCACTCAATCGTTGCCGGTGGCTTCCCCGAGATGTCGTACACAACCCGGTTAATCCCCCGCACTTCATTAATGATGCGGTTCGACACCTGCCCCAGCAATTCATGCGGCAGATGCGCCCAGTGCGCAGTCATGAAGTCGAGCGTTTGCACAGCGCGCAGCGCGACGACGTACTCGTATGTCCGGCCATCGCCCATCACGCCGACGCTCTTCACCGGCAGGAACACCGCAAATGCCTGGCTCGTCAGGTCGTACCAGGACTTGCCGGTTTCCTTATCGATCGTGTTGCGCAGCGTCTCGATGAAAATCGCGTCCGCGCGGCGCAGCAGGTCCGCGAAATCGCGCTTCACTTCACCGAGAATCCGCACGCCCAGACCCGGGCCCGGGAACGGGTGGCGATACACCATCGAGTGCGGCAGACCGAGCTTCACGCCGAGTTCTCGCACTTCGTCCTTGAACAGCTCGCGCAGCGGTTCGAGCAGCTTCAGGTTCAGCGTCTCCGGCAGGCCGCCGACGTTGTGGTGGCTCTTGATCGTCTGCGCGGCCTTCTTGCCCTTGCCCGCCGATTCGATCACGTCCGGATAGATTGTGCCCTGCGCGAGCCATTTGGCGTCGGTCAGCTTGGCCGCTTCGGCCTGGAACACTTCGACGAATTCCGCGCCGATGATCTTGCGCTTCGCTTCCGGATCGGTCACGCCGGCCAGCTTGCCGAGGAACGCTTCGCTCGCGTCGACGTGGATCACCTTCACGCCGAGGTGATCGGCGAATAGCGCCATCACCTGCTCGACTTCGTTCAGGCGCAGCAGACCGTGGTCGACAAACACGCAGGTCAGCTGATCGCCGATCGCGCGATGTAGCAGCGCAGCGGCAACCGACGAATCCACGCCGCCCGACAGCCCCAGAATGACGTGCTCGTTGCCGACCTGCGCGCGAATCTTCGCGACTGCCTCGTCGATGTAGTGGCCCATTTCCCAGTCGGCCTTCGCGCCGCAGATCTGCAGCACGAAGCGCTCGAGCATCGCGCGGCCCTGCACGGTGTGCGTGACTTCCGGGTGCCATTGCAGGCCGTAGAAGCGGCGCCGTTCGTCGGCCATCGCGGCGATCGGACACGACTCCGTCGATGCCATCAGCGCGAAGCCCGGCGGCATTTCGAGCACCTTGTCACCGTGGCTCATCCACACCTTCAGCATGCCGTGGCCTTCGGGCGTCGTGAAATCCTGAATGCCTTCGAGCAGGCTCGTGTGGTTGCGCGCGCGCACTTCGGCGTAGCCAAATTCGCGCAGATGGCCGATATCGACCCTGCCGCCGAGCTGCTCGGCCATCGCCTGCATGCCGTAGCAGATGCCGAGCACCGGCACGCCAAGTTCGAAGACCGCTTGCGGCACGCGCGGCGTATCTTCCTCGGTGACCGAACTCGGGCCGCCGGAGAGGATCACCCCCTTCGGCGCGAAGTCGCGGATGAACGACGCGTCGACGTCGTACGGATGGATTTCCGAATACACGTTGGCTTCGCGAACGCGACGTGCAATCAGTTGGGTGACTTGCGAACCGAAGTCGAGGATCAGGATCTTGTCATGCATGGCAGCGGACGGAATCAGAAGTGAGCGGATACGGAATGCCGCGCACGACGCGCGGCGTTGGATTCAAAACGGTACGGCAGGCGCCGCATAAAGCGCCGCGCGAACCTGGAACATGTCGATGAAGCGCGTGGCCGCGGCCAACACCGAGGCTGGCTGCTTGCGGCGCGCGCGGACGAAACCCGGTAGCTTCGGCGAACGGTGTGGCGCGACGCGCGTCAACCATGAAACGGCGGCCGGGGTGTACCGGGCGCGTCGTCGCGGGTGTCGCCGCCAGAGGCAGCCGCCGCGCGAGCCGCGCGTTCCGGCTCGCTCAAGCTGCGCTCGCTCGCGGCGGGATGAAGCGGCGCCGCGGGGCTGACGGTAGACGCAGCAGACGGAGCAGCCGTGGGGGCAGCCGCGGTGCCAGCGGCGGGGGTAGCCTGGTTGAGCGGCCGAGTTACCGGCACGACAGGCTCGGCCACCGGTTCGGCGTGATAGACCGGAAAGCCCGCGGTGACATGCGGCTCGCGCGGCGTAGCGCGCTCGAGTTCACGCCGCCGTGCGGCTTCCGTTTCGGCCTCTTTCTCCGCCTCTTTGGCGGCACGCCTGTCGGTCCGCTTGTCGGTCCGCCCCGAAGAAGACTTGACCACGCCCCCCTTCTCGCGCCGCCGAACCGCGCCCGACAGCCTGACACCACCCAGCCCGATCACCACCAGCGCAACGCCTGCCAGCACCGAGACGATCTGCCCGAAGCCAGTCAGCGACGGCGTGCGCAGCCCTAGCAGCCACACCAGCATCAGCACGCCGCTCAGCCAGTGCACGTGCCCGACGACCTTCGCGACCGTCGACGTCAACGCGCCGTCGAACGACGCATGCACCGCGAGCCACGCGAGCCCGATCAGCGCGACGCCGAATGCCTGGCCGACCAGCGCCGGCTGCGTTGGCACCAGCTGCAGGTCGTTGTACAGCGAAGCCCACGGCGTCAGCAGGAACAGCAGGCCGAACGCCAGCAGCACCAACGCATCCAGGATCAATACAACGCGCAGCAGTGGCTTCATCGGCGTTTATTCCACGTGGTAGTTAGGCGCTTCCTTGGTGATCTGCACGTCATGCACGTGCGACTCGCGCAGACCCGCGCCGGTGATCTGCACGAACTCGGCCTTCTCGTTCATTTCGGCGATCGTGCGGCAGCCGCAATAGCCCATGCTCGCGCGCACGCCGCCGATCAGCTGGAACAGGATCGCGTTGACCGAGCCCTTGTACGCGACGCGGCCTTCAATGCCTTCCGGCACCAGCTTGTCGATGTTCGCCGAGTTGTCCTGGAAGTAGCGGTCCGCGGCGCCGTCCTTCATCGCACCGACCGAGCCCATGCCGCGGTACGACTTGTACTGGCGGCCCTGGTACAGGAACACGTCGCCCGGCGCCTCTTCGGTGCCGGCGAACATGCTGCCCATCATGACCGCGTTCGCGCCCGCGGCGAGCGCCTTGCTGATGTCGCCCGAGAAGCGCACCCCGCCATCGCCGATGACCGGCACGCCGGTGCCCTTCAGCGCGTCGGATACGTTCGAGATCGCAGTGACCTGCGGGACGCCGACACCGGCGACGATTCGCGTGGTGCAGATCGAGCCCGGGCCGATCCCCACCTTGACGCCGTCAGCGCCGTATTCGACCAGCGCCTTCGCGGCCGCGGCGGTCGCGATGTTGCCGCCGATCACTTCGACGTGCGGGAAGTTCTGCTTGACCCACTTGACGCGCTCGAGCACGCCCCTGCTATGACCATGCGCGGTGTCGACGACGATCACGTCCACCCCCGCCTGCACCAGCAGCTCGACACGCTCTTCGTTATCCTCGCCGACGCCGACCGCCGCGCCCGCGCGCAGCTTGCCGTGTTCGTCCTTGCATGCGTCGGGGTGCTCGGTCTGCTTGGTGATGTCCTTGACGGTCATCAGGCCGCGCAATTCGAACGCGTCGTTGACGACCAGCACGCGCTCGAGGCGGTGGCTATGCATCAGCGCCTTCGCTTGCGCGAGCGGCGTGCCTTCCTTGACGGTGACCAGACGCTCGCGCGGCGTCATGATGTTGTGCACCGGCTCGTCCAGACGCTCTTCGAAGCGCAGGTCGCGGTTCGTCACGATACCGACGAGCTGCGCGCCTTCGACGACCGGGAAGCCCGAAATGCCATGCTGACGCGACAGCGCGATCACGTCGCGAACCTTCATCTGCGGCGGCACCGTGATCGGATCGCGCACCACGCCCGACTCGAAACGCTTGACCTTAGCGACTTCACGCGCCTGCTCGGCCGGCGTAAGGTTCTTGTGGATGATCCCGACACCGCCCATTTGCGCCATGGCGATGGCCAGACGTGCTTCGGTTACCGTGTCCATCGCGGCGGACACGAGCGGCATGTTCAGAGAGATGTTGCGGGTCAGCTTGGTCTTGAGGCTGGTGTCGCGCGGGAGAACATCGGAGAAGGCGGGGACGAGAAGCACGTCATCGAACGTGAGTGCTGTTTGGATCAGACGCATGGCAAATCCTATAGGCGCAAAAGCGAATTATACGCGATACCTCCCCGGTTTTCACTGCGCGAACAGCAGCTTAGCGAATTCGCGGCGATTTTTTACGCGCTCCCCGGACCGCTGATTTCGCTCGGCGGTTCGCGCCGGGTTCGGTCCGGTTTCGTTTGCGCGTTCGCAGCCAGAAGCCACGATAACCGCCCATTGAAAGCTACAAGTAAGCGCCTTCACCGCCGTTCAGTCGGACCGCAACGCCGCCGGCTGGATCCGAATGCAGGATCGAACAAGACGCCGCACCGCTCAACCGCTATTCTGCCGATCATTCCAGTTTTTCGAGCAGGGGCAGTCGATGCAGCGCGGTGTCATCTATGGGGTAATGGCCGGGGCCTTATGGGGCATGGTGTTTCTGATCCCGCGCGCGCTGTCCGACTTCTCGCCGCTGCTGCTGAGCGCCGGCCGCTACGTGATGTACGGCGCCGTGTCGCTGGTCGCGGCGCTGCCGATCGCGGGTTCCCTTCTGAAGCGCCTGACCCGCGACGATCTGATCGCGCTCGTCAAGCTCGCGCTCGTCGGCAACATCGTCTATTACCTGCTGCTGACGGCCGCCGTGCATCTGATCGGGATCGCACCAGCATCGCTGATCGTCGGCGTGCTGCCGGTCACCGTCACGCTGGCCGGCCGGCGCGATCAAGGCGCGGTGCCGCTCGCGCGCCTCGCATGGCCGCTCGTGGTCGTGATGGCCGGCATCGTTTGTATCAATATCGACGTGTTCACGGTAGCAGGCGTGGCGCCGATGAGCGTCGCGACGCGCCTGGTCGGGCTCGCCTGCGCGGTCGGCGCGCTTGGCTTCTGGACGTGGTTCGCGGTCGAAAATGCCCGCTATCTGCAGCGTCACACGCGTTTCAGTGGCAACGAGTGGTCGGTGCTATGGGGCGTCGTGACGGGCGCCCTTGGCGGGGCGTTGTGGGTCGTGATCGCGGTGCTGCCGCCGGGCGGCCCGCAGGGCGAACTGGCCGGCGCGCGCTGGCATACGTTCTGGACCTGCAATCTGCTGCTCGCGGTCGGTGCGTCGTGGCTCGGCAACGGGCTGTGGAACGCCGCGTCGAAACGGCTGCCGCTCACGCTGTCTGGCCAGATGATCGTGTTCGAGACGCTGTTCGCGCTGCTGTATGCGTTCATTTACGACCAGCGCCTGCCCCGCCCGCTGGAACTCGCGGCGATCCTACTGCTGGTGGCGGGGGTATGCTGGTCGGTGCGCCAGCATTCGGACGACGATTCGTCGGGCGCGGCGCGTTTCGAAGATAAAGCGCGGACGTCGGCGCCTTGAGGCGGGACTGACTGCGAGCGGCAGCATCGCGCGCGTAGCCCACTGCGTTGCCGCTCGGGCGCGCCTAGCGCGAGTCCTTGTTCAACCAGCGGCGCCCTTCGATCGAGCCCGCCTTGCGCGTCTTCTCGACGCGGCGCTGGCGCGACACCTTCGGATCGACCAGCAGCGGCCGGTAGATCTCGACGCGGTCATGATCGGCGAGCACGGTATCGAGCGGTTTGAGCTTGCCGAATACACCCACCTTCTGTGTGTTCAGATCGATCGATGGAAAGCGCTTGAGGATCCCACTCGCGTCGAGCGCCTGTTGCAGCGTCGCGCCGGCGGGCAATTCGACTGCGATCAGCGTCTGCGCATCGGGCAACGCGTAGCAGACCTCAACCGACAGACGCGCGCTCATGCCTGACCATAGCGCTGGTTGGCGCGCTTGACGAACGATTCGACGAATGTATTGGCGATGTGACTGAACACCGGCCCGATGATCTTCTCGAGCAGGATATTGGTGAATTCGTAGTGCAGCGCGAACTCGATCTTGCAGGCGTCGGCGCGCAGGGGCGTGAAGCGCCAGAAGCCGGTGAACTTGCGAAACGGGCCGTCGGCGAATTCCATGTCGATGCGCGTGGGCCGTTCCATCGAGTTGCGCGTCGCAAAATGCTGCCTGATGCCCTTGAAGTTGATATCGATCTTCGCCTCCATGCCGTGTTCGTCCTGGCGGCGGATTTCGACGCCACCGCACCAGGGCAGAAAGTTGGGGTAATCGGCGACGTCGGTGACGAGGTCGAACATCCGCTCCGCCGAATGACGGATCAGCACGGTTTTCTGGACATCTGCCATAAATTGAACAGCGCGTGGCAAGGGTGGACGGGCGCGGCGGGCTTTCCTTGTCCCGCTTTGCTAAAATCGTGATTTTAAACGAGTTGGGCACTTTCCATTCATGAGCATCATCGACAACAGAAAAGCCTTCTTCGACTACTCGGTCGAGGAACGCTACGAAGCCGGACTCGTGCTTGAAGGATGGGAGGTCAAGGCGTTGCGCGCCGGGCGCGGCCAGATCAAGGAAGGCTACGTGGTGATCCGCAACGGCGAACTGTTCCTGATCGGCACGCACATCAGCCCGCTGCCCGAGGCGTCGACCCATATCAAGCCCGACCCGGTGCGCACGCGCAAGCTGCTGCTGCACAGCGAGCAGATCGGCAAGCTGATCGGCAAGGTCGAGCGCAGCGGCTATACGCTGGTGCCGCTGAACTTTCACTACAAGAACGGTCGCGTCAAATGCGAGATCGGCCTCGCGAAGGGCAAAAAGCAGCACGACAAACGCGAGACCGAGAAGAAGCGCGACTGGGAGCGCGAGAAAGCGCGCTTGATGCGCTCGCCGAGTTGAATTTCGCCGCAGCATGGCCAACGAGGCCCAATAAAAATGGCCCGCACATCATGTGCGGGCCATTTCTTTTTACGCGGCGCGTGAGCCTCGGTGCCGGCTGATGCGGCGTCAGCGCGCGTCGCTTCGAGCCGCCTCACCTCCGGTTCTGCCCTTGCTTACGATCGTCAGCGCCGACGCGATCATCGAACTCATGTTCGACATGTCACCCGGCACGATCAGCGTCGTGCCCTGCTTGGCGAGATTCGAAAAGGCGTTCACATACTGTTCGGCGACCTTCAGATTCACCGCCTCCATGCCACCGTTCGACTGGATCGCCGCCGCGATCTTCTGGATCGCTTGCGAGTTGGCCTCGGCCACGGCCAGAATCGCCGACGCCTGGCCCTGCGCCTGATTGATCGCCGCCTGGCGTTCGCCCTCTGACTTCTGGATCGCCGCCTCGCGGCCGCCCGACGCAATATTGATCTGCTCCTGCTTGCGGCCTTCCGACGCCGCGATCAGCGCGCGCTTTTCGCGCTCGGCGGTGATCTGCGCCTGCATCGCGTGCAGGATTTCCTTTGGCGGCGTCAGGTCCTTGATCTCGTAGCGCAACACCTTCACACCCCAGTTCGCCGCGGCTTCGTCGAGCGACGAAACGATGCTGTGGTTGATGAAATCGCGCTCCTCGAAGGTCCGGTCG
Organism: Paraburkholderia sp.; assembly: GCF_036488505.1. Taxonomy (GTDB): domain Bacteria; phylum Pseudomonadota; class Gammaproteobacteria; order Burkholderiales; family Burkholderiaceae; genus Paraburkholderia. Next base: position 9,052 of record NZ_DASXHN010000193.1, on the reverse strand, counting down.
AGCTCGAGCTTACCGATGACCGAGCGCAGCGTGGTCTGTGACAGTTGCGTGATCGCGAATACGAAGTTGCTCGACCCGTACGACGCCTTCATCGGATCGGTGACCTGGAAATACAGCACGCCGTCGACTTGCAGTTGCGTGTTGTCGCGCGTGATACATACCTGGCTCGGCACTTCGAGCGGAATCTCCTTTAGCACGTGCTTGTACGCGATCCGGTCGACGAACGGAAACGCGAAGCTCAGGCCCGGCGTGAGCGTCGCATGATAGCGGCCGAGACGCTCGAGCACCCACGCATGCTGCTGCGGCACGATCTTGATGGTCTGCGACGCGAGCACGATAACGACGATCAACAGCACTGCCCCGACGATGGTTGAATCCATACGACTACCCTCCGGTCCATGATTCGAATAGTTGTGCGCAGCTTGATGCGAGCCTGCGTCTTTTCTGCGTCTTTTGCAGCTCAGGCTTGCGCGCTTCGCGTTACGAACGGATATCGATGAGTCTGTGTCGCGAATTGCAAGTTCACGTTCGAACTGCCGTCGCATTGGCCTTCGGATGCCGGCTTGCGACGACGACGAGGCAACTGCCGCGCAATTCCCGGATTTCGTAAACCAGCGCGTCTTCCGGCTCGCCTGTGGCGAGCTCCACGTCCCACGCCGCGCCGCGATAGGTGACGCGCGCTTTGCGGCCTTGCCACGCGGGCACGTTCAGCGTCTGGCCGATATCCAGGTTGACGTCCGGGTTGCGCGATGCCTGCTCACGCTTGCGGCGTCCGAAACGCGAGCGCCGCAGCGCCACGACCGCGGCCAGCGCGACCACGGCGGCAACGGCGAACTGCACGTCGGCGGCGGCGCCGGCGATATGCGCAAGCGCGGCGGCCACGCAGCCGAGTGCGATCATCAACAGATAGAAAGTGCCGCTCATCAGCTCCAGCACGACAAGCACACCCGCCCCGATCCACCAGAACAGTCCACCAGGCGCCACGTCGATCTCCACAAAGCAAAACACCCCGGGTCTACCGGGGTGTTTATAGCACGAAGCGAACGTGCATTTAATCTGAGATGCGGCAAGCGTCGACGCGTTCGCACGCTGCTTGCCGCACCTTATGCATGCCGCGTGAAAGGCGGCATGCGCGGTGCCGCCGGTTACTGCCTCGACTTCGCCAGTTGCTGCCACGTCTCGATGATCGTGTCGGGGTTCAGCGAGATCGACGCGATGCCTTCGTCGGTCAGCCATTGCGCGAAGTCCGGGTGGTCGGACGGGCCCTGGCCGCAGATGCCGACGTACTTGTTCAGGCGCAGACAGGTTTCGATCGCGCGCTTGAGCATGAACTTGACCGCCGGATCACGCTCGTCGAAGTCGACGGCGAGCAGTTCCATGCCGGAGTCGCGGTCGAGGCCGAGCGTGAGCTGCGTGAGGTCGTTGGAGCCGATCGAGAAGCCGTCGAAGTACTGCAGGAATTCTTCAGCGAGAATCGCGTTCGACGGCACTTCGCACATCATGATCAGGCGCAGGTTGTTCTCGCCGCGCTTCAGGCCGAACTTGCCCAGCAGCCCGACCACGCGCTCCGCCTGCTTCAGCGTACGCACGAACGGCACCATGATCTCGACGTTGTCGAGGCCCATCTCTTCGCGCACCTTCTTCAGTGCGATGCATTCCATCTGGAAGGCTTCGGCGAAGTCTTCGGCGATGTAGCGCGACGCGCCGCGGAAACCGAGCATCGGGTTTTCTTCGTCCGGCTCGTAACGCGAACCGCCGATCAGCTTCTTGTACTCGTTCGACTTGAAGTCCGACAGACGCACGATCACGGGCTTCGGATAGAACGCCGCCGCGATCGTCGCGATGCCTTCGGTCAGCTTGTCGACGTAGAACGCGCGCGGCGACGCGTGACCGCGAGCGACGCTTTCCACCGCCTTCTTCAGGTCCTGATCGACGTTCGGGTACTCGAGAATCGCCTTCGGGTGCACGCCGATGTTGTTGTTGATGATGAACTCGAGCCGCGCCAGACCCACGCCCGCGTTCGGCAGTTGCGAGAAGTCGAAAGCCAGTTGCGGGTTGCCGACGTTCATCATGATCTTCACCGGAATTGGCGGCAGCTCGCCGCGCTGCACTTCGGTGATTTCGGTTTCGAGCAGGCCGTCGTAGATCTTGCCTTCGTCGCCTTCCGCGCACGATACGGTGACGAGCGCGCCTTCCTTCAGCACGTCGGTCGCGTCGCCGCAGCCGACCACCGCCGGCACGCCCAGCTCACGCGCGATGATCGCCGCGTGACAGGTACGGCCGCCGCGGTTCGTGACGATCGCCGACGCGCGCTTCATCACCGGCTCCCAGTTCGGGTCGGTCATGTCGGCGACCAGCACGTCGCCCGGCTGCACGCGGTCCATTTCCGACGGATCGTGAATCACGCGCACCGGACCGGCGCCGATCTTCTGGCCGATTGCGCGACCGGTGGCGAGCACGTTCGACTGCCCCTTCAGCTTGAAGCGCTGCTCGGCCTTGCCCACCCCCTGGCTCTTCACGGTCTCCGGGCGCGCCTGCAGGATGAAGATCTTGCCGTCGCGGCCGTCCTTGCCCCACTCGATGTCCATCGGACGCTGGTAGTGCTTCTCGATGATGACCGCGTACTTCGCGAGTTCGATCACGTCTTCGTCGGTGATCGAAAAGCGGTTGCGCTGTTCGTGCGCGACGTCGACGGTCTTCACGCGGCCCGGCTCGCCCGGCTTCGTGAATTCCATCTTGATCAGCTTCGAGCCGATCGAGCGGCGGATGATCGGGTACTTGCCCTGCGCGAGCGTGGTCTTGAAGACGTAGAACTCGTCCGGATTAACCGCGCCCTGCACGACGGTTTCGCCGAGGCCGTAGCTGGACGTGATGAACACGGCGTCCTTGAAACCGGATTCCGTGTCCAGCGTGAACATCACGCCGGCCGCGCCGACGTCCGAGCGCACCATGCGCTGCACGCCCGCGGACAACGCGACTTCAGCGTGCGTGAAACCCTTGTGGACGCGATAGGAGATTGCGCGGTCGTTGTATAGCGACGCGAACACGTGCTTCATGCGATCGAGCACGTCGTCGATACCGACCACGTTCAGGTAGCTTTCCTGCTGACCGGCGAACGATGCGTCCGGCAGGTCTTCCGCGGTCGCCGACGAACGTACCGCAAACGACAGCTCTTGGGGCGAGCTGTTTTGCAGCGTGTCGAACCCCGCGCGAATGTCAGCCTCGAGCCGCGGCTGCAGCGGCGCGTCGACGATCCATTGACGGATTTCCTTGCCCGCTTCGGCGAGCGCCTTCACATCGTCGACGTCGAGCGTGTCGAGACGTTTGGCGATACGTTCGGTCAGATTGTTGTGGTGCAGGAAGTCGCGGAAAGCGAGCGCCGTGGTGGCGAAGCCGGTCGGCACCCGCACGCCTGCTTCGGCGAGCTGGCTGATCATCTCGCCCAACGATGCGTTCTTGCCGCCCACGATCTCGACATCGGTCATCCGCAACTGCTCGAACGGAACTACATACGCCTTATCCTTTGCGACGGTAACTGCGTTAGTCATACAAGCCCCTAAGTGTGAAAGAAATTCACGACTGTGCAAGTGGGCTCGAACCCGGGCGGCCCATTGGAAGCTCGACCCGGTGTCTTGCACAACCTGTTAGATAAGCAATCGCCGTAACACGAGCGCGCTGCATGGCCGCGACGGCTGAACGGATGATGAAGCACCGCATTCACCGGATTTACCGTTCGATTGCCCACGTTCAGCGCGGCTTGGCGGGCGATAGCGCGGTGTTGAACGACCATTCGCGACAAGTTAGACGCCGATCGCCTGCAATTGCTTATCCAACAGGTTGCCGCCATTCTACCGTGCCGATTCCTGAATGTGGCGCTCGGGCGAGAATCGCGCGTCGAATCGCGGCGGGACCCAACCAGCGGCCGTTTGCGACGCGCGGCTCCTTTTCAGGTACGATCGTGGCGTCCACGGCGTGCCGCGCGAGCGCCGCCGTCTGTCCGCATAGTCCCATTTCACAGCCCCGCTAATGCCGCCCACCGTATTCATCGTCTCCGACGGTACCGGGATCACTGCCGAGACCTTCGCGCATTCCATCCTCTCCCAGTTCGACCAGAAGTTTCGTCTGGTTCGCGTGCCGTTCGTGGATTCGACCGAAAAGGCCTACGCCACGCTCGAAAAAATCAACGAGGCGCTCGTACAGGATGGCCGTCGCCCGATCGTTTTCACGACGCTCGTCGACAGTGCATCGAATCGGATCGTCAAGGGCTCGAACGCGCTCGTGCTCGACATGTTTCAAACCTTCGTCGAGCCGCTCGAGCAGGAGCTCGAACTGAAGTCGAGCCACGCGATGGGGCGCGGCCACCAGAACGCGGATACCGAGGAATACAAGAACCGGATCGAAGCGATCAATTTCTCGCTCGCGCACGACGACGGTCAGTCGAACCGCAATCTCGCGGACGCCGACGTGATCCTCGTTGGCGTATCGCGCAGCGGCAAAACGCCGACGAGCCTGTATCTGGCGATGCAGTACGGCGTGAAGGCCGCGAACTATCCGTTGATCCCCGAAGACTTCGAACGCGGCAAGCTGCCCACGCCGCTGCTCGAGCATCGGCAGAAGATGTTCGGTTTGTCGATCGATCCACAGCGCCTGTCGGAAATCCGCAACGAACGGCGGCCGGGCAGCAAGTACGCAGCGCCGGAAAACTGCCGCTATGAGATCAACGAAGCCGAAGCGATGATGCGGCGCGAGGGGATCAAGTGGCTGTCGTCGACGCACAAGTCGATCGAGGAGATCGCGACGACGATCCTGCAGGAAATCAAGCTCGACCGGTCATCTTATTAAGCGCCGGTTGAGGTGGCGGGTTGCGGCGGCTATCTTGAGCGGTTGCTCCACCGCTGCCTGCGCGCGTTACTTTCGCCCGCGCTGCTGCCGGCATTGCTCGAACACGCAGACAGCCGCAGCGGCGGCCACGTTCAGCGATTCCATGCCGCCTGGCTGCGGAATCGTCACGCGTAACGACACGGCGTCGCGCCAAAGCTGCGACACCCCTGCCCCTTCGTTGCCGAATACCCACGCAAGCGGCCCGCTCAGATCGGAATCGTAGATTGCCTCGGCGCCATGCGAATCGGTGATGACGATCGGCACCGCGACGCGTTCGATCAACGTCTTCGAATCGATGTCCTCGTGGATCTGCAATAGAAAATGCGCGCCCATGCCCGAGCGCAGCACTTTCGACGACCACGCGTACGCGGTGCCCGGCGCGCAGAACACGTGCTGAATGCCGGCGGCGGCCGCGCTACGCAGGATCGAACCGACGTTGCCCGCATCCTGCACGCCGTCGAGCACGAGGCAGTTCTGCGTGATGCGATCGGGCAGCGGCGCATCGAGTTTTCCGACGACCAGCAGAATGCCGACCCCGTGCACGACGTTCGACAACTGGCCGAACAACGCGTCCGGCAGCGTGATGAGCCGATCCTCGTCGACCCGCGACACGATCGCCTGCGCTTCGTCGTGGCGCAGCGCGCCGTCGGTGACGACACAGAATTCCGGTTGCCCGGCGACGTCGAGATAGGCGCTCGCGAGGTGGAAACCCTCGAGCAGCGCCTGGCCGCCGCGGCGCTGTTGATGCGTCGAACCGGCCAGTGCCTTCAGGCGCTTGTAGAGCGGATTGTCCCGCGAGGTGATGGCTTTCACAGGCAGCGAAGGCAGTGAGAATACAAAAGGAGCGAGCGGTGCTTTGGATCGGCAGCGCGGACGTGCCGCGGACGTCTGATGCCGCTTTGTACGCCGCTCGTGTGGTCTTTTACGCGATGCCGGCTTCGCCAAACGCGTCGTCGTCGAGCAGCGCGTCGGGCACGACGATAGCGTCGAGCGACGGCAACGGCACACCCGTGCCGAGCCGCAGATGCGCTTCGCGCACCGGCGCGAACGATCGCCGATGATGCGCGCACGGGCCATGCTCGCGCAGCGCCGCCAGATGCTGCGGGGTGCCATAGCCGGCATGCGCGTCAAAGCCGTACACCGGAAAGGTCTGATGCAGTTCCAGCAGCATGCGATCGCGCGTGACTTTCGCGAGAATCGACGCGGCCGAGATGCTCTTGACGAGCGCGTCGCCGCCGATCACCGCTTCGCTGCGAATGGCGAGCGTCGGGCAACGGTTACCGTCCACCTTCACGAGCGTCGGCACGACCGATAGCCCCTCCACCGCGCGCTTCATCGCGAGCATCGTCGCGTAGAGGATATTCAGCGAATCGATTTCCTCGACCGTCGCCGATGCGACGCAGTAGGCAAGCGCGCGATCGACGATCTTGTCGTATAGCTGCTCGCGCTTTTTCGCCGTGAGCGCCTTCGAATCGTCGAGACCGCGAATCATCGGCTTGGACGGATCGAAAATGACCGCCGCGGCAACCACCGGGCCGGCCAGCGGCCCACGTCCCGCTTCATCGACGCCGCAGACGATATCGTCCGCGCGGTCGAAGTCGAGGCCGGCTTGCGCGGCCAGCCGAACCACGGCGGCGGTCTTGCGGCGAGGCTCGCGCGCGGCGGTCATACCCGCCCCGCCCGCTTTTCGACGACACTCGCCACGACCTCCGCCGCGCGCTGGGCGGTGTTCTGCTTCAGCACGTGATGCATCTCCGTGAAGATTTCCGTCAGCGTGCGCCGGTTCGCTTCGTCGCGCAACTGCTTGAGCGTCGCCTCGGCGAGCGCCTGCGGCGTCGCGAAGTGCTGCAGGATCTCGGGCACCACGAAGCGCCCCGCCAGAATATTCGGCAGGCCGACGTACGGCAGGTAGCCTTGGCGACGCATGATCTGGCCCGTCAACCACGGCACCTTATACGAGATCACCATCGGCTTTTTGAGCAGCGCGGCTTCGAGCGTCACCGTGCCGCTCTTCACGAGGATCGCGTCGGCAGCGGTCATCGCGAGCTGCGACTGACCGTCGGTGATGGTCAGCGCGAGACCCGGATGCGACTCGACGAGCGGTTGCAGCAGCGTGCGCAACGCCGGCGTGGCGGCCGGCATCACGAAGCGCACAGTGGGCTCCTGATGCTGCATCATCTCCATCGCCGCGAAAAACGTCGGTCCGATCAGATCGATCTCAGAGCGCCGGCTGCCCGGCAGTACCGCGATCACCGGACCGTCTTGCGCGAGACCCAGCGTGCGGCGCGCGCCCTGCGTGTCGGGTTCGAGCGGAATCTGATCGGCAAGCGGGTGGCCCACGTACGACGCCGTGACGCCCGCCTTCTGCAGCAGCGCGGTTTCGAACGGGAACACGCACAGCATGTGGTCGACCGCCTTCGCGATCTTCTTGATGCGCCCACCACGCCACGCCCAGATGGACGGACAGACGAAGTGAACCGTAGGAATGCCCGCGTCGCGCAGTGCGTGCTCGAGCCCGAAGTTGAAATCCGGCGCATCGACGCCGACGAACACCGACGGCGGCTCGGCGAGCAACTGGCGCTTCAGTTCGTTGCGGATGCCAAGGATGCCGGGAATGTGGCGCAGCGCTTCGACATAGCCGCGCACCGTGAGTTTTTCCATCGGCCAGTGCGCGTCGAAGCCGGTAGCGATCATGCGCGGACCGCCGATGCCGTAGTACTGGGTGGCGGCCGGCAGGCGACTCGCGAGACCGTCGAGCAGCGACGCGGCGAGCAGGTCGCCGGACGGCTCGCCGGCCACCATCGCAACGCGTAGCGGACTGGGTTGCAACGTCATCGGCTAGCGGATGATGCCGCGCTGCGACGCTTCGACGAACGCGAGCAGCGTCTGCACCGGAGCGTCGCCATCGCCGCCGGCTGTGCCCAGCTCGCGCAGTTGCACCTTCGCCTCCTCGAGTGACAGCCCGTTCTTGTACAGCACGCGATACGCGGTGCGCAGCACCGAAATCGCGTCTGCCGAAAAACCGCGGCGACGCAGACCCTCGACGTTGATGCCATGCGGTTCGGCCTTGTTGCCGGCCGCAATCACGAACGGCGGAACGTCCTGCACGAGCGCCGACGCGCCGCCGAGCATCGAATGCGCGCCGATACGCACGAACTGATGCACACCCGACATGCCGCCGATGATCGCGTGGTCGCCGATCGTCACATGACCGGCCATCTGCGCGTTGCTCGACAGGATCACGTTACTGCCGACGTGGCAGTCGTGGCCGATGTGCACGTACGCCATGATCCAGTTGTCGTCACCCACCGAGGTGACGCCCGCGTCCTGCACCGTACCGGTGTGGATCGTCGTGAACTCGCGGATCGTATTGCGGCTGCCGATCACGAGCCGGGTCGGCTCGTCCTTGTACTTCATGTCCTGCGGACGTCCGCCGACCGATGCGTAATGGCCGATCCGGTTGTCTTCGCCGATCGTGGTGTGGCCTTCGATCACGCTGTGCGAACCGACGGTGCTGCGCGCGCCGATCGTCACGTGCGCGCCGATGACCGCATACGGGCCGACTTCGACGGATTCGTCGAGCTGCGCGCCCGCTTCGATGATCGCAGTGGGATGAATCCTGCTCATGCGTCCTCGCTTGTGATTCTGTTGCGTTGTCTGGATGGATCCGTCGCGGGCCGGTCGTGCGCGTGTGCGCCGCCCTCTGCCCGTCGCCGGGTCTCAAGCGTCTTTGTCTGTGTGGCGCACCGCGCACATCAGATCGGCTTCCGCCGCGACAGCCCCATCCACTTCGGCGCGCGCCTTGAACTTCCAGATGCCGCGCATGTGACGCTCGAACGTGCAATTAAGGATCAGTTGATCACCCGGCTCCACGACGCGTTTGAAACGTGCGTTGTCGATGCCGACGAACAGGTAAAGCGTGTTGGTCGGATCGCTCGGCTCTTCCGAGAACGTCAGCAGCGCCGCCGTCTGCGCGAGCGCTTCGAGAATCAGCACGCCCGGCATCACCGGCCGCGTCGGGAAATGCCCTTGAAAATACGGCTCATTGATCGACACGTTCTTCAACGCTTTGATGTTCTTGTGCGGCTCGAGTTCGAGCACCCGATCGACCAGCAGGATCGGATAACGATGCGGCAGCAGCGTGAGAATCTTATGAATGTCGAGATTGATT